>JADZDA010000054.1 GCA_020851255.1 Burkholderiales bacterium | reverse complement strand
GCAGAAGAGCGTGATGGAGTTCCTGCTGATCAACCATCCGCTCGACTGCCCGATCTGCGACCAGGGCGGCGAGTGCCAGCTGCAGGACCTCGCCGTCGGCTACGGCGGATCGGTCTCGCGCTACCACGAGCCCAAGCGCGTCGTGTTCCACAAGAACCTGGGCCCGCTGGTCTCCGCCGAGGAGATGGCGCGCTGCATCCATTGCACGCGCTGCGTGCGCTTCGGCCAGGAGATCGCCGGGGTGATGGAACTCGGCATGATGGGCCGCGGCGAGCACTCGGAGATCGTCACGTTCGTCGGCCGCTCGGTGGACTCCGAGCTGTCCGGCAACATGATCGACGTCTGCCCGGTCGGCGCGCTCACGTCGAAGCCGTTCCGCTACGCGGCCCGCACCTGGGAGCTCGCGCGCCGCAAGTCGGTCTCGCCGCACGACTCGCTGGGATCGAACCTCGTCGTCCAGGTGAAGGGCGACCGGGTGCTGCGCGTGCTGCCGCTCGAGAACGAGGCGGTCAACGAGTGCTGGATCTCCGACAAGGACCGGTTCAGCTACGAGGCGCTCGGCAGCGACGAGCGGCTGCTCCGGCCGAGGGTCAAGCAGGGCGGGGAGTGGCGCGACGTCGATTGGGCGACCGCGCTCGAGACGGTCGCGCACGGCCTGAAGTCGGCCGCGGAGAAGCACGGTTCCGGCGCGGTCGGCGTGCTCGCCTCCCCGCACGCGACGCTCGAGGAACTGGGACTGGCGGCGCGCCTCGCGCGCGGCCTGGGCGGTTCGATCGACCACCGCCTGCGCCAGTCGGACTTCCGCGCCGACGCGACCGACGCCGGCGTGCCCTGGCTGGGCATGCCGGTCGCCGAGCTCTCGACGCTCGAGCGGGCGCTCGTCATCGGCAGCTTCCTGCGCAAGGACCACCCGCTGGTCGCGCAGCGCCTGCGCCAGGCGGCCAGGCGCGGCCTGGTCGTGTCCAGCCTGCACTCGGTCGACGACGACTGGCTGCTGCCGGTCGCGCACAAGGCGATCGTCGCGCCGTCGCGGATGGCGGCGGCGCTCGCCGAGATCGTCGTGGCGGCGGCGCGGGGCGCCGGCCGCGAGCCGCCGCCGGCGCTGTCGGCCGTCGAGCCGGGCGCGGCCGCGCAGGTGATCGCGGCCAGCCTGCTCTCCGGTGCGCGGCGGGCGATCCTGCTCGGCAACGCGGCGGTCCAGCACCCGGACGCCTCCCAGCTCCGGGCGCTCGCGCAGGCGCTCGCGGATCTCACCGGCGCGACGCTCGGCACGCTGGTCGAGGCGGCCAACGGCGTGGGCGCCGGACTGGTCGGCGCGCGGCCGCGCGACGGGGAGGCGAACGCCCTGACGATGTGGACCGATCCGCGCAAGGCGTACGTCCTGCTGCACGCCGAGCCGGAGTTCGATTGCGCCTTTCCGCCGGCGGCGCGCGCGGCGCTGGAGAAGGCGGAGCTCGTCGTCGTGCTGAGCCCGTTCGCGCACGGCAGCGCCTACGCCGACGTGATGCTGCCGATCGCGCCGTTCACCGAAACGGCCGGGACGTTCGTCAATTGCGAGGGCCGCGTCCAGGCCTTCAACGGCGTCGCCAGACCCCTCGGGGACACGCGGCCGGGCTGGAAGGTGCTGCGCGTGCTGGGCACGATGCTGGAGATCGCCGATGTCGGATTCGACTCGGTCGACGAGGTCCGCGCGAGCGTGCTGCCGGCCGGAGCGCCGGTGGAGCCAAGGCTGTCGAACGCGACGTCGGTGCACGTGACGGCCGCGGCCGGCACGGCGGCGACGGTCGAGCGCATCGCCGACGTGCCGATCCATTTCGCCGATCCGCTGGTGCGCCGCGCGCCGTCGCTCCAGCAGACCGCTGACGCCCGGCCGCCGCGCGCCCGGATGAACCGCTCGATGCTCGACACGCTGGGACTCGTCGATGGCGCGCAGGTCCGCGTCCGCCAGGGACGCGGCGAGGCGGTGGTCGCGGCGGTCGCGGACGCCGCCGTCCCGCCGGGCGTCGTCAGGCTCGCGGCGGCGCATCCGTCGACCTGCGGGCTGGACGGCATGATCGGTCCGGTCACCGTGGAGCGCGCGTAGCGCCATGGACGCCCTCGACACGCTGCTCGCGCCGGTCCGCGACTTCCTGGGCCCGGTCTGGCTGCCGGCCTGGACGCTCGTCAAGATCGCGGTCCTCGTCGTGCCGCTGATCATCGCGGTCGCCTACCTGACGCTCGTCGAGCGCAAGGTGATCGGGTGGATGCAGGTGCGCATCGGGCCCAACCGCGTCGGTCCGCTCGGCCTGCTGCAGCCGTTCGCCGACACGTTCAAGCTGATCTTCAAGGAGATCGTGGTACCGACCGGCTCGAACCGGTACCTGTTCTTCATCGCGCCGCTGCTCTCGATCGGGCCGGCGGTGGCGGCCTGGGCCGTCGTGCCGCTGACCGACCGGCTGGTGGTCGCCGACGTCGACGCCGGGCTCCTGTACCTGCTCGCGATGACCTCGCTGGGCGTCTACGGGATCATCCTCGCGGGCTGGGCGTCGAACTCGAAGTACGCGTTCCTCGGCGCGCTGCGGTCGGCCGCGCAGATCGTGAGCTACGAGATCGCGATGGGGTTCGCCCTGGTCGCGGTCCTCATGTGCGCCAACAGCCTCAACCTGCGCGAGATCGTCGCCGGCCAGGAGGGCGGGGCGGCCTACTGGTACCTGTGGCCGCTGCTGCCGATGTTCGTCGTCTACATCACGGCGGGGATCGCCGAGACCAACCGCCATCCGTTCGACCTCGCGGAAGGCGAGAGCGAGATCGTCGCCGGCTTCCACGTCGAGTACTCCGGCGTGACGTTCGCGATCTTCTTCCTGGCCGAGTACATGAACATGATCCTGATCGCGACGCTCGCGTCGGTCATGTTCCTCGGCGGGTGGCTGTCGCCGTTCCCGATCCTCAACGACTGGACGGTCTTCGGATTCGCGCCGTTCGGCGACGGCCTGGGCTGGCTGGGCGCCAAGGTCGCGTTCGTGCTGCTGATCTTCCTCTGGGTGCGGGCGACGTTCCCGCGCTACCGCTACGACCAGGTGATGCGCCTGGGCTGGAAGGTGTTCATCCCGCTCACGCTCGTGTGGATCGTCTTCATCGGCGCGATGATGCAGACGCGCTACGCGCCGCTCTTCCACTGACCATGATCCAGCGCGTCCGCGACTTCCTCCAGACCTGGCTCCTCCTCGAGCTGGGGCGCGGGCTTGCGCTGACCGGGCGGCACCTGTTCGCGCGCAAGATCACCGTGCAGTTCCCCGAGGAGAAGACGCCGCAGAGCCCGCGCTTTCGCGGACTCCATGCGTTGCGCCGCTACCCGAACGGCGAGGAGCGCTGCATCGCCTGCAAGCTGTGCGAGGCCGTGTGTCCGGCGCTCGCGATCACGATCGAGTCCGAGCAGCGGGCCGACGGCACGCGCCGCACGACCCGCTACGACATCGACCTGACCAAGTGCATCTTCTGCGGATTCTGCGAGGAGAGCTGCCCGGTCGACTCGATCGTCGAGACCCGGGTGCTCGAATACCACGGCGAGAAGCGCGGCGACCTCACCTACACCAAGGAGATGCTCCTCGCCGTGGGCGACCGCCACGAGGCGCAGATCGCCGCCGACCGCGCGCAGGACGCGAGCTACCGGTAGCGCCAGCGGACGAGCCGACCGATGACCTTCGCCAACGCCGTCTGGTACCTGTTCGCCGCGATCCTCGTGTTCGCGGCGCTGCGGGTCATCACCGTGAAGAACCCGGTGCACGCCGCGCTCTGGCTCGTGCTGTCGTTCTTCTCGGCGGCGGCGATCTGGCTGATGCTGGGCGCCGAGTTCCTCGCGATCGCGCTGGTGCTGGTCTACGTCGGCGCGGTGATGGTCCGGTTCCTGTTCGTCATCATGATGCTCGACGTCGATTTCGACGACCTGCGCAGGCATTTCAAGAGCTACATCCCGGTCGGCGCCACCGTCGGCGGGCTCGTGCTGGTCGAGATGATCCTCGTCGTCGTGGCCGGCGCGAAGGACGCCGCCGGCGGCGGCTCGCTCCCGGCGGGCAGCAACACCAAGGCGCTCGGCCGGCTGCTCTACGTCGACTACGTGTACCCGTTCGAGCTGGCCGCGGTGCTGCTGCTGATCGCGATCGTCGCCGCGATCGCGCTCACCTGGCGCCGCCGCAAGGACACGCGGCGGCAGGACCCCGGCGAGCAGGTCAAGGTCAAGCGCGGCGACCGCGTGCGGCTGATCGCGATGCCCGCGGAGAAGAGGGAACGATGAGCGCGCGCGTCCGCCGCCCGGACCGGATCGGAGGCACGCCGTGCTGACCGTGCCGCTGTCCCACAGCCTGGTGCTCGGGGCGATCCTGTTCTCGATCAGCGTCGTCGGGATCTTCCTCAACCGCAAGAACGTCATCATCCTGCTGATGGCCATCGAGCTCATGCTGCTCGCGGTCAATCTCAATTTCGTCGCGTTCAGCCACCATCTGGGCGACATGGCGGGCCAGGTGTTCGTGTTCTTCATCCTGACCGTCGCCGCGGCGGAGTCGGCGATCGGGCTCGCGATCCTGGTGCTGCTGTTCCGCAACGTCGGCTCGATCGACGTCGAGGACCTGGCGAAGCTCAAGGGCTGACCGGCGATGGACATGAAGACACTCTCGCTCGTCGTCGCGCTCGCGCCGCTCGCGGCGTCGGTCGTCGTCGGCCTGTTCGGCCCGCGCATCGGCCGGCCGGCGTCGCACTGGCTGTGCATCCTGGGCGTCGGCGCCTCGTTCCTGCTCTCGCTCATCGTCTGGCGCGACGTGCAGTCGGGGCAGACGTTCAACGGCGACGTGTACACCTGGCTGGCCTCCGGCGACCTGAGGCTCGCGATCGGATTCCTCGTCGACCCGCTGACCGCGACCATGATGGTCGTGGTGACGTTCGTGTCGCTGATGGTCCACGTCTACACGATCGGCTACATGGAGGAGGACCCCGGGTACACGCGGTTCTTCAGCTACATCTCGCTGTTCACGTTCTCGATGCTCATGCTCGTCATGAGCAACAACTTCGTCCAGCTCTTCTTCGGCTGGGAAGCGGTCGGGCTGGTCAGCTACCTCCTGATCGGCTTCTGGTACACCCGGCCGACGGCGATCTACGCTAACCTCAAGGCGTTCCTGGCCAACCGGGTCGGCGACTTCGGGTTCGTGCTGGGGATCGGACTCGTCCTCGCGGCCACCGGGTCGCTCGACTACGCCGCCGTGTTCGCGAAGGCGCCGGCGCTCGTGAACGAGACGGTCGGCGGATGGGCCGGCGCGGCCTGGTCGCTGCTGACGGTCACCTGCATCTGCCTGTTCGTCGGCGCGATGGGCAAGAGCGCGCAGGTCCCGCTGCACGTGTGGCTGCCCGATTCGATGGAAGGCCCGACGCCGATCTCCGCGCTGATCCATGCGGCGACGATGGTGACCGCCGGCATCTTCATGGTCGCCCGGATGAGCCCGCTCTTCGAGCTGTCGGAGACCGCGTTGTCGTTCGTCACCGTGATCGGGGCGACCACGGCGCTGTCGATGGCGTTCCTCGGGATCGTCCAGAACGACATCAAGCGCGTCGTCGCGTACTCGACGCTCTCGCAGCTCGGCTACATGACGGTGGCGCTCGGCGTATCCGCGTACTCGGCCGCGATCTTCCACCTGATGACCCACGCGTTCTTCAAGGCGCTGCTGTTCCTCGGCGCCGGCTCGGTCATCATCGCGCTGCACCACGAGCAGGACCTGCGCAGGATGGGCGGGTTGCGCCGGTACATGCCGATCACCTGGATCACCGCGGTCGTCGGCTCGCTCGCGCTCGCCGGCGTTCCGCCGTTCGCGGGATTCTTCTCCAAGGACGCGATCATCGAGGCGGTCCATCTGTCGAAGATCCCCGGCCACGGCTACGCGTACTTCGCCGTCATGGCCGGCGTCTTCATCACCGCGTTCTACTCGTTCCGGATGCTGTTCCTCGCCTTCCACGGCGCGGAACGGTTCGGCGGCGGCGCGCACGGTGACGGCGCGCACGCCGGGACCGGGCACGGCGACCACGGGCACGACGACCACGGGCACGGCGGCCCGCCCAGGGAGAGTCCCTGGGTCGTCACCGTCCCGCTGGTGCTGCTCGCGATCCCGTCGGTCGTCGCCGGCTGGATGTTCATCGAGCCGATGCTCTTCGGCGACTACTTCGGCAAGTCGATCGTCGTCCGGCCCGAGCACGCGGTGCTCTGGGAGCTCAAGAACGAGTGGCACGGCATCGGCGCGTTCGTCACCCACGGCGTGCTGAGCCTGCCGTTCTGGCTCGCGATCGCCGGCATCGTCGCCGCCTGGTACTGCTACCTGGTGAATCCGGGCGTCCCGGAGGCGCTCAAGCGGATGGCCGGGCCGGTCTACACGCTGCTCGACAACAAGTACTACGTCGACAAGTTCAACGACTGGTTCTTCGCCGGCGGATCGCGGCGGCTCGGCGGGACGCTGTCCGATATCGGCGACCGGACGCTCATCGACGGCGTGATGGTGAACGGGTCGGCGCGCGTCGTCGGGTTCGCGTCGGCGCTGATGCGACACATCCAGTCCGGCTACGTCTACCACTACGCGTTCACGATGATCGTGGGCGTGTTCGCGCTGCTCACCTGGTGGGTCGGGCGCTAGGGATCCGGACCGACGACGATGCTGCCCTACCTCTCGCTCGCCATCTGGGTTCCGATCCTGGCCGGCCTCGCCGTGCTGGTCGTCCACCGCGACGACGACGCGTCGCGCGCGCGCTGGATCGCGCTCGCCGGCGCGCTCGCCGGCTTCCTGGTCACGCTGCCGCTCTACTTCCACTTCGACGTCGCCAGCGGGGCCCTGCAGTTCGTCGAGCGCGGCGAGTGGATCCCGCGTTTCGACGTCTGGTACCACCTGGGCGTCGACGGGATTTCCGTCCTGTTCATCCTCCTCAACAGCTTCACGACGGTGCTGGTCGTCTGGGCCGGATGGGAGGTGATCGAGTCGCGCGTCTCGCAGTACATGGCCGCGTTCCTGATCATGTCCGGGCTCATCAACGGCGCGTTCTCGGCGATGGACGGCGTGCTGTTCTACGTCTTCTTCGAGGCGATGCTGATCCCGATGTACCTGATCATCGGGATCTGGGGCGGACCGCGGCGCGTCTACGCCGCGCTCAAGTTCTTCCTGTACACGCTGCTGGGCTCGCTGCTGATGCTGGTCGCGTTCGTCTACCTGTACAACGTGACCGAGAGCTTCGCGCTGCAGGACTGGTACCGCGTCCCGCTTTCGCTGCCGGTCCAGTACGCGCTGTTCGTCGCCTTCTTCCTCGCCTTCGCGGTCAAGGTGCCGATGTGGCCGGTCCACACCTGGCTCCCGGACGCCCACGTCGAGGCGCCGACCGGCGGCTCGGTCGTGCTCGCGGCGATCACGCTGAAGATCGGGGCGTACGGCTTCGTCCGCTTCATCCTGCCGATCCTGCCCGATGCGAGCCGCGAGCTGTCCGCGTTCGTGATCACGCTCTCGCTGATCGCCGTGATCTACATCGGGTTCGTCGCGCTGGTGCAGTCCGACATGAAGAAGCTGATCGCCTATTCGTCGATCTCCCACATGGGCTTCGTCACGCTGGGCTTCTTCCTGTTCAGTCCGCTGGGCGTCGAGGGTGCGCTCGTCCAGATGATCTCGCACGGCTTCGTGTCGGCCGCGATGTTCCTCTGCGTCGGCGTCCTCTACGACCGGATGCACAGCCGGCAGATCGCCGATTACGGCGGCGTCGTCAACACGATGCCCAGGTTCGCCGCGTTCATGATGCTGTTCGCCATGGCGAACGCGGGGCTGCCGGCGACGTCCGGCTTCGTCGGCGAGTTCCTCGTCATCCTCGCGGCGGTGAAGGTCAACTTCTGGCTCGGCTTCGCCGCCGCCACGACGCTGGTGCTGGGCGCCGCGTACACGCTGTGGATGTACAAACGGGTGATCTTCGGCGCGGTCGCCAATCCGGGGGTCGGCGCGCTCGCCGATCTGTCGCGCCGCGAGTTCTGGCTGCTCGCCGTCGTCGCCGCCGCCGTGCTGGCGATGGGGCTGTGGCCGAAGCCCTTCGTGGACGTCATGCACGTCTCGGTCACCGATCTCCTCGCCCACGTGGCGAGGAGCAAGCTCTAGGGCACGTACGATGAGAGCCGACCTCTACGCGGTCCTGCCCGAGATCGCGATCCTCGCCTCGGCGTCGCTGATCCTGATCGCCGGCCTGTTCATCCCGCAGGCGCGGCGCGCGATCTCGTTCTGGCTCGCGCAGGCGGCGCTGCTGGCCACGATGTGGATCGTGGTCTCGACCGCGCAGGTCGGAACCGTGCGCGCGTTCCACGGCATGGTGGTCGACGACATGCTGGGCGACGTGCTCAAGCTGCTCGCGCTCGTCGCGGTGTCGCTGATGCTGTTCTACGGGCGCGCCTACCTGGAGGCGCGGGGGCTCTTCCGGGGCGAGGCGTTCGTGCTGGTCCTGTTCGCGCTCCTCGGCATGATGGTCATGATGGGCGCGGCGAGCTTCCTCACGCTCTACCTCGGCCTCGAGATCCTCTCGCTGTCGCTGTACGCGCTGGTCGCCCTGCAGCGTGACGCGGCGGCGCCGGCCGAGGCGGCGATGAAATACTTCGTGCTCGGCGCGCTGGCCTCCGGCATGCTGCTCTACGGCGTCTCGATGGTCTACGGGGCGACCGGCTCGTTCGATCTCGACCGGGTCGCGGAGGCGACGCTCGGCTCGCAGGGCAATCGCACGCTGCTGGCCTTCGGACTGGTGTTCATCGTATCGGGCATCGCGTTCAAGCTCGGCGTCGTTCCCTACCACATGTGGGTACCCGACGTGTACCACGGCGCGCCGACGCCCATCACGCTGCTCGTGGGCACGGCGCCGAAGCTCGCCGCGTTCGCGTTCACGCTGCGCGTCCTGGCCGGCGCGCTCAAGGGCATGGAGTTCGACTGGCAGGGGATGCTGATCGTCCTTTCGCTGCTGTCGATGACGCTGGGGAACCTGATCGCGATCGCGCAGACCAGCGTCAAGCGGATGCTCGCGTATTCGACGATCGCGAACATGGGCTTCATGCTGATGGGGTTCCTCGCCGCCGACCTGAACGGGTACTCGGCGGCGATGTTCTACACGGTCGCCTACGTGTTCACGAGCGCGGCGTCGTTCGGCGTGGTGCTGCTGCTGTCGCGCGAGGGTTTCGAGGCGGACGCGATCGACGACTTCAAGGGATTGAACCGTCGCTCGCCGTGGTGGGCGTTCATCATGCTGCTCGTGATGTTCTCGCTCGCCGGCGTCCCGCCGATGCTGGGCTTCTACGCGAAGTTCGCGGTGCTCGAGGCCGCGGTCAACCAGGGATTCGTCTGGCTCGCGGTGGCCGGCGTGCTCGCGTCGCTCGTCGGCGCGTTCTACTACCTGCGTATCGTCAAGCTGATGTACTTCGACGAGCCCACCGACCGGGAGCCGATCGTGGCGCCGGGCGGAACGCGCGCGATCCTGTCGGCGAACGGGCTCGCCCTGCTCGTCCTGGGGATACTCCCGCAGCCGCTGATGGGACTCTGCGTCGTCGCGCTCGCGCAATCGCAGTTCTGATCGCGGACGCGGGGCGCGCCCCTCGGGGTGCGCGGGCGGCGTGCTAACATCGCCGGCGTCATGCGCGTCGGCCTCGTCGTCACCTGCCTCGTCGACCTGATGCGGCCTGGCATAGGCTGGGCCGCGGTCGACCTGCTGGAGCGCGCCGGGGCCGAGGTCGTCGTCCCCGCCACGCAGACCTGCTGCGGGCAGCCCGGATGGAACGGCGGCGATCGCGCCGGCGCCGCGGCGCTCGCGCGCAAGCTCATCGCCGAGTTCGAGGGTTGCGACTGGATCGTCGCGCCGTCCGGCTCGTGCGTGGGGATGATCCGGGTTCATTACCCGACGCTCCTCGCCGACGACGCGACCTGGTCGGAGCGGGCGCGCTCGGCCGCGGCGAGGACCCGGGAACTCACCCAGTTCCTCGTCGACGAGCTGGGCTTCGACGCGGTGCCCGGCCGCCACGACGGCACCGTCACCTACCACGACTGCTGCGCCGGCCTGCGCGAACTGGGCGTGAAGTCCCAGCCCCGGCGGCTGCTCGCGAAGGTCTCCGGGCTCGAGCTCACCGAGATGGCGGAGCCGGAGAGCTGCTGCGGTTTCGGCGGTGCGTTCTCGGTCAAGTTCGGCGAGATCGCCGCGCACATCGCCGAGCGCAAGTGCGCGCAGATCGCCGAGACCGGCGCCGGCGCGGTCGTGATGGGCGATCTGGGCTGCATGCTGAACGTCGAGGGACGCCTGCGCCGGCGCGGTGACGCGAGCACGCGGGTGCTGCACGTCGCCGAGGTCCTGGCCGGCCGCGAAGACTGACGGGGCGCGGATGCGGGTCGCGTCGATCGAGTTCAAGGCGCGCGCGGGCGAGAAACTCGCCGACGCGACGCTCCAGCGCAACCTCGTCCGGGTCAAGGGCAAGTTCGCCGCGAAACGCGCGGCGGCGATGGCCGGATTCCACGATTTCGAGGGCCTGCGCGAGGCCGGCCGCGAGATCCGGCAACGCACGCTCGACGACCTCGACGTCTGGCTCGGGATCTTCGAGCGCAGCGCGACGGCCGGCGGCGCCACCGTGCTCTGGGCGCGGACGCCCGACGACATCAACCGGCTCGTGCTCGAGATCGCGTTCCGGCACGGCGTGCGCAAGATCGTGAAGTCGAAGTCGATGGTCTCCGAGGAGTCGTCGCTCGACCGCGCGATCGAGGCGGCCGGTCTCGAGGTGATCGAGACCGACCTGGGCGAGTACATCCTGCAGATCAACGGCTACGAGCCGCCGTCGCACCTGGTCGGCCCCGCGCTGCACAAGTCGAAGGAGGAGGTCGCCGACCTCTTCCACCGCAGGCACAAGACGGCGCGCAAGGAGGGCATCGAGGACCTCTGCCTCGAGGCGAGGGCGGTGCTGCGCGAGCACTACCTGACGGCGGACATGGGCATCTCCGGCGGGAACTTCTTCGTGGCGGAGACCGGGTCGGTCGTCCTCGTCACCAACGAAGGCAACGCGACGCTGGCGACCGGCCTGCCTCGGGTGCACGTCGCGATCTCGGGGATCGAGAAGATCGTGCCGACGCTCGAGGACGCGGCGACGCTGCTGCGGCTGCTGCCGCGCTCGGCGACCGGGCAGCCGATCTCGAACTACGTCGACGTGCTGACCGGCGTGCGCGGGGAAGGCGAGGGCGGCGTCGAGCACATGTACTACATACTCGTCGACGCCGGGCGCACCGACGTGCTGGCGAGCGAGGTCCGCGAGGCGCTGCGCTGCATCCGCTGCGGCGCGTGCATGAACCACTGCCCGGTCTACCAGAGCATCGGCGGGCATCCGTACGGCTGGGTCTACCCCGGGCCGATCGGGTCGATCCTGACACCGATGTACGCGGGACTCGAGAACGCGCATCCGCTGCCGGCGGCGTCGACCCTGTGCAACCAGTGCGGCGTCGTCTGCCCGGTGAAGATCCCGCTGCCCGACCTGCAGCGCAAGCTGCGCGAGCGGACCTTCGAACGGCGGCTCGCGCCCTGGTCCGAGCGGGCGGCGCTGCGGCTGTGGTCGTGGGTCGCGGCGCGGCCGGCGCTCTACGGCGCATCGATGCGCGTCGTCGCGCGCCTGCTGCGGATCTGGGGCGGACGCGAACGGCGCATCCGCCGTCTCCCGCCGGGCGGCGGCTGGACGGCGGGCCGGGATCTCCCGGCACCCGACGGCAGGACGTTTCGCGAACAATACGCGGCGCGCAGGCGCGCCGGAGGAAAGCCCCGATGAACGCACCGCATCCCGCACGCACCGCGCATCCACCGCTGTCCCGGCGCGCCGAGTCGCTCGGCACCGAGAACGCCTTCGTCGTCCTCGCCGAGGTCAACGCCCTGGTCCGGCGCGGCGCCGACATCGTCTCGTTCTGCATCGGGCAACCGGACTTCCCGACGCCGCCGAACGTCCAGGACGCGGCGATCGCCGCGATCCGCGCCGGACGGCACGGCTACACGCCGTCGGCGGGCATAGACGAACTGCGCGCGGCGGCGGCGAAGGATCTCTCGGTCCGGCGCGGCCTGTCGATCGCGCCGGAGGACGTCGTCGTCGGTTCGGGCGCCAAGCCATTCATCGCCTACACGATCGCCTCGGTGACCGACCACGGCACCGGCGACGAGGTGATCTACCCGGTGCCGGGGTTCCCGATCTACGAGTCGCAGATCCTCGCCAACGGCGCGGTACCGGTGCCGGTGTACCTGCGCGAGTCGCGCCAGTACGCGTTCGATCCCGCGGAACTCGAGGCGGCGATCACCGATCGCACGCGGCTCCTGATCCTCAATACGCCGCACAACCCGACCGGTGGCATCCTCGGCCGCGCCGACCTCGCCGCGATCGCCGCGGTCCTGGCGCGCCACCCCCGGATCTGGGTGTACGCCGACGAGATCTACTCGCGGCTCGCCTACGACGGCGCGTTCGAGTCGATCGCCACGCGGCCGGGCATGCTCGAGCGCACGATCCTCTCCGACGGCGCGTCCAAGACCTGGGCGATGACCGGCTGGCGGATCGGCTACGCGGCGAATCGCGTGCTGGCGCCGGTGTTCACCCGCTGGATCACCAACACCGATTCCTGTGCGTCGCAGATCTCGCAATGGGCGGCGGTCGAGGCGATCGAGGGCCCGCAGGACGCGGCCGATGCGATGCGCGCGCGCTTCCTCGAGCGGCGCGATCTCATCGTCGGCCTGCTCAACCAGGTCCCGGGAATCACGTGCAAGTCGCCCGGCGGCGCGTTCTACGCCTGGCCGAACGTCACCGAGGCCTGCCGGATGACCGGCTGCGAGGACTCCGAGGTGTTCCGCAAACGGTTGCTGCACGAGGCCGGCGTCGCCGTGCTGGCGGACATCCATTTCGGGCGGCGCGTGCCCGGTGACGGGCAGCACATCCGGTTCTCCTACGCGACGTCGAACGACGCGATCGCCGAGGGGATACGCCGCCTCGACGCGTTCGTGCGCGGGATGCGCCGCGGATGAGCGGCGGGCCGGGCGCCATCGAGTCGAACGCCGCCGTCCGCGCGGCCGTGATGGCGCGTGTGCGGAGCGCGCTGGGCGTGTCCGACGACCGTGCCGCGGCGCAGTCCGCGGCGGCGAGCCGGCTGGCCGCGCGACCGTTCGGCCCGCGTCCGTTGCCCGCCGGCGATCCGATCGAGCGGTTCGCGGCGCGCGCGCTCGAACTCTCGAGCACCGTCGAGCGCCTCGCGCGTGTCGAGCAGGTGCCCTCCGCGGTGGCCCGCTACCTCGAGTCGCTCGATCTCGCGCCCGCGCTCGCCGCGCAGCGGACACGGCGCGGTGTCTGCTGGCCGGAGCTGGGCACGCTCGACTGGACCGGCGCCGGGCTGGAAATCGAACCGCGGCCGGCGCGCGGCGACGACCGCCTGGGCGTGACCGGCGCGTTCTGCGCGATCGCCGAGACCGGAACGCTGGTGCTCGTCACCGGCGCCGCGACCCCGTCGTCGACGATGATCCTCCCCGACACCCACATCGCCGTCCTGCGCGCGGACCGCATCGTCGAGGGGATGGAGGAAGCGTACGCGCTGCTGCGCGACGAGCGGGCGACGATGCCGCGGGGCATCCACTTCGTCTCCGGACCGTCCCGCACCGGCGACATCGAGCAGACGATCGTCCTGGGCGCGCACGGGCCGTTCCGCGTCCATGTCGTCGTCGTGGACTGAATCCGCGGAGGCGGAATCGACATGATCGCGCAGGGACTGTGGTTCGCCGCCGGACTGATCGCGCTGGTCGCCGGTGCCGACCTGCTGGTTCGGGGCGCATCGCGGCTCGCGCTGGCGCTGGGGCTCTCGCCGCTGGTTGTCGGACTCACCGTCGTCGCGTTCGGCACCAGCGCTCCGGAGGCCGCGGTGTCGGTCGGCGCCGCGATCCAGGGCAACGCCGACATCGCGATCGGCAACGTCGTCGGCAGCAACCTCTTCAACATCCTGTTCATACTCGGCGTCTCGGCGCTGGTCGTGCCGCTGGTCGTCGACGCGCAGATCGTCCGGCAGGAAGTGCCGATCATGATCGGCGCCTCGCTCGCGCTCGCGGCGGCCGCGTGGAACGGCGTCATCGGTTTCGTCGACGGGGCGCTGTTCCTGGCCGCGCTCGTCGCCTACACCGGGTTCCTGGTCGTCCAGGCCCGGCGGCAGACAGCGGCGACACGCGAGGAGTACCGGGCCGAATACGGGCAGGACGCGGCGCGCGGCGGCGTGTCGCTGCAGGTCGCGCTCGTCGTCGCCGGCTTGGTCCTGCTCGTGCTCGGGTCGCGCTGGCTGGTCGGGGCGGCGGTGTTCTTCGCGCAGGCCGCGGGGGTCTCCGAGATCGTCATCGGATTGACGATCGTCGCGGCCGGAACGTCGTTGCCCGAGGTGGCGACGTCGATCACCGCCGCGGTCAAGGGCGAGCGGGACATCGCCGTGGGCAACGTCGTGGGCAGCAACACGTTCAACATCCTGGGGTGCCTCGGCCTCTCCGCGCTGGTGTCGCCGGCCGGGCTGCCGGTGGCTCCGTCGGTGCTGAGCTTCGACCTCTGGGTGATGATCGCGGTCGCCATCGCGTGCCTGCCGGTGTTCATCACCGGCCACCTCGTCGCGCGCTGGGAGGGCGCCGTCTTCGTCCTGACCTACGCGGCCTATGTCGCGTACCTGATCCTCGCGGCGACAGAGCACGACGCGCTGCCGGCGTTCTCGTCCGCGATGCTGGCGTTCGTCGTTCCGATCACGGTGCTGACGCTCGCGATCGCGATCGTCCGCGAGTGGCGGTCCCGCCGGCCGGGCGGCTGAACGCCGTACGCGTCACCGATGGCGCTCGCGCTCGTCGTCCTGCCGCTACTCGCCGCCGCGATCGTCGGTGCGTTGCCGGAGCGGCGCCGCACGCTCGCCGCCGCGCTGGCCGGCGCCACGATGCTCTCCGGCGTCGCATTCGCCGGCGCGCTCGCGCCGGCGGTCTTCGCAGGCGAGATCGCCCGCGCCTCGGTGGACTGGCTGCCCGGGGTCCCGTACGCGGTGCGCATCGACGGCCTCGCCTGGACCTTCGCGATGCTGGTCTGCGGGATCGGCGCGCTCGTCGTGTTCTACGCCGCCTACTACCTGGGCGACGACGATTCGCACCCGCGCTTCTACGCGCTGCTGCTCGCGTTCGCCGGGGCGATGCTCGGCGTGGTCACCGCCGGCAACCTGATCGCGCTGTGCGTCTTCTGGGAGGCGACCAGTCTCGCGTCGTTCCTGCTGATCGGCTACTGGCACCGGCGGGAGGACGCGCGTCGGGGCGCGCGGATGGCGCTCGCGATCACCGGCACCGGAGGGCTCTGCCTGCTCGCCGGTGCGATCCTGATCGGGGCGATCGCCGGCAGCTACGACCTCGACGTCGTGCTGGCGGCCGGGGCGGCGATCCGCGCCGATCCGCGCTTCCCGGTCGCGCTCGGCCTGGTGCTGGTCGGCGCGTTCACCAAGTCGGCGCAGTTCCCGTTCCACTTCTGGCTGCCGCACGCGATGGCTGCGCCGACGCCGGTTTCGGCGTACCTGCACTCGGCGACGATGGTGAAATGCGGTGTCTTCCTGCTCGCGCGGCTGCATCCGGCGCTCGGCGGCAACGAGATCTGGTTCTACGCGGTCGGTGGCGCGGGACTCGCCACGATGCTCATCGGCGCGGTCGCCGCGCTGTTCCAGCAGGACCTGAAGGGGCTGCTCGCGTATTCGACGATCAGCCACCTGGGCCTCATCACGCTGCTCCTCGGACTGGACGAGAAGCTGGCCGTGGTGGCGGCGATCTTCCACATCATCAATCATGCGACTTTCAAGGCGTCGTTGTTCATGGCGGCCGGGATCATCGACCACGAAACCGGATCGCGCGATTTCCGGCGTCTCAACGGACTGATGAGGGCGATGCCGGTCACCGGTTCGCTCGCGATCGTCGCGACGGCGGCGATGGCCGGTGTGCCGCTGCTGAACGGATTCCTGTCCAAGGAGATGTTCTTCGCCGAGACGCTCGCGGTCGAGGGGCACACCGGGATCGAATGGATCGTCCCCGCCGTGGCGCTGGTCGCGACCGGGTTCTCCGTCGCCTACAGCATCCGCTTCGTGCACGACGTGTTCTTCAACGGCGAGCCGGTCGGTCTCCCGCGCGCTCCGCACGAGCCCCCCCGATGGATGCGCATTCCGGTCGAGGTGCTCGTCGTGGTCTGCCTCGCCGTCGGGATCCTGCCGGGGGTCACGGTCGGACCGGTGCTCCTGCTCGCCGCGACGGCGGCGATCGGCGCGCCGCCGCCCGAGTACAGCCTCGCGATCTGGCACGGCGTCAACGCACCGCTCGCGATGAGCGTCGCCGCGTCGATGGGCGGTGTCGTCCTCTACGCCGCGCTGCACCGTTGGCTCGATCTGCACACCGTGCGCGAACCGCCGGCGTGGGGGCGACAGGCTTACGAGACCGTCGTACGCTCGGCGACCGGTTTGGGGCGCCGCTGGCTCGATCAGTTGCCGGAGGGACGGCTCGCGCCGCAGATCGCGCTGGTGTTCCTGGTTTTCACCGGACTCGTCGGCTGGCCGTTGATCCAGGCGTCTCCCCCGTCCGGCCCGCCGCCCGGAGCGGCCCCGGGCCCCGGCTTCGGCTGGATCGCCGCGGTGGTGTTCGCGATCGGCACCGGGGCGGCGATCGCGACGACACTCCTGCGCCGCCGCAGGCTCGTGGCCGTCATCCTGGTCGGCGGCGTCGGTCTCGCGGTGAGCCTCGCGTTCGTGCTGATGTCCGCGCCCGACCTCGCGCTCACGCAGCTCCTGGTCGAGGTCGCGTCGGTCGTGCTGATGACACTGGCGCTCACGCGTCTCCCCGCGCGCTCGCCCCCCGAGCGACGGACGTTCAGGATCCTGCGCGACCTCGCGATCGCATCCGCGGCCGGAGTCGCCTGCGCGGCGATCGCCTGGGCGGTCGCGCACGGGGGCGGGGAGTCGATCGCTCGCCACTATCTCGAACGCGCGTGGACCGAGGGCGGCGGCACCAACGTCGTCAATGTGATCATCGTCGATTTCCGCGGCTTCGACACGCTGGGCGAGATCGGCGTCCTGGGCGTGGCCGCGCTCGCGGTATCCGCGTTGATCGCCGGCGGAGGAACCGGAACGGCTGCGGCGGGTGCCGCGGTCGTGCCCTCGCCGCTCTTGTTGACGGTGGCGCGGCTGGTACTGCCGTTCGCCGCCGTCGCGACCGTGCATCTTTTCCTGCGCGGGCACAATCAGCCCGGCGGCGGCTTCATCGCCGGCCTGACGATCGCGATGGCGGTGCTGGTCGTCCGCGTCGCCGAAGGCGCTCCGCGCGTACTCGGGCCGGCGAGCCTGCCCTACGGCCGTCTGATCGGCGCCGGTTTCGCCATCGCGGCGGCGACGGGAATCGGCAGCTGGGCCTGGGGCCGCCCGTTCCTCACCAGCGCGTTCGGCCACCCGGTCTTTCCGGTCGTGGGCGAGGTTCCCCTGGCCACGGCCGCGATCTTCGACCTGGGTGTGTTCGTGACGGTCGTCGCAGCCGTGCTCCTCGCGCTCACCGCGTTCGCGACCCCGCGCCCGGGAGCACGCCCGTGAGCGAGGCGATGCTCGCGCTCGCCGTGGGCGTCTTCGCCGGCTGCGGAACCTGGCTGTGCCTGCGCGCGAGCGTCTTCGACCTCGTGCTCGGCCTGACGCTCGTCTCCTACGCCGTCAACCTGATCCTGATGGCGGCCGGCGGCCTGGGAGCGAACCGCCCGCCGATCCTCGCGCCCGGCGGCGGGGCGACGACGTCGACGATGGCCGATCCGCTGCCGCAGGCGCTCGTGCTCACCGCGATCGTGATCTCGTTCGCCATGTCCGCCCTGGTGCTCGCCCTCGCGATCCGTGCACGGGGTCCCGACGGCGAGGACGGATCCGATGATGCCGCGGACAGCGGATCCGCCCGATGAGCGCGGCCGATCCGCTGGCGATCGCTCCGGTCGTCCTGCCGTTCGTGATCGGGGCGTTGCTGCTCGTCACCGAAGCGCGGCGGCCTCGGTGGCAGGCGCCGGTGTCGATCACGACCGCGGCCGCGCTGGTCGTCGTCGCGCTGGCACTGGTGGCGCGCGCCGATGCCGGTGCGCCGACCGTCACGCTCGTGGGGAACTGGCCCGCGCCGTACGGCATCGTGCTCTTCGTCGACCGGCTGGCGGCGCTGATGGTCGCGCTGGTCGCGCTGGTCGGTCTCGCCGCCGCGCTGGCGTCGACGTCGCCGACGGCCGGCCGGGGTCCGCATTTCCACGGGCTGCTGCAAGTCCAGCTCGCCGGACTGGCCGGCGCGTTCCTCACCGCAGACATTTTCAACCTGTTCGTCTGCTTCGAGCTGCTGCTGATCGCCTCCTACGCGCTGCTGCTGCATGGGGCGGACTCGCGGGCCGTGCGGCCGGGGCTGCGCTACGTCGCGGTCAATCTCGTGGCCTCGGCGTTCTTCCTGATCGCCGCGGCCGCGATCTACGCCGCGAGCGGCACGCTCAATCTCGCCGACTTCGCGCGCCGGTGGCCGGCGCTCACGGGCTTCGACGCCGCGCTCGCGCGCGCCGGCGTCTGGGCGCTGATCGGCGTGTTCGCGGTCAAGGCCGCGCTGCTGCCGCTCGGTTTCTGGCTCGCACCGACCTATCGCGCCGCGCCGGTCGCGGTCGCGTTGGTATTCGCGGTGATGACCAAGGTGGGTGTGTACGCGATCCTGCGGATCGGCGCGGCGCTGGGCGCGGGCACCGGAGACGCGATCGCCGTCGAACTCGCCGCCCCCCTGTACGCCCTCGGTCTCGCGACGGTCGCGGCCGGCGTGCTGTCGGCGCTCGCGGCGCGCGAGCTCGTGGTGATGGTCGCCGCGCTGGTCGTGGTGTCGTCGGGCGTCCTGGTGGCGGCGATCGCGAGCGGTCCGGGCGCCTGGGGCGGGGCGATCGTCTACGCCGTCCACAGCACGATCGTCGCGGCGCTCCTGTTCCTCGTCGCGGGCACGACCGGCGTGCAGCGAGGCGACCTCCGCGACCGGACGTCCGCCGGTCCGGCCGCCGTCGATCGGGTGCTGCTCGGCTCGCTTTGGGTCGTGGGCGGGGCGGCCGCGGCCGGATTCCCGCCGTTCGGAGGATTCGTCGGCAAGTTCCTCGTGCTGTCGTCGACCGCGGGCGCGGGCGTCTCCACCGGATTGTGGTTCGCGCTGCTGGGCAGCGGCGGATTCCTGATGCTCGCGTTCGCGCGCGCCGGCGCCACGGTGTTCTGGGCCGGCGGCCCGCCGGTGCCTCACGCACCGTCCACGTCGTCCGGCGTGCGTGCCGCGCTGGTCGTACTCGCCGCCGCGACGCTCGCGCTGATCCCCGCGGCCGGGCCGCTCGTCCGGTACGCCTCCGCCGCGGCGCAGGCCCTGGGCGCGCCAGCCGCGGCGTTCGCGGCGGTGCTGGACAAACGGCCGGTCGACTCCAAGGCCGGGCGGGCGGGACCGTGAACCGCTGGATTCCGCAGCCGCTGGTGTCGGTCGCGGTGTTCGCGACCTGGCTCCTGCTCAACGGCTCGTTCGCGCCCGGGCAGTTGCTCCTGGGCCTCGCGCTCGCCGTCGCGATCCCGCTCGCGACCCGGCGAGTCTCCGCGCCCGAGCCGTTGCGCATCCGCCGTCCGGCGGCGATCGTCCGGCTCGCGGGCGTCGTGCTCCACGACATCGTGGTCTCGAACCTCGACGTCGCGCGTCGCGTGCTGGGTCCGGAATCGGCGATACGTCCCGGGTTCGTCCGCGTGCCGCTCGACCTCGTCGATACACATGCGATCGCGGCGCTGGCCGGCATCGTGACGATGACGCCGGGAACCCTTTCCGCCGAAGTCTCTCCGGACCGTTCGCACCTGATCGTGCACGCGCTGCACATCGACGACCCGGAGACGATCATCGCGACGATCAAGTCGCGCTACGAAACGCCGCTCAAGGAGATCTGCGCATGACCGCCGCCGTGATTCCCTGGGCGATCGCCGCGTTCGCCGTCGCGATGGCGCTCGCCTTCTGGCGCCTGGTCGTCGGCCCGACCGTCGCCGACCGCATCCTCGCGCTCGACACGCTCTACGTGGACGCGATCGCGGTCATCGTCCTGGCGGGGCTCCGCGACCCGGCGTCGGCGTACTTCGAGGCCGCGCTGGTGATCGCGCTGCTCGGCTTCGTCGGCACGGTCGCGCTGTCGCGCTTCGCCGCGCTGGACGCCGGACCGGAGGAGTCGCCGTGAGCGCCGCGCTCGCGCTCGCCGGCGACGCGCTCGCCGCGTTCCTCCTGGTCACGGCGGCGGCGTTCGCGCTCGTCGGTTCCTACGCGCTCGCGACGTTGTCGACCTTCGAGAAGCGCCTGCACGGCCCGACCAAGGCGACGACGATGGGCGTCGGCGGAACGCTCGCCGCGTCGGTGGTCGCGCTGCTGGCCGGCGGCGCCGAGGCGTCGCTGCGCGAGATACTGGTCGCCGCCTTCCTGTTCGTAACGGCACCGGTGTCGGCCCACATGCTCGTGCGCGCCGCGCGCACGCTCCGGCCCCCGCGCTGATCGGGCCGGCGCATCATCCGTTCGGCCGAATTGACGCGCGCGACGCGCGCGCCGAGCATCCGGATACGACGCGCCCGTCGCGCGCCGACACCGGAGAGCGAGCATGACGACCCCAGCGACGCTGCCGACCGCGCCCGCGCTGTACCCGCTGCCGTTCGTCGTGGCATCGTGGCTCGGATATCCGATCGAGCGCCTGGTCGCCGGGTTGCGCGAGGGCACGATCGCTCCGCCGCTGGGCGCTCCCGACGGATGGCTGCCGCCCGGATACGTGGACGCGTCCGACAGCGCGAACGACGACGACGCCGGCGACGCGGCCGACGACATCGACGACCCGGGCGACGGCGGGGACGACAGCGGACCGTTTCCGCCCGACTTCGGCGCTCCGCCGGACGACAGCGGCGACGTCGACGTTCCGGCCGACACCGGCGAACCGCCTCCGGCGCGCTTCGATCGCGATTCCGCGCGGGAGTTGCTCGGCGCGATCGATCCGACGCTCGACGATGCCCGCTTCGACGCGTGGTGGACCGCGTTCGGCGCGGACGATACGGCGCGGGCGCGCGGCGCCGAAGCGTTCCTCTTTCGACAGATCCTCGGCGCTGAGCCGCCGCCCGACGGGCCGGATTCCGGGCCCCACGGCGGCGGGACGCTCGCCGCCGCGATCGCCCGGCACGCCCCGCACGGAACGCTCGTGTCGTTCGCGGAACTCGGCAGCGCAGCGATCGCATCGCTCGCGCGCAGGGATGCGGGGGCGCTGGCGGCGCTCGCGGCGCTGGACGACCATGCGCTCGTCGCGCTGGAGGGCGGGGTCGCGCGACCCGGCCGGTTCGATGCGAACACCGGCGAACGCCGCGTGGCGGACAGCTGGATCGACGACCGCGCGCGCTATCTCGCCTGGACGATCGCAGGTCGCGAGGGGGCCGATCTCGCCCAGGCGCCCGGCGAAGGCTGGCGGTTCATCGATCGCACCGGACCCGCGGTCGTCACGCTCGACGTCGGTGCCGCGGACGGTGCCTGGAACCAGGTCGTGTTCGCCCGTGACGGCGGCGACCGTGTCGACGGGGGCGGCGCGAGCGACCGCCTGCACGGTGGCGACGGCGACGACTTGTTGCGTGGAGCGGGCGGAGCCGATCTCATCGAAGGCGGAGGCGGCGACGACCGGATCGCGGGAGGCATCGGAGGCGATGGCCTGGTCGGCGGGACCGGTGACGACGATCTCGCCGGCGGCATCGGCGACGACACGCTCGATGGCGGGTCGGGCGACGACTGGCTCGAAGGCGGGCGCGGCGCCGACCGGCTCGAAGGCGGAGCCGGTCACGACGTCTACGACTCCTCGAGCGGCGACGGTCACGATCTCGTCGTCGACGCCGACGGCGCCGGCGAGATACGCTGGGACGGCATCGTCCTGACCGGCGACGCGGACGTCGAAGCCGCGGAAGACCCGGACGGCGAGACGCCGGGCGTCCGCTACTCGCTGCTCGACGATGGCGCCGGCGGCAGCACGCTGGTGATACGCGGCGCGGAGAGCGCGGGACGGCCGCAGGCGGGCGAGATCCGGGTGCGCGACTGGCGGCAGGGCGATCTGGGCATCCGGCTCGCCGATCCTGCGGCGGGCGCAACGCCGGCGATGGTGTCCGACGACGACCCACCGGAGGGCGCGGACAGCTCCGTCCCGGACGAAGACGCCGACGACAGCGCCGACGCCGGCGGCAACGGGGCGGCGCATCCGACGCTCGGTCCGTTACTCCGCCTCGATCCGTTTCGGGAGCCGGGCAACGAATCCGGCTGGGGAACCATCGATCCCGGCGTCCGTGATGTCCCCGCGCCGACGGCCGCGCAGGACGACCCGGCGTCGGACGATACGGTGGCGCCCGATCCGGTCGACGCGGACGCGGACGCGGGCGCGCCCGTCGATGCCGGAGACTGGGCGCGGGCATTCGCGGGCCGCCCGCCGGCCGGCGATCGACATCTGCCGGAACCCCCGGACGTCGACGCGGGCGCGGTGACGCTGGCGGACCTGGGCCTGGCGCTGGCCGTACACGCCGACGACGACGCGCTCGATGCCTCCGGTGTCGCGACACCGTCTTCGCGGCTGCCGGTGCCCGATGATTCCTGGGCGCTGGCGATCGCGCCGCCCGAGGCGCCGCCCCGGGCGCCGCATTAGCCTGCCGGGATCGCCGGCGCGAGCCTCGTCGACCGCGCGTGCGTCTGCTGCGGCCCCTGTCGTTCGGCCCGGCGCAGGATCGCGCCCGCGCGTTCGTCCCCGGCTGGGTGCGCATCGAGGACGAACCGCCTTCGCCGGCCGGTCGCCGAACGCTGCACGCGCTCCTGCTGATGGCGGTCGCGGTGGCGGCGGTGTCCTGGTTCGGCCGGCTCGACGTCGTGGTGATCGCCGACGGCCGGCTCGTGCCGCGCACGCAGGTCCGTGCGATCGCATCGCCGGAAGGGGGCGTCGTTCGCGAGGTTCACGTTGCCGAGGGCGACGCGGTGCTGGCCGGCCAGCTGGTCGCGCGTCTGGATGCGATCGCCACGGAATCCGAAGCCCGCGCGCTGCGTGCGGAACTGGTGCGCAGGACGTTGCAGCGCCGCCGCGTCGAAGCGGAGCTCGCCGGGCGAGCGCTGGTGCGGCACGAAGACGATCCGGACGACGCCTGGTCGTCGGCCGTCGCCCAGTTCGACGCGAACCTGCGCGCGCAACGCGACGCGGTCCTCCAGGAATCCGCAGCGGTCGACCGGCTCGTCCAGGAGCTGGCGGCGGCGAGCGCCACCGAGCGCAAGCTCGAGCACGTGCTGCCGATCGTGCGCACCGCGGCGGAGCGCTACGCGCAGCTTCATGCCGAGGGCTACGTGAGCGAGCTCGCGCGGCTCGAGCGCGATCGCGACCGCATCGAGAAGGACCACGACCTCGCCGCGCAGCGGCACGTCGTCGCCGGACTGACCGCCGCGCTCCGGCAGGCGGAGCGGCGCCTGGACCAGGTCGTCTCGAATCGGCGGCGCGAGCTCGAGGGCGAGCGCGCGCAGGCCGAGGGCGAGATCGTGCGCATCGGCGAGGCGCTCGCGCGGGAACTGCATCGCGGCGACCGGGTCGATCTGCGGGCGCCCGCGGCCGGGACGATCAAGGACCTCGCCGCGCGCGCATCCGGGGCGCTGCTGGCGCCGGGGGCCGCGTTCGCCACGCTCGTTCCCGCCGGCGACGGCCTCGCGGCCGAGGTCCTGGTCCGCCACGAAGACGCCGGCATGGTGCACACCGGCCTGCCGGCCCGCGTGAAACTCGTCGCCTACCCGTTCCAGAAATACGGCACGGTCGACGGGCAGGTCGTGCACGTCGCGCCGGACGCGGTCGAACCGGGTCCGGCGGAGCGCGGAGGGTCCGGGATGTCCGGATATCGCGCGCGCATCGAGCTCGACGCCGGACAGCTCGCGGCCGCCGACGCGAGCCACGCGCTGTCGTCCGGCATGCTCGCGAGCGCGGAAATCCGCCTCGGCGACCGCCGCGTCGTCGAATACGTGCTGTCGCCGTTCCAGCGCGCCTGGCACGAGTCCGCGCGGGAACGCTAGCCCGATGGGCGACACGCACCGCGGTCCAGGGGATCCGGAACTCGCGCCGGCCGACCTCGCCTGGGCGATCGGGAGTTTCGCGAACCTGCACCGGCGCGCGTTCGACGCGAAGGACTGGGGCCGGCGGACGCCGCCGCCGCACACGCTGGTCACGCTCGTCGAGGGATTGCACGAGGCGGGATTCGAAGCACGCATCGTCGCGGCCGATGCGGTCGCGCTCGCTTCGCTGCCGTGTCCGTGCCTGGTGCTCGTCGACGAGGAGGCGGGCGCGGACGGACGCGCTGGCCCCCCGCGCGCTGCGACGCGGCCGGCGCTGGTCGTGTCCGCGAGCCCCGGGCGGATCGTCTGGTTCGCGCCGGGTACGCGCTCGCCGGTGGAGACGCCGGCCGGCGACTTCGCGCGACAGGCGATCCGCGGCGCGGTCCTGGTCCGACCCGCGACGCCGGTCCCGGACGGCGGTCCGGACGATCCGGTCCACGCGCGCGCACGATTCGGATTCCGGTCGGTCGCGCGCGAGATCCTGCGCCATCGCAGCGTGGTGCGCGACATCCTCGCGGCGTCGCTCGCGCTCCAGGTCGCGGCGCTGGCGATGCCGCTCGCGAGCCAGGTCGTCATCGACAAGGTGATCGTCAACCGCGCGACCAGCACGCTCGCGGTCGTCGCGGCGGCGCTCGGAATGCTGATCGCGTTCTCGACGGCGATGGGCTGGCTGCGCCAGTACCTGGTGAGCCACACCGGCAACCGCGTCGACGCGGTCCTGGGGTCGACCGCGTACGCACACCTGCTGCGCATACCGCTCGCCTACTTCGAGCACCGCCCGGTCGGCGTGCTGGCCGCCAGGCTCAATGGTGTCGAAACCGTCCGGGAGTTCCTGTCCGGCGCAGCGGTGACGATCGCGCTGGATGTTCCCTTCGCGCTGGCGTTCGTCGTCGTGATGTTCTTCTACAGCGTTCCGCTGACGCTGGTCGCGCTCGCGCTGCTCGCACTGCTCGCGATCCTGTCCGCGGCCTGCGCCCCGGCGCTGCAGCACCGCCTGAACGAGCAGTTCCTCGCCGGGGCGCGGACACAGGCGCTCGCGACCGAGGCGATCGGCGCGATCGAGACGGTGAAGGCGCTCGAGCTCGAGCGGTCGTTCGCGCGCCGTTACGACGACGCGCTCGCGGCGTACCTGCGCGCCGGGTTCTCGACCCGCCAGCTCGCCAACGGCTACCAGGCCTGCGCGCAGGCGCTCGAGCAAGTGATGTCGGTCGCGCTGCTCGTCGGCGGGGCGTGGCTGGTCATGCAGGGCGGCGGGTTCACGATCGGGATGCTCGTGGCGTTCCAGATGTTCGCAGGCCGCGTGTCGCAGCCGGTGCTGAGGCTCGCCGGTCTGTGGCAGCAGTTCCAGCAGGCGCGGATCGCGGTCCGGCGGCTGGGCGACATCCTCGACGTGCCCGTCGAGCCCCGCAGCGGAGCGCCGCGAAGCGGTCGCAACGCCGCGCGCGTGAGTTTCGCCGGCGCCGGCTTCCGCTACGCGGACGGCCCCTGGCTCTTTCGCGGCCTCGACGTCGACATCGCGCCCGGACGCCTGCTCGTCGTCACCGGGCCTTCAGGCTGCGGCAAGAGTTCGCTGGTGCGGCTCATCGCCGGATTCGCGCTGGCGACCGAGGGATCGGTGCGCCTCGACGGCCGCGACGTCCGCACGATGGCCGCGGACGAGCTGCGCGGTGCGCTCGGGATCGTCCCGCAGGAGACCGTCCTGTTCGCGGGCACGGTGCTCGAGAACCTGCTGCACGGGCAGCCGCACGCTTCCATGTCCGATGTCGAGCATGCCTGCCGTCGTGCCGGCGTGCACGATGCCATCGTCGCCCTGCCGTCGGGATACCGGACCCGCGTCGGCGAGCGCGGGACCGGCCTGAGCGGCGGTCAGAAGCAGCGGATCGCGCTTGCCCGCGCGCTGCTGCGCGAGCCGTCGCTCCTCGTGCTGGACGAGCCGGTGAGCCAGCTCGACGCGCTCTCGGCCGCCGAAATCGGCGCGTCGCTGACCGCGCTCAAGGGCCGGATGACGATCGTGGTCGTCAGCCACGTCGTGCCGCCGACGCTGATTCCCGATGCCACGTTGCGCATGGAGACTCGTCCGCCGGCGGCTCCGGCCGGGACAGGCGCGGCGACTCCGGGTACCGAACCGGCGCGTGCCTGATGCCCGGAGCCTTTCGCGCCGCGCGGAGTTGCGGGCGACTCAGTCGCCCAATTCCTCGAGGATCGCCTCGATCTTGACCGGATCGGCGAGGAAGGCGTCGACGCAACGGGGGTCGAAGTGACGGCCGCGCTGGGCCTTGAGGTAGTCGACGCCCTCGGTGATCGGCCAGGCGTGCTTGTAGGGGCGTTCGGAGATGAGGGCGTCGAAGACGTCGGCGACGGCGACGATGCGGGCGACCAGGGGGATGTCGTCGCCGTGCAGGCCGTTGGGGTATCCGGTGCCGTCGAATTTTTCGTGGTGTCCGAGGGCGATGATGGCGCCCATGGAGAGGTACTTGGAGGGGCTGCCCTTGAGGATGTCGTAGCCGATGCGCGGATGGGTGCGCATGACGTCGTCCTCGGCGGGGGAGAGGGGTCCGTCCTTGAGGAGGATGGCGTCGGGGATGCCGATCTTGCCGATGTCGTGCATCGGGGCGGCAACCTCGAGGACGTGTGCGGTTTCGGCGCCCAGGCCGAGGTTGGTGCCGATGAGCGCGGAGTAGCGGGCCATGCGGACCAGGTGGTTGCCGGTGGTCTTGTCGCGGAACTCGCCGGCCTTGGCGAGTTTGGCGAGGGTTTCGAGTTCGCGCTCGTGGATTTCGGAGACGGACTTGTCGACCTGGTACTGGAGGACGCGGGCCTGGTCGGAGAGGACGATCTTGTGCCGGCGCAGTTCGAGGAGGTTGGCGCAGCGCGCGCGGGTTTCGTGTTCGTCGAGCGGCTTGATGAGGAAGTCGGTGGCGCCGGCTTCCAGCGCGTCGTAGCGGACCTTGCGGTCGTCGACGACGGTGATCACG
>JADZDA010000053.1 GCA_020851255.1 Burkholderiales bacterium | reverse complement strand
TGGTGCCGGATCATGCAGGGCTTCGGCGCGAAGAGCCCCAAGAGCCTGATGCTGCGCACGCACTGCCAGACGTCGGGCTGGAGCCTGACCGAACAGGATCCGTACAACAACGTCGTGCGCACGGCGATCGAGGCGATGGCCGCGGTGTTCGGCGGCACGCAGTCGCTGCACACCAACAGCTTCGACGAGGCGATCGCGCTGCCCACCGAGTTCTCGGCGCGGATCGCGCGCAACACGCAGCTCATCCTCCAGGAGGAGACGCACATCACCCACGTCGTCGACCCCTGGGGCGGCAGCTACCTGATGGAGTCGCTCACGCAGCAGATGGCCGACAAGGCCTGGGCGATCATCGAGGAGGTCGAGGCGATGGGCGGCATGACGCGCGCCGTCGCGTCCGGTTGGGCGAAGCTCAAGATCGAGGCGTCCGCCGCCGGGAAGCAGGCGCGCATCGACAGCGGCACCGACGTGATCGTCGGCGTCAACAAGTACCGGCTCGAGCGCGAGGAGCCGGTCGACATCCGCGAGGTCGACAACGTCAGGGTGCGCGAGCAGCAGATCGCCCGCCTGAAGGCCATCCGCGCGAAGCGCGACGCGGCGAAGGTGTCGGCGGCGCTGGCCGCGCTCACGGCCGCCGCCGAATCGGGCCAGGGGAACCTGCTCGCGCTGTCGATCGAGGCGATCCGCGTGCGCGCGACCGTCGGCGAGGTCAGCGACGCGCTGGAGCGGGTCTACGGGCGCCATCGCGCCGACATCCAGAAGGTGACCGGTGTGTACCAAGCCGCCTACGACGATCCGGGCAGTCTCGAGGCGCTGAAGGCGGACATCGCCGCCTTCGGCCGCGCCGAGGGCCGCCGCCCGCGCGTGCTCATCGCCAAGCTCGGCCAGGACGGCCACGACCGCGGCTCGAAGGTCGTGGCGACCGCGTTCGCCGACCTGGGTTTCGACGTCGACATCGGGCCGCTGTTCCAGACGCCCGAGGAGTGCGCGCGGCAGGCGGTCGAGAACGACGTGCACGCGGTGGGCGTGAGCACGCTCGCCGCCGGCCACAAGACGCTGGTGCCGGCGATCATCGCGGAACTCGAGCGCCTGGGCGCCGGCGATGTCGTCGTGTTCGTCGGCGGCGTGATCCCGGCGCAGGACTACGACTTCCTGACCGCCGCCGGCGTCAAGGGCATCTACGGTCCGGGCACGCCGATCCCGGTCAGCGCGCGCGGCGTGCTCGAAGGCATCAAGGCCGCGCGCCGATAGACTCCGAATGCAGGCCGACGATCGCGCGATCGTGGAACAGATCACCGCCGGCTCCGGCCCCGTGCAGAGGCGCGCGCTCGCGAAGGCGATCACACTGCTCGAGTCGACGCGTCCGGACCACCGCGCGCGCGCCGACGAGGTGCTCGACGCGCTGCTCCCGGCGAGCGGGAAGTCGTTTCGCATCGGCCTGAGCGGCGTGCCCGGCGTGGGCAAGAGCACGTTCGTCGAGTCGCTGGGACTCTTCCTGATCGCGCGCGGCCATCGCGTGGCGGTGCTCGCCGTCGATCCGTCGTCGAGCCTTTCCGGCGGGTCGATCCTCGGCGACAAGACGCGGATGGAAAGGCTCGCCGCCGAGCCGTGCGCGTACATCCGCCCGAGTCCGAGCGGCGGGACGCTGGGCGGCGTCGCCGAGAAGACGCGCGAGGCGATGGTCGCCTGCGAAGCCGCCGGGCACGACATCGTGATCGTCGAGACCGTGGGCGTCGGCCAGAGCGAGGTCGCGGTCGCCGGCATGACCGACCTGTTCGTTCTGATGCAGCTTCCCAACGCCGGCGACGAGCTGCAGGCGATCAAGCGCGGCGTCATGGAGCTCGCCGACCTCGTCGTCGTCAACAAGGCCGATCTGGACCCGGCCGCGGCGATACGCGCGCAGTCGCAGATCGCGAGCGCGCTGCGCTCGTACGGGTCGGCCGGCCACGCCGATCGCGACGCCTCCGGCGCGCTGGCGTGGACGCCTCCGGTGCTGTGCGCGAGCGCGCTCGACGGCACCGGACTCGACGATTTCTGGGGCGAGGCGACGCGCTACCGGGAGCTGGCGAACGCCGGCGGCGGCCTCGATCGCCGCCGCCACCGGCAGGACCAGGCATGGATGTGGGAGCGCATCGAGTCGGGACTGCGCGAACGCTTCCGCGACCATCCGGCGGTGCGCGAAGCGCTGCCGGCGGTTTCCGGCGAGGTGCGCGCGGGACGGACCGCCGCGTCGGTCGCCGCCCGGCGGCTCCTCGATCTCTTCCATTGAACGCACCTCCACGAACCCTCACAGCGACGACGCAGGCGGGAACATGCACGACATCATCGAGCAGTTGAACCGCAAGCGCGAGGCCGCGCGCCAGGGCGGCGGCCAGCGCCGGATCGAGGCGCAGCACGCGAAGGGCAAGCTGACCGCGCGCGAACGCATCGAGCTCCTCATGGACGAAGGCACGTTCGAGGAGTGGGACATGTTCGTCGAGCACCGCTGCGCGGACTTCGGCATGGGCGACAACCGCGTGCCCGGCGACGGCGTGGTCACCGGCTACGGGATGATCAACGGCAGGCTCGCGTTCGTGTTCAGCCAGGACTTCACGGTCTTCGGCGGGGCGCTGTCCGAGGCGCACGCCGAGAAGATCTGCAAGGTGATGGACCACGCGATGAAGGTCGGCGCGCCGGTCATCGGGCTGAACGACTCCGGCGGCGCCCGCATCCAGGAGGGCGTCGCCTCGCTCGGCGGTTACGCCGAGGTCTTCCAGCG
>JADZDA010000052.1 GCA_020851255.1 Burkholderiales bacterium | reverse complement strand
GCGGCATGCTCACGAACTTCAAGACGGTCAAGGGTTCGATCAAGCGCCTCAAGGACCTGGAACAGATGGCCGAGGACGGTACGTTCGACCGGATGGCCAAGCGCGAGGCGCTGCAACTGAAGCGCGAGCTCGCCAAGCTCCAGCAGAGCCTGGGCGGCATCAAGGACATGAACGCGCTGCCCGACGCGATGTTCGTCGTCGACGTCGGCTTCCACAAGATCGCGGTCACCGAGGCGAAGAAGCTGGGCGTCCCGGTCGTCGCGGTCGTCGACACCAACCACTCGCCCGAGGGCATCGCGCACGTCATCCCGGGCAACGACGATTCCAGTCGCGCGATCCGGCTGTACGCGCGCGGGGTCGCCGATTCCGTCCTCGAGGGCAAGACCACCGTGATCCAGGAGGTCGTCCAGGGCGGCGATGAATTCGTCGAGGTGGCGGAGGAAGGCCGCTAGCGCGGCGCGGGCACGGACGGGAGCGCGGACCGGGGTCGGAACGCGCCGGAACGGGGAAGGTCCCGCGCAACGCGGGGCGGGCCGTCGCGGGGATGAGCCGCGGCGACAGGACACGGAGCGGGACATGGCGGAAATTGCCGCGAGCATGGTGATGGAACTGCGCAGCCGGACCGGGCTGGGCATGATGGAATGCAAGAAGGCGCTGGCGGAGACCGGCGGCGACATGGCGAAGGCCGAGGATCTGCTGCGGATCAAGTCGGGCGCCAAGGCCTCGAAGGCGGCCGGCCGCGTCGCCGCGGAGGGAGTCGTCGGCATCCACCGGTCGGCCGACGGCCGGACCGCCGCGATCGTCGAGGTCAATTGCGAGACCGATTTCGTGGCGCGCAACGAGGACTTCATCGCGTTCGCGAAGCGGCTGGCCGAACTCGTGGCGGCGAAGGCCCCCGCCGACGTGGCGGCGCTGTCGGCGCTGCCGCTGGACGGCGGCAGCGTCGAGACCGTCCGCCAGGCGCTCGTCCAGAAGATCGGCGAGAACCTGTCGATCCGGCGCTTCCAGCGTTTCTCGACGCCGGCGAAGCTCGCGACCTACCTGCACGGCGGCAGCCGCATCGGCGTCATCGTCGAGTACGACGGCGGCGACGAGTCGGTCGGCAAGGACGTCGCGATGCACGTCGCGGCGTCCGGCGCGCCCGGCGCGGTCCGTCCGGTCTGCGTGTCGAAGGACCAGGTGCCCGCCGAGCTGATCGCCAAGGAACGCGAGATCTTCAGCGCCCAGGCGGCGGAGTCGGGCAAGCCCGCCGAGATCGTCGCCAGGATGGTCGATGGCCGGATCGCCAAGTTCCTGGGCGAGGTGACGCTGCTGGGCCAGCCGTTCGTCAAGAACCCCGACGAGACGGTCGAGAAGTTCCTGAAGTCGAAGTCGGCGACGGTGCAGGCGTTCACGATGTACGTCGTGGGCGAGGGGTTGGAGAAGAGGAAGGACGATTTCGCGGCCGAGGTGGCCGCGATGGCGAAGGCATAGGCGATCCGCCTTCCGGCCGGGTCGCGGCCCGGCCGGCGTCCCCCGGGGCGATCGCGGGGCCGGCGTCGGGCCGGACGCGGGTCGCGGGGACGGGAACCTCCGCGACCGCGGTGCGTCCGACCGGAGAATTGCGATGAACCCGCCCACGTCCCCGCCGCTCGCCGCCGTCCCCAACGCGGCGAGGGTCCCCGCCTACAAGCGCATCCTCCTCAAGCTGTCGGGGGAGGCGCTGATGGGCGACGACCCCTACGGCATCAACCGCGAGGTGATCGACCGGATCGTCGCCGAGATCGGCGAGGTCCACGACCTGGGCGTCCAGCTCGCGGTCGTCATCGGCGGGGGAAACATCTTCCGGGGTGTCGCGCCCGGAGCGGCCGGCATGGACCGGGCGACGGCCGACTACATGGGGATGCTGGCGACCATCATGAACGCGCTCGCGCTGGCCGACGCGCTGCGCCGCGCGGGCGTGGAGTCGCGCGTCCAGTCGGCGCTGAGGATCGACCAGGTCGCCGAGCCCTACATCCGCGGGCGGGCGCTGCGCCATCTCGAGGAGCGCAAGGTCGTCATCTTCGCCGCGGGCACCGGCAACCCGTTCTTCACGACCGACACGGCCGCTGCGCTGCGCGGGCGCGAGATGGGCGTCGACATCGTGCTCAAGGCGACCAAGGTCGACGGCGTGTACACCGCCGACCCGAAGAAGGACGCGTCGGCGAAGCGGTACGCGGACCTGACCTTCGACGAGGCGATCGTGCGCAACCTCAAGGTCATGGACGCGACCGCGCTCGCGCTGTGCCGCGACCAGACGATGCTCCTGAAGGTGTTCTCGATCTTCAAGCCCGGCGCGCTCAAGCGGGTCGTGATGGGCGAGGACGAGGGCACGCTGGTCCACTGCTGACGCCGCCCGCCGGCGGCCAGAGACACCGAATCGGAGAACGCGATGATCGCGGACATCAAGAAGAGCGCCGAACAGAAGATGGCGAAGTCGCTCGAGGCGCTCAAGCACGACCTCGGCAAGGTGCGCACCGGGCGCGCCCACGCCGGCATCCTCGACCACGTGATGGTCGACTACTACGGCACGATGACCGCGATCCCCAAGGTGGCGAACGTCACGCTCGCCGACGCGCGGACGATCACCGTGCAGCCCTGGGAGAAGAAGCTCGCGCACACGATCGAGAAGGCGATCCGCGACTCGGACCTGGGTCTCAATCCCTCGACGTCCGGCGACACGATCCGCGTCCCGATGCCCGCGCTGACCGAGGAGCGCCGCCGCGACCTGATCAAGGTCGTCCGCCACGAGGCGGAGAACGCTCGCGTGGCGGTGCGCAACGTCCGGCGCGAGGCGAACGAGCACCTGAAGAAGCTCCTCAAGGACCACAAGGTCGCCGAGGACGACGAACGGCGCGCGCAGGACGAGGTGCAGAAGCTCACCGACCGGACGATCGCCGAGATCGACAGGCTCCTGCACGCCAAGGAAGCGGACCTGATGGCCATGTGACGTCCGCGATCCGGGCGCGCCCGCCGCCCGGCATCCGCCGCCGCCGTCTCCCGACCTTGCAGCCCCCGCCGACCCGCGAGTTCGACGATGCGCGCGACGTGCCGCGGCACGTCGCCATCGTCATGGACGGCAACGGGCGCTGGGCCAAGCAGCGGATGCTCCCGCGCGTGGCCGGACACCGGCGCGGCGTCGAAGCGGTGCGCGCGACGGTGCGCGCCGCGGTCGAGCGCGGCATCGGCTACCTGACGCTGGTCGCGTTCTCCAGCGAGAACGGGCGCCGTCCCGCCGACGAGGTGTCGATCCTGATGGACCTGTTCCTGCACGCGCTCGAGCAGGAGGTCGACAAGCTCCACGAGAACGGCATCCGGTTCCGCGTGATCGGCGACACGACGGCGTTCGCGCCGCGCATCCGCGATCTGATCGGGGCCGGCGAGGCGACGACCGCGTCCAATACCCGGCTCACGCTGACGATCGCCGCGAATTACGGCGGTCGCTGGGACATCGCGCAGGCGGCGCGCGCCTACTACCGCGAGCACCCCGAGGCGCTCGCGGCCGGCGCGGCGCTCGACGCCGACGCGCTCGCGCCGCACCTCGCGCTCGCCTACGCGCCCGAGCCCGACCTCTTCATCCGCACCGGCGGCGAGCAGCGGATCTCCAACTTCCTGCTGTGGCAGCTCGCCTACACCGAGCTGTGGTTCACCGACCGGCTCTGGCCGGACTTCGACGTCGCGGCGCTCGACGAAGCGCTCCGGTCGTTCCGCACGCGTGAGCGGCGCTTCGGGCGCACGAGCGAGCAGCTCGACGCCGTGGCGAGGAGCGCTTGAGCCCGCTCGCGACGCGGGTGGCGACCGCGGTCGTGCTCGTACCGATCGTCCTGGCCGCCCTGTTCCTGCTGCCGCCGAGCGGCTGGGCGCTCGCGTCGCTGGCCGCGGTCGGGGCGGCGGCGCGCGAATGGTCGCGGTTGTCGGGGGCGGGCGGTCTAGCGGCGAGCGCCTACGCCGCCGCGATCGTCGCCCTGGGACTGGCGCTGATCTTCGTGCCGTCCGCGGCGTTCGCGCGCGGCTGGCCCGACGGGCTGGTCGTGGCGGTCTGCGGCGCCGCGACGCTGTTCTGGGTGTTCGTCGCGGTTCCCTGGGTCGCGCGCCGCTGGCCGGTGCGTAAGCGCGCCGCGCTCGCGTTCGCGGGCTTGCTGGTCCTGATCGGCGCGTGGGTCGCGCTCGTCCAGCTCCAGGCGCGATCGCCGTGGCATGTCCTCGCGGCGATGGCGATCGTCTGGATCGCCGACACCGCCGCGTATTTCGCCGGACGGGCGTTCGGGCGGCGCAAGCTCGCGCCGCTGGTGAGCCCGGGAAAGACCTGGGAGGGCGTCTGGGGCGCTCTCGCGGCGGTCGCGGTGTACGCCGCGGCGCTCGTGCCCGCGGCGCGCTGGGCCGGCTACGAAGGGCCGTGGTCGGCTCCCGCCCTGGTCGCCTGGATCGGCCTGGTCGTGGCACTCGCGGCGCTGTCGGTCGTCGGCGATCTGCTCGAGTCGTGGCTGAAGCGCGGCGCCGGGGTGAAGGACAGCGGCCGGCTGCTGCCCGGCCACGGAGGGGTGCTCGACCGCACCGACGCCCTGCTCGCCGCGATGCCGCCGGCCGCGCTCGCCGCCCAGTTCTGGCTGCGCGGGTGACACGATGCGCAGACTGAGCATCCTCGGCGCGACCGGTTCGATCGGAGACTCGACGCTCGACGTCGTCTCGCGCCACCCGGATCGCTACCAGGTGGCCGCGCTCGCGGCCCATCGCAACGTGGCCCGGCTCGCGGCGCTCTGCCGGCGCCACCGTCCGGCGCTCGCCGCGATGCTCGACGCCGACGCCGCGCTCGAGCTCGAGCGCTCGCTCGCCGGGTCGGGGATCGGCACCCGCGTGCTCGGCGGAGTCGACGGACTGGTCGCGGCAGCGACGCTCCCCGAGGCGGACACGGTCGTGGCGGCGATCGTCGGCGCGGCCGGGCTCGATCCGACGATCGCGGCGGCGCGCGCCGGCAAGCGCATCCTGATCGCCAACAAGGAGACGCTGGTGATCGGCGGCGCGCTGTTCATGCGCGCGGTCCGCGACGGCGGCGCGACGCTGCTGCCGCTCGACAGCGAGCACAATGCGCTGTTCCAGTGCCTGCCGCCGGGATACGACGGCGACGCGGCGGCGGCGGGCGTCGTGCGCCTCGTGCTCACCGCCTCCGGCGGTCCGTTCCGCACCCGCGCGCTCGCCGATCTCGCGCACGTGACGCCGGGCGAGGCCTGCGCGCATCCGAACTGGACGATGGGGCGCAAGATCTCGGTCGATTCCGCGACGATGATGAACAAGGGCCTCGAGGTCATCGAGGCGCACTGGCTCTTCGGTGCGCAGCGCTCGGCGATCGACGTCGTGGTCCACCCGCAGAGCGTGATCCATTCGATGGTGGAATTCGCCGACGGCTCGGTGCTCGCCCAGCTCGGCCATCCCGACATGCGCACGCCGATCGCGCAGGCGCTCGCCTGGCCCGGGCGGATCGAGAGCGGCGCGCCCCGGCTCGACTTCGCCGCGCTCGCTGCGCTGACCTTCGAGCCGCCCGACCTCGCGCGCTTCCCCTGCCTCGCGCTCGCCTACGACGCGCTCGCCGCCGGCGGCAGCGCGCCGGCGATGCTGAACGCCGCGAACGCAGTGTCCGTCGCCGCGTTCCTGGGCGGGCGCGCGGCGTTTCCGGCGATCGCCGCCACCTGCGCCGAGACGCTCGCGCGGCTGCCGAACCGTCCGGTCGTCGAGCTCGGCGACGCGCTGGCCGCCGATGCCCAGGCGCGGCAGCTCGCCCGGCAGATCCTCGACCTCCCCCCGGACGCCGGCGGCGTCCCGCTCGCGGCATGATCGACGTGATCTGGAAACTCGGGGCGTTCGTGGTCGTGCTGGGCACGCTGGTCGTGTTCCACGAGCTCGGCCATTACCTGGTCGCCCGCTGGTGCGGGGTGAAGGTGCTGCGATTCTCGGTCGGCTTCGGCCGGGTCGTCTGGGCGCGCCGTTACGGTCCCGATCGCACCGAGTGGGCGGTCTCGGCGATCCCGCTGGGCGGCTATGTCAAGATGGCCGACGAGCGCGAGGACGAACTGCCGATCGAGGACCTGCCGCGCGCGTTCAACCGGCAGAGCGTCTGGCGCCGGATCGCGATCGTCGCGGCGGGACCGGTGGCGAACCTGCTGCTCGCGGTCCTCCTGTTCGCCGGCACCTATGTCGCCGGCGTTCCCGGCCAGCGCGCCGTGCTCGCGCCCCCCGCGCCGTCCACCGCGGCGGCGGCGGCGGGCGTCGCCGACGGCGACGTCGTCGTCTCGGTCGACGGCGAGCCGGTGGCGAGCGTGCAGGAGCTGCGCTGGCGCATCGTGAAGTCCCAGGGACGCGGGAGCGTCGATCTCGCGGTCGAGCGGCGCGACGGCTCGCGCTCGACGCTGCCGCTCTCGCTGCGCGGCCTCGCGGTCCCGGACTGGGAGGGCAATCCGCTGGCGGCGCTGGGTCTGCGTCCGGACCTGGGTGCGCCGATGGTCGATGAAGTCGTCGCGGGCAAGCCGGCGCAGGCCGCGGGATTGCGCTCCGGCGACCGGATCGTCGCCGTCGACGGCCGGCCGGCGCGTTCACCGTCCGACGTGGCCGGCGCGACCAACGCCAAGCCGGGCGAGAAGATTGTCTACCGCGTACGGCGCGACGGCGTCGAGCAGGAACTCGCGGTCGTTCCCGAGGCGGTCGAGCAGGGCGGGCGTCGAATCGGCCTCGCGGGATTGCGGCTGCGCGTCGATCCCGCGGCGATCGAGCGCGTGGCGATCACCGTGCGGTCCGGGCCGATCGACGCGCTCGCGGCGGGGGCGGGCAAGACCTGGGAACTGTCGGGGTTCACGCTGAGGATGCTCGGGCGGATGATCGTCGGCGAAGCGTCGCTCAAGAACCTGTCGGGACCGATCACGCTCGCCGACTACGCCGGCCAGTCGGCGCAGGCGGGACTCCTCACCTTCGTCGGCTACCTCGCGCTCATCAGCATCAGCCTGGGCGTGCTCAACCTGTTGCCGATCCCGCTGCTGGACGGGGGGCATTTGCTGTATTATCTGACCGAAATCGTCCTGGGCCGACCCCTATCGGACCGCGCCTTCGAGGTCGGGCAGCGCATCGGCATGGCGCTTCTGGCCGTGTTGATGACACTCGCGCTCGTCAATGACGTCTCCCGCCTGTTCTGACCGCCGGCCCAAGATGCGGCGCCGACTCGCCTCACTTGCGGTAGCGCTCGCCGTCGCGGTCGCCGCGCCGCTCGACGCGCTCGCGGCCGATCCCTTCGTCGTGCGCGACATCCGCGTCGAAGGCGTCCAGCGCACCGAGGCCGGCACGATCTTCAGCTACCTGCCGGTCAAGGTCGGCGAGCGGGTCGACGACGCGCGGCTGTCGCAGGCGGTCAAGGCGCTGTACGCCACCGGGTTCTTCCGCGACGTGCGCCTGGAGCGCGAAGGCGACGTGCTGGTCGTCGTCGTCCAGGAGCGGCCGACGATCAGCGCGCTCTCGTTCGTCGGCAACAAGGAGTTCGACACCGAGACCGTCAAGAAGGCGCTGAAGGACATCGGTCTCGCGGAGGCGCGGATCTTCGACCGCTCGGCGCTAGAGCGCGCCGAGCAGGAGCTGAAGCGCCAGTACATCACGCGCGGGCTGTACGCGGCGAAGGTCCAGACGACGGTCACGCCGCAGGAGCGCAACCGGGTCGCGGTCAATTTCGCGATCGACGAGGGTTCGCCGTCGCGCATCGAGCGGATCAACATCATCGGTGCGAAGGCGTACACCGAGAAGCAGCTGCGCGACGAGATGTCGCTGACCACGCCGGGCTGGCTCACCTGGTACACGAAGAACGACCAGTACAGCAAGCAGAAGCTGCAGGCCGACCTCGAGGCGCTCCGGAGCTACTACCAGAACCGCGGCTACCTCGAGTTCGAGGTCGAGTCGACGCAGGTGTCGATCTCCCCCGACAAGGAGGACATCTACATCACGATCAACGTCGCCGAGGGTCCGCGCTACACGGTGGGCGAGGTCCGCCTCGCCGGCGATCTCGCGGTGAACGAACCGGAGCTGCGCGCGCTGGTGCGCTTCCGCGAGGGCGAGACCTACTCGCGGGAGAAGCTGCAGAAGACCGCGAAGGACATCTCCGACCGGCTCGGGGCCGAGGGCTACGCGTTCGCGAACGTCAACGCGGTGCCCGACATCGATCGCGCGAAGGCGACCGCCGCGTTCACGATCTACGTCGACCCGGGCCGCCGCGTCTACGTCCGCCGCATCAACATCAGCGGCAACGCGAAGACCCGCGACGAGGTGGTCCGTCGCGAAGCGCGCCAGATCGAGGGCGCCTGGTACGACGGCGGCCGCATCGACCGGTCGAAGGTCCGCATCCGCAGGCTCGGGTACTTCGACGAAGTCAACGTGGAGACGCCGCCGGTCCCGGGCGCATCGGACCAGGTCGACGTGGAGTTCACGGTCACCGAACGGTCGACCGGCAACCTGCTCGCGGGCCTCGGGTACTCGAGCTCCGATGGCGTCGTGTTCAACGGGTCGGTCTCGCAGCAGAACGTCTTCGGCTCGGGCAACGCGATCGCGCTCGCGCTCAACACCAGCAAGATCAACCGCACCTATTCGATCGTCTACAGCGAGCCGTACTGGACCGTCGACGGCGTGTCGCGGACGACCGAGCTCTACCAGCGCAGGCTGGACCCGACCTCGCTCTCGGTCTCGCAGTACCGGTCGGACACGATCGGCGGCGCCGTCGGCTTCGGCGTGCCGGTGACCGAGACCGACACGATCAACTTCGGCTTCCGCTACGACCGGACCAGCCTGACGCTGTTCCCGGACAGCCCGCCCGCGTACGTCGATTTCGTCGACCGCTTCGGCGAGACGACCGACGCGTTCGTGCTGACCGGCGGATGGTCGCGCGACACGCGCGACGACATCCTCTATCCGAACCAGGGACGGCTGCAGAGCGTGCTCGTCGAACTGGGGATGCCGTTCGGGGATCTGTCGTACTACAAGGTCCAGTACCTGCACCAGTGGTTCTGGCCGGTCTGGTCGCCGTTCGTGCTGATGCTGCGCGGCGACGTCGGCTACGGCGACGGCTACAGCGGCAAGCCCCTGCCGTTCTTCAAGGCGTTCTACGCCGGCGGCGTCGGGTCGGTGCGCGGCTACGAATCGAGTTCGCTCGGTCCGCGCGACGTCTTCGGCAACGTGCTGGGCGGCAACCGCAAGATCGTCGGCAACGCCGAGCTCTTCTATCCGCTGCTGGCCGGTCAGCAGGCGGTGCGCCTGTCGGTGTTCGCCGACGCGGGCCAGATCTACGCCGAGGGGCTGCAGCCGGACTTCGAGTCGTTCCGTTACTCGGCCGGCCTGGGCCTCGCGTGGAACTCCCCGCTCGGCCCGCTCAAGTTCAGCTACGCCTATCCGGTCAACGAGAAGCCCGGGGACAAGATCCAGCGGTTCCAGTTCCAGGTCGGCTCGGTCTTCTGATCATCCGGCGCCGGAGGTTTCTTGCACAATCGCAGCGCAATCGCCACCCTCGCAAGCCCGGAGTCGACGACCGGTGACACCCGCGGCCGGACCGGGGCGCCGCGCGATCGAAGCGGGAGACCCAACGTGAAACGACTGCTCGCATTCGTCTCGGCCGCCGCGTTCGCGACGATCGCGTCCGTCGCCTCCGGCCAGGCGGTCGCCGCCGACTACAAGATCGGCTTCGTCAACACCGAGCGGCTCTTCCGCGAGGCGGCGCCGGCCAAGCGCGCGCAGCAGAAGCTCGAGCGCGAGTTCGCGGCGCGCGACGCCGAGGTCCAGAAGCTCACCAAGCAGGTCCGCGACCTCCAGGCGTCGCTCGACAAGGACGGCGCGACGATGGCCGAGGCCGAACGGCGCAACAAGGAGCGCGACCTCGCGAACCTGTCGCGCGACCTGCAGCGCGCGCAGCGCGAGTTCCGCGAGGACCTGAACCTGCGCCGCAACGAGGAGCTCTCGGCGCTCCAGGAGCGCGCCAACAAGGTGATCCAGCAGATCGCCGAGGCCGAGAAGTTCGACCTGATCCTCCAGGATCCCGTCGTCTACGCGAGCCAGCGCATCGACATCACCGACAAGGTGATTCGCGCGCTGGCCGACAAGTAGCCCTCGCGCACCGGCGCGGCCGCCGATGATCGGATCGCCGGCGCCGGTCGACACCGGCTTTCGCACGCTCGCGTCGCTGGCGGAGGCGAGCGGCGCGACGCTGGTCGGGGACGGAGCGGTCCGCGTCTGCCGGGTCGGCACCCTCGAGCACGCCCGCGAAGGCTCGATCGCGTTCCTCGCCAACCCGAAGTACGCGCCGCAGCTCGCGGCCACGCGCGCGTCGGCGGTGATCGTCTCGCCGGCCGACGCCGGCCGGACCGCGCTGCCGCGGCTCGTGTCCGACCGGCCCTACCTCGTCTACGCGCGCATCGCCGGCCTGCTGCATCCGGCCGCGCAACCCCCGGCGGGCGTCCATCCGTCGGCGGTCGTCGACCCGGGCGCGCGGCTGGGCGAGGGCGTCTCGGTCGGACCGCAGGCGACCGTCGGCGCAGATGCCGTGCTCGGTGACGGCGTGATCGTCGGGCCGGGCGCGCACGTCGGGCGCGGTGCCAGGATCGGCGAGCGCACCCGGCTCGACGCCCGCGCCGTCGTCTACGACGGCTGCGTGCTCGGCACCGACGTGCTGGTCTGCGCCGGCGCCGTGATCGGCGCGGACGGATTCGGACTCGCCGAGGACGGCGAGCGCTGGCTGCGCGTTCCGCAGGTCGGCCGGGTGGTGGTCGGCGACCGCTGCGAGATCGGTGCGAACACGACGATCGATCGCGGCGCGATCGACGACACCGTGATCGAGGACGACGTGAAGCTGGACAACCAGATCCAGATCGCGCACAACTGCCGGATAGGCGCGGGCACCGCGATCGCGGGGTGCGTCGGCATCGCCGGCTCGACGCGGATCGGACGCCGCTGCCGGATCGGTGGGGCGGCGATGATCGCCGGCCATCTGTCGATTCCGGACGGCACGACGCTCGGCGGCGCGACCGTCGTGCTGTCGACGATCGACGAGCCGGGGATGTACAACGGCGCGTGGCCGGTGCAGCGGTACACGGACTGGCGGCGCACGGCGGCCCGGCTGCGCCGCCTGGACGCACTGGTCGCGCGGATCGCCGCGCTCGAAAAGGCGTTCCGGGGCGATGCCGACCGGACGGCCGGACAATAGCGGGGAGGGGCATGGAAGCGCTCGACATCCAGGCGATCCGCGCGACGCTGCCGCATCGCTATCCGATGCTGCTCGTCGACCGCGTGCTCGAACTCGAGCCGGGGACGCGGATCAAGGCGATCAAGAACGTCACGATCAACGAACCGTACTTCCCCGGCCATTTCCCGCACTACCCGGTGATGCCGGGTGTGATGATCGTCGAGGCGCTGGCCCAGGCCTGCGCGATCCTCGCGTATCGCGGCGACCCCGACGCGATGGGCGGCCGCAAGCTCTTCCTGTTCGCGGGCATCGACGAAGCCCGCTTCAAGCGCCAGGTCGTGCCCGGCGACGTGCTGCTCCTCGAGGCGACGTTCACCAAGGGGCTGCGCGACGTGTCGAAATACGCGGTCCGCGCGAGCGTCGACGGCCAGCTCGCGTGCGACGCCCAGCTGACCGCGGTGCTGCGCCCGATCCCGGGTGCGGTCTGACGGTCCGATGACGCGCATCCATCCGTCCGCGGTCGTCGACCGGTCGGCGAACCTCGCCGGCGACGTCGAGATCGGCGCATTCACGGTCGTCGGGCCCGCGGTCGCGATCGGCCCGGGGACGATCGTGGCCCCGCACGTCGTCATCGACGGCCGCACGACCATCGGCGCGCGCAACCGGATCTTCCCGTTCGCGTCGATCGGCCTGGCCTCGCAGGACCGGAAGTACCAGGGCGAGCCGGTCACGACGACGATCGGCGACGACAACGTGATCCGCGAGTACGTGTCGATCCACGCGGGGACCGCGCAGGACCGGGCGGACACCGCGATCGGCGACGGCAACTGGTTCCTCGCCTACACGCACGTGGCGCACGACTGCGTCGTCGGCAACCACACCACCTGGTCGAACAACGCGCAGATCGCCGGACACGTGAAGGTCGGCGACTGGGCGGTGCTGGGCGCGTACGCGGGCGTCCACCAGTTCTGCCGGATCGGCGAGCACGCGATGCTCGCGGCCGGCGCCATCGTGCTGCAGGACGTTCCTCCGTACACGATGGTCCAGGGCTATCCGGCGGTGCCCAAGGGAACCAACAGCGAGGGGCTCAAACGGCGCGGATTCACGCCGGCGCAGATCCTCGCGATCCGGCGCGCGTACAAGGCGGTCTACCGCGAGGGTCTCGCGCTCGACGACGCGCGCGCGCGGATCGAGCGCGACGCCAACGACGAACCGGTGCTCGCGCCGCTGGCCGCCTTCCTCGCGGTTCCGGGGCGCGGCATCGTCCGCTGACACGCCGCACGATGGTCGACGCTGCGGCGCCGGTCACCGTCGGCATCGTCGCCGGCGAGGCCTCGGGCGACGCACTGGGCGCGTCGCTGATCATGGCGGCGCGGGAACGCCTGCCTCACGTGCGCTTCGCCGGGATCGGCGGGCCGAAGATGGCCGCGGCCGGTTGCGAAGTCTGGGTCCCGTCGGAAAAGCTCGCGGTGCGCGGATTCGCCGAGGTGCTGAGGCACCTGCCCGGCATCGCGCGGATCCGGCGCGGACTGCGGCTGCGGCTGCTCGCGCAGCGGGTCCCGCTCTTCGTCGGCGTCGACGCACCCGATTTCAACCTCGGCCTCGAGCGCAGCCTGAAGGCCCGCGGGGTACGCACGATCCACCTGGTCTCGCCGTCGGTGTGGGCCTGGCGTCGGGAGCGGATCGCTCGGATCGCCCGCTCCGTCGACCGGATGCTCGCGCTCTTCCCGTTCGAGCCGCCGCTCTACCGCGACGCCGGCGTGCGCGTCGGGTTCGTCGGCCATCCGCTGGCGCAGCACGCGGCGTCCGACTGGAGCCGGCGCACGATGCGCGAGCGACTCGGGATCAGGCTCGCCACGCCGGTCTTCGCGCTGCTGCCGGGCAGTCGCGTGTCCGAGGTCGAGATGCACGCGGCGCCGGTGATCGGCGCCGCGCAGCGGATCGCGCGCGTGCGGCCGGACGCGCAGTTCCTCGTGCCGCTGGTGTCGCGGCCGACGCGGGAACTGTTCGAGCAGGCGCTGTGGCGCGCCGGCGCGGGCGATCTGCCGGTGACGCTCCTCTACGGTCATGCGACCGACGCGCTGCGCGCGGCCGACGTGGCGCTCGTGGCGTCGGGCACGGCGACGCTGGAGGCGGCGCTCGCACGCTGTCCGCACGTCGTCTTCTACCGCGTCGCGGCGCTGACCGCGGCCATCGTCCGGCGCCGGCTGCTCGTCCCCTGGGTCGGCCTGCCGAACGTGCTCGCCGGCCGCTTCGTCGTGCCCGAGCTGCTGCAGGACGACGCCACGCCCGAGAATCTCGCGCAGGCGGCGCTCAACCTGTTCGACGACTCGGAGACGCGTCGCGCGCTCGAATCGCTGTTCGCCGGATTCGCGCGCACGCTCGCCGCCGACACCGGGGCGCTCGCGGCGCAGGCCCTCGCCGAGGAACTCGCGGCGGCGGCTTCGTGAGCGCGGCCGCGCGGCAACCGCGGATCGCCGGCGTCGACGAAGCCGGCCGCGGTCCGCTCGCCGGGCCGGTCGTGGCCGCCGCGGTGATCCTCGATCCGGCGCGGCCGATCGCCGGGCTGGCCGATTCCAAGACGCTGAGGGCCGCCCGGCGCGACGCGCTCGCCGTCGAGATCCGCGCGGGGGCCCTCGCGTGGGCGGTCGCCCTCGCCGACGTGGCCGAGATCGATGCGCTCAACATCCTGGGCGCGACGATGCTCGCGATGCAACGCGCGGTGGCGGCGCTCGCCGTCCCGCCCGAAGAGGCGTGGGTCGACGGCAACCGGCGCCCGGCGCTAGCCTGCGCGGTGCGCGCGATCGTCAAGGGCGACCGCGACGTGCCGGCGATCTCCGCGGCGTCGATCCTCGCGAAAACCGCGCGCGACGCGATGCTGGTCGAGCTCGACTCGCGCCATCCGGGCTACGGATTCGCCCGGCACAAGGGATATCCGACACCCGAGCATTTCGCCGCGCTGGCGAGACTCGGCCCCTGCATCGCGCACCGGCGCAGCTTCGCGCCGGTCGCGCAGGCGGACCTGCCGTTCTGACACCCCGCCTACGGGGCGCCGCCGATCTCGGCGTAGTACTCGTGGTGCTGCGTGTTGACGCGGGAGGTGCGAAGCTCGATCGGCTCGTCGGCGAGCCCGAGCGCGATGCGGCGGATCTCCAGGATCGGCGCGCCCCGCGGCATGCCCAGCAATGCGGCGACGTCGGGTTCGGCGGTGCGCGCGCGCAGCCGCTCCTTCGTGCGCACGACGCTCACGCCGAACGCGTCCTGGTAGAGGTTGTAGATCGTCGACGGGCGGTCGCGGAACTGGCGCTCGGTCATCCCGGGGAAGCGCGCGGCCGCCAGGACGAGGTCGTCGACGATGATCGGGTCGCCGGCGAGCTCGAGCAGATTGCGGATGCGCACGACCGTGTCGCCGGACACGATCGCGAGGTGATCGGCTTCGCCGCGGTCGGCCTTGCCGCGCGTGAACGAGACGAGGCGCACGACCGGGTAGACCTTCGCGCCGTCCTCGGGGACGACGTGGAAGAAATAGAAGAGCATCCGGTCGCGCGTGTGCGTCGCGACGAAGGTCCCGCGCCCCTGCTGGCGGATCAGGATGTTCGCGGCGACGAGTTCGTCGATCGCCTTGCGCACCGTGCCGATCGACACGCCCCAGCGGTCAGCGAGCCTGCGCTCGGCGGGTATCGCCTCGCCCGGCTTCCATTCGCCGGAGCCGAGCGCGTCGCGCATCTGCCGCACGAGTTCCTTGTACAGCGGGGCGGTCAGCGGCACGCCGGGCGACGTGGTGTCGGTCATCGACGCCTCTTCAGGGGGCGGAGGTACGCGGGCAGTCTAGCGCGCGTCGGCCAAGTGATGCAAATGATATAGATGATCTAGTTGACTTTTCGATAGCCTCGCCCTACGATCGGGGACCTCATGCCGCCGGTCGCGGCCCCGGGCGACATCCCGGGTTCCGGCCGAGCGCGTCCCGCCGGAGCCTTTCGATGATCCATTGCGTGCTGCACGATCCCCAGGACTCGGTCGCCGTCGTCGTCGTCGAGAACGTGAAGGCCGGCACCCGGCTCACCGGCCTGGTGCTCGACCTCGACCGGACGCTCGAACTCGACTGCGTCCAGGACATCCCGATCGGCCACAAGGTCGCTCTCAGGGATCTCGCGGTCGGCGACACCGTGATCAAGTACGGCGTGGACATCGGCAAGGTCGTCAAACCGATCCGCAAGGGCGAGCACGCGCACGTCCACAACATCAAGACCAAGCGCTGGTGACCGGCGCGCGCCGGACACCGAACCGCCGTCCCGATCCGGGCGACACGATCAGGAAACCACGATGCAGAAGACCTTCTGGGGTTACCGCAGGGAGAACGGCCGCGTAGGCGTCCGCAACCACGTGATCGTGCTGCCGGTCGACGACCTGTCGAACGCCGCGGCCGAGGCGGTCGCCAACAACATCAAGGGCACGCTGGCGATCCCGCATCCGTACGGCCGGCTCCAGTTCGGCGCCGACCTCGACCTGCACTTCCGGACGCTGATCGGAACCGGGGCGAACCCGAACGTCGCGGCGGTCGTCGTCATCGGCATCGAGGACGGCTGGACGCAGAAGGTCGTCGACGGCATCGCCAGGACCGGCAAGCCGGTCGCCGGCTACGGCATCGAGCTGCACGGCGACCACGACACGATCATGCGCGCGTCGAAGTCGGCGAAGGAGTTCCTCCAGTGGGCGACCGAGAAGCACCGGGTCGAGTGCGCGCTGAACGAGCTCTGGGTGTCGACGAAGTGCGGCGAGTCGGACACGACCTCGGGCTGCGGCGCGAACCCGACGGTCGGCGACGCGTTCGACAAGCTGTACGAGGCCGGCTGCACGCTGCTGTTCGGCGAGACCTCGGAGATCACCGGCGGCGAGCGGCTGGTCGCCGAACGCTGCCGCGACGACAGGGTGCGCGCGGACTTCATGCGCATGTTCGACCGCTACCAGGCGATGATCAACCGGCACAAGACCTCGGACCTTTCGGAGTCGCAGCCGACCAAGGGGAACATCGCCGGCGGACTGACGACGATCGAGGAGAAGGCGCTGGGCAACATCCAGAAGATCGGCAGGAAGTGCGTCGTCGACGGCGTGCTCGACAAGGCCGAGGAACCCACTGGCCCCGGACTCTGGTTCATGGACAGCTCGTCGGCCGCCGCCGAGATGGTGACTCTGTGCGCGGCGTCGGGTTTCGCCGTGCATTTCTTCCCGACCGGGCAGGGCAACGTCATCGGCAACCCGATCCTGCCGGTGATCAAGATCTGCGCGAACCCGCGGACGGTGCGCACGATGAGCGAGCACGTCGATGTCGACACCTCGGGACTGCTGCAGCGCCAGCTGACCATGAGCCAGGCCGGCGACAAGCTCCTCGACATGATGTTCCGCACCGCCAACGGCCGGTACACCGCCGCCGAGGCGCTCGGCCACCGGGAGTTCGTGCTGACGCGGCTCTACGAGAGCGCGTGAGCGGGACGCACCGGCGGCGATGACCGGCGCCGACCGCCTCGCGGTCCCCGATCTCGCGGCGATCCGCGAGGCCGCGGCGCGCATCGCGCCGCACGTGCACCGCACGCCGGTCCTGACCTGCGCGTCGATCGACGCGGAGGTCGGTGCGTCGCTCCGTTTCAAGTGCGAGAATTTCCAGCGGATCGGTGCGTTCAAGGCGCGTGGCGCGTCCAACGCGGTGTACTCGCTCCCGGAGGCGCTCGCACGGCGCGGCGTGCTCACGCACTCGTCGGGCAACCACGGCGCGGCGCTCGCCTACGCGGCGCAAAGGCGCGGGATCGCCGCATGGATCGTCATGCCGTCGAACTCGGCGAAGGTGAAGATCGAGAACGTGCGCCGGCTGGGCGCGACGATCCGGTACTCCGGACCCGACGCCGCGTCCCGGGCGGCCGTCTGCGCCGAAGTCGAGCGCGAGACCGGCGCGACGATGATCCACCCGTTCGACAACGCGGCGGTGATCGCCGGGCAGGGCACCGCGGTCCTCGAGCTGCTGGCCGACGCGCCGGAACTGGACGCCGTGGTCGCACCCTGCGGCGGCGGCGGGCTCCTGTCGGGGACGTCGATCGCCGCCAGGGGGCTCTCGCCGTCGATCCGGATCTGGGGCGCGGAGCCGGCCAACGCCGACGACGCGTCGCGGTCGTTCCGCTCCGGCCACGTCGAGCCGCTGCCGGCGAAGACGACGATCGCCGACGGCCTGCGGACGCCGCTCGCCGAGCGCACGCTCGCGGCGATCCGGGCGAACGCGGACGCGCTCGAAACCTGCAGCGAGGAGGCGATCGTGCGCGCGATGCGGATGATGTTCGAGCGCATGAAGATCGTCGTCGAGCCGTCGGGGGCGGTGCCGCTCGCCTGCCTGCTCGAACGCCGGTATCCGGCGGCGGGCCTGCGCATCGGCGTGATCGTGTCCGGGGGCAATGTCGACCTCGACCGGCTGCCGTGGCAGGACGGCGGCTGAGCGGAACGGCGATGCGCGCGCGCAGGATCCGCTGTCCGTCGTGCCGGTGGGAGCCGGGCGCCTCCGCGCGCTGGTCCTGCCTGCCCGCGTGCGGCACGGTGTGGAACACGTTCGCCACCGGCGGCCTGTGTCCGGGCTGCGGCGCCCGCTGGCATCGGACCCAGTGCCTCGCGTGCGCGGTGGTCTCGGCGCACCGGGACTGGTACGTCGATCCCGACGGCGGTGCCGCCGGCGCGACCGGGCGCGAGCGTGCAGCCGCGGCGCATTAGCGCGCGAGTGTCCGGGGCCCGGGCCGCGCGAATACACACACGATGTCGACGCATCCGCCGACCACGCCGTACCCGCGTTTCCATCTCGCGTTCCCGGTGACCGACCTGGCCGAGGCGCGCCGGTTCTACGGGGGTGTCCTCGGCTGCGCGGAAGGGCGCAGCGCGCCGGACTGGGTCGACTTCGACTTCCACGGGCACCAGATCGTCGCGCACCGGGTCGACCGGCCGTCGATGGCGGAGGCGACCAGCGACGTCGACGGCAGGCAGGTGCCGGTCCGCCATTTCGGCGCGATCGTCGATCCGCCGACCTTCGACGCGCTCGCCGCGAAATTCCGCGCCGCCGGCGTGCGTTTCGTGATCGAGCCCTGCGTCCGCTTCGCCGGCGAGCCCGGCGAGCAGGCGACGATGTTCTTCCAGGATCCGTTCGGCAACGCCATCGAGTTCAAGGCGTTCCGCGACATGAACCGGTTGTTCGCGAAGTAACCGGCCGCGCCGACCCGACCGCCGCCGCGCGCGGCCAAGACCTCCCCCCGATACCCTATGCGCATAGTCATCACCGAGTTCATGGACGCCGACGCGGTGGCGAGTCTGGCCGCCGCGCACGACACGCTCTACGACAGGGACCTCGTCGACAAGCCGGACGCGCTGGCCGCGGCGGCGTGCTCCGCGGACGCGCTGGTCGTGCGCAACCGCACGCAGGTCCGCGGCGCGCTGCTCGCGGGCGCGCGACGGCTCGCCGTCGTCGGCCGCCTGGGCGTGGGGCTCGACAACATCGACGTGCCGGCCTGCGAGGCGCGCGGCATCGAGGTCATTCCGGCGACCGGTGCGAACGCCCGGGCGGTCGCCGAGTACGTCGTCGGCACCGCGATGGCGCTGCTGCGCGGCGCCTACGCATCGACCGCCGAGGTCTCCGCGGGCCGGTGGCCGCGCGCGGCGCTGTCGAACGGCCGGGAAGTGGCCGGCCGGACGCTCGGCGTCGTCGGCTTCGGCGGCATCGGCCGGTTGACCGCGCGGCTGGGCCGCGCGATCGGCATGCGCACGATCGGTTGCGACGCGCAGATCCCGGCCGACGCCGCGGTGTGGCGCGACGAAGGCGTCGCGCCGCGTACCTGCGATGCGCTGCTCGCCGAGGCCGACGTGGTCTCGCTGCACGTCCCGTTGCTCCCGTCGACCCGCAACCTGATCGACGCGCGCGCGCTGGCGGCGATGAAGCCGGGGACGGTCCTGATCAACACGGCGCGCGGCGGTGTCGTCGACGAGGCGGCGGTCGCGGCGGCGTTGCGTTCGGGACACCTGGGCGGCGCCGCGCTCGACGTGTTCGACGCGGAGCCGCTGCCGGCCGGGTCGCCGCTCGCCGGCGCGCCGAACCTGATCCTCACGCCGCACGTCGCCGGTGTCACGGCCGAGTCGAACGTGCGCGTCTCCACGATGATCGCCGAGCGCGTGCTGGCCGCGCTCGCGCGGAAATAGGGCCGGGGCGCCGATGGCGACCTGGTCGATCGCGGAACTCGAGGCGCTGGCGACGCGCGCGCTGGAACGGGCGGGGGCGGGCACCGCGATGGCCCAGGCCACCGCGCGCGCGCTGGTCGACGCGGACTCGCAGGGCCTCGCCTCGCACGGCGTCGCCCGCGTCGGGCAGTACGCGAAGCACCTGGCCAACGGCCGGGCCGATGGCGCGGCGATCGCGCGCGTGGTGCGTTCGAAGGGCGGTGCGGCGTTGATCGACGCCGGTTGCGGCCTCGCTTTCCCGGCCTGTGCGCTCGCGGTCGCCGAGGCGATGCGGCGCGCGCGCGAGTTCGGGGTCGCGTACTCGGGCGTGACCAACAGCCACCACTTCGGCGTCGCCGCCTATCACCTGATGCCGGTGGCACGGGCGGGCATGGTCGGATTGGCGATGGGCAATTCCCCTTCGGCGATGCCGGCGGCCGGCGGCCGGCATCCGATCTTCGGGACCAACCCGATCGCGGCGGTGTTCCCGCGCCGCGCCGCGGCGCCGCTGGTCGTCGACCTGTCGCTGTCGGAGGTCGCGCGCGGCAAGCTGATGGTGGCGGCCAAGGAGGGTCGGGCGATACCGCTCGGCTGGGCGCTGGACCGGGACGGCCGCCCGACCACCGACCCGAAGGCGGGGCTCGAAGGATCGATGCTGCCCTCCGGCGGCAACAAAGGGGCGATGCTCGCGCTGGTGGTGGAATTGCTGGTCACGGCGCTCACCGGCGCGGCGTTCGGTGCCGAGGCATCGTCGTTCTTCGTCGACGAAGGCAACCGGCCGCGGATCGGCCAGGCGTTCCTGGTCATCGACCCGGACGCGCTCGCGGGCGCCGATGTCTACGCCGAACGCGTCGAGGCGCTCGTCGGCGAGATGCTGAGCGACCCGGGCGTGCGGCTCCCCGGCGCGCGTCGCGATGCCCTGGCGGCGAAGGCGGCGGGTGCGGGCATCGAGATACCCGACTCGCTCGCCGCCGACCTGCGCCGACTCGCCGGCTGACGGTCGCGGCGCGGATCCGGCGAAGGTGGTAGATTAGCCGGACCGCTCCGGCGGGGAGGCGGCAGCGTCCCGGGCCCGGCGCCGGAAACGCGAGGACATTCGATGACGTTCGAGTGGCCGTCCCTGCTGTGGCTGCTCGCGCTCGTGCCGGCGCTCGTCGGCGCCTACGTATGGGCGCAAAGACGGCGCAAGCGCCTCGCGCTCACCTACGCGAGCGTCGGACTCGTCAGGGCCGCGATCGTCCCCGGCCGGCTGTGGCGGCGGCATGTCCCGCCGGCGCTGCTGCTCGCCGCGCTGGTGCTGCTGATCCTGGCGGTCGCGCGTCCGGCGGCGCGGGTCACGCTGCCGTCCGATCACCGGACGATCGTCATGGCGATCGACGTGTCCCTGTCGATGCGCGCGAACGACGTAGAACCGACCCGGATCGCGGCGGCGCAGGCGGCCGCCAAGGCGTTCGTGCAGGCGCAACCGCCCGACGTCCGGGTCGCGCTCGTCTCGTTCGCCGGTTCCGCGGCGGTCGTCCAGGCGCCCACGCGCAACCGCGAGGACCTGGCCGCCGCGATCGACCGGCTGGAACTGCAGCGGCACACCGCCATCGGCAGCGGCATCCTCACCTCGCTGGCGACGATCTTCCCCGAGGACGCCGAGGAACTCACCGCGGCGAACTCCCTGTCGCCGTCCGCCCGGAGCGGGGAAACCGGACGTTCGCTCGACGACAGGACCAGGCCGGAGAAAAAGGCGTTCACGCCGGTGCCGCCGGGTTCGCATCCGTCCGCGGCGATCATCCTGCTCACCGACGGACGCCGCACGACCGGCCCCGACCCGGTCGAGTCGGCGCGCCGTGCGGCGGAGCGCGGCGTGCGCGTCTACACGGTCGGCTTCGGCACCGCGGAGGGCGCATCGGTGAGCTTCGACGGCTGGTCGATCTACATGCGCTTCGACGAGGAGTCGCTCAAGGCGATCGCCGAGGCGACCCGCGCCGCCTACTACCACGCGAAATCGGGCGCCGAACTCCACAAGATCTACGAGCAGTTGAACGCGAAATACGTGCTCGAGCGCAAGCACACCGAGGTCGGCGGGCTCTTCGCGGCGGTGGCGGCGCTGCTCGCGGTGCTCGCGAGCGCGTTGTCGGTCTTCTGGTTCCGTCGGCTAGCCTGAGCGTGGGGTGCGTGCGAGTGGCGGCGCCCCGCGCCGCGGCTCAGGCCCGGACCGTCCGCCCCTCGGCCCACGCGCGCAGCGCGGCGACCGCCTCGGCCATGACGACCGACAGCGGGCGACTCCGCGCGAGTTCGGCGAGCACCCGTGGCGAGTCCAGCGGCCGGCCGTCGTGCGCGGCGTCGAACCCGGCACCCACGATCGCCTGCTCGATCTCCGCGCCCGAACAGCCTTCGCTCGCACGCGCGATCGCGTCCAGATCGAACGCGGCCGGCGCGTGGCCTCGGCGCGCCAGGTGCACCGCGGCGATCTCCCGCCGCGCGGCGGCGTCCGGCAGGTCGACGAAGAAGATCTCGTCGAAACGTCCCTTGCGCAGGAGTTCCGGCGGCATCGCGGTCAGGTCGTTCGACGTTGCCACGAGGAAGACACGCGAGCGGCGCTCGCTCATCCAGGTGAGGAACGCCCCCAGCAGCCGGCGGGACACGCCGCCGTCGGTGCGGTCGTCGCCGCGCGCGAGCGCCTTCTCGATCTCGTCGATCCACAGCACGCACGGTGCGAGCGTCTCGGCGGCTTCCAGCGCCTCGCGCAGGTGCCGCTCGGTCTCGCCCTGCCACTTGTCGTAGAGCGCGGTGAATTCCAGCCGCACCAGGGGCAGCCGCCAGGCCCCGGCGATCGCGCGCGCGGCGAGGCTCTTTCCGGCGCCCTGGACTCCGGTGAGCAGGACGCCGCGCGGCACGTCGACCGCACCGGCGCCGGCGTTCACCAGCGCGGCGCGTCGGCGCGCGAGCCAGGACTTGAGATGGGGCATGCCGCCGACCTGCTCGAGACCGGCCTGCGGCAGCTCGACGTCGACGACCAGCGATCCCAGCGCGTCCCGCTTGGCCGCGAGCACCCGTGGCAGGTCGCGCGCGTCGATGCGCCGGTCGTCACGGATCGCGGCGCGGATCAGGCGGCGCGCGTCGTCCTCGGCGAGTCCGGCGAGGTGGGCGACCAGGTGGTCGACCGTGTCGCTCGCCGCCTCGACGCGCGCGCCGGACTCCCGCATGGCGAGCTGGGACTCGATGTCGATCATCCGCCGCAGCGCGGTCGCGTCGGGCCGGCGCGGCGAAAAGCGGCCGGTGTGGCGCGCGAGCGTCGCCGGCAGCGGGAGCGCATGGCCGACCAGCACGAGCGTGCAGCGCGTCTGCGCCTGGGCCATCGCGATTTCGCGCAAGCGCCGGGCGACGACCGGATCGGCCAGGAACGGGTCCGGATCGAGCAGGACGACCACGGCGTCGTCGGCCTCGCGCTCGACCTGGCGCAGCGCCTCGGCGAGCGGCTCGGTGTTCGCGATCGACCGGGGGCGCGTCGGCGGAGCCCGGTCCGCCGGCGCATGGTTGTCGACGTATCCGCCCGGCGGCTCGTACGCGCGCGCGGTCTGGGCGTAGGTGAAGCTCCGCTGCACCAGTCCGTCGGCGACGCTCCAGGTGTAGTAGGGGCGGTTCGCGTGCCGGGCGAGTCGCTCCGCGAGCGCGACGACCTTGGCCTCCTCGTGCGTTTCGGCCACGACGATCGGTGTCCCGCTCCTGAAGAGCCGGGCGAATTCGTCGGCGTCGGCGCCGGCATCGGCCGGCGCCGACGGATCGGCGCTCATGTCAGCGCCGCGGCGATCGCCTCGCGCAGCGGGCCGAAGAGCCCCGGGGACGCCGAGATCACCTCCCGGGTGCGCAGGAACTCGGCGCCGCCGGCGAGATCGCCGACGCGGCCGCCGGCCTCGCGCACGAGGAGCGCGCCGGCGGCGACATCGTGCGCCTCGAGGCAGGTGACGACATGTC
>JADZDA010000051.1 GCA_020851255.1 Burkholderiales bacterium | reverse complement strand
CGCGACCGGCCTGCTAGACTGACCGGATGCGCGGTTCCCGCTCCGGCACGCTCCCGCTTCCGCCCGACGCCGGCGTGGCGCGTACGCAGCGGGGCGACTGGAAGACCATCCGCGAGATCCTGCCGTACCTGTTCGAGTGGCGCGGGCGGATCGCGGCGGCCCTGGCCTGCCTGATCGCGGCGAAGGTCGCCAACGTCGGCGTCCCGCTGATCCTCAAGGAGATCGTCGACGGCCTGGACCGCACGCAGGCGTTGCTGCTCGTGCCGCTCGCGCTGCTCGTCGCGTACGGCGCGCTCCGGCTGTCGACGACGTTCTTCACCGAGTTGCGCGAATTCCTGTTCGCGAAAGTCACCCAGCGGGCGGTCCGCGCGATCGCACTGAGGACGTTCCGTCACCTGCACGCGCTGTCGCTGCGCTTCCATCTCGCGCGCCAGACCGGCGGCCTCACGCGCGACGTCGAGCGCGGGCAGCGCGGCATCTCGACGCTGATCAGCTTCACGCTGTTCTCGGTGCTGCCGACGCGGGTCGAGATCTCGCTCGTCTCCGCGGTGCTGATCGTGAAGTACGACTGGACCTTCATCGCGATCACGTTGACCGCGCTCGCGCTCTACGTCGCGTTCACCGTGGCGATCACCGAGTGGCGCACCGGATTCCGGCGGACCGCGAACGAACTCGACAGCCGGGCGAACACGCGCGCGATCGACAGCCTGCTCAACTACGAGACGGTCAAGTACTTCGGCAACGAGGAGTGGGAGGCGCGCCGCTACGACGAGAGCCTGCGTCGCTGGGAGTCCGCGGCCGTCAAGAGCCAGACCTCGCTGTCGCTGCTGAACGTCGGCCAGAGCGCCATCATCGCGATCGCGGTCACGCTGATCATGTGGCGCGCGACGGCGGGCGTCGTCGCGGGCACGATGACGGTCGGCGACCTGGTCCTGGTCAACGCGTTCATGATCCAGCTCTACATCCCGCTCAACTTCCTGGGCGTGCTCTACCGCGAGATCAAGCAGGCGATCGCCGACATGGAGCGGTTGTTCGCGCTGATCGACGAGCACGCGGAGGTCCGCGACCCGCCCGGCGCGCCGGCGCTCGTGGTCCGCGGCGGGGAGGTCCGTTTCGAGCGCGTCGCCTTCGCCTACGAGCACGACCGGCCGATCCTGCACGACGTGTCGTTCACGATCCCCGCCGGGCGCAACGTCGCGGTCGTCGGCCCGTCCGGCTCGGGCAAGTCGACGCTCGCGCGGCTGCTGTTCCGCTTCTACGACGTGAACGGCGGGCGCGTCGCGATCGACGGACAGGACGTGCGCGGCGTCGGCCAGTCGAGCGTGCGCGCCGCGATCGGCATCGTTCCGCAGGACACGGTCCTGTTCAACGACACGATCGAGTACAACATCGCGTACGGCCGGCCGGGCGCGTCGCGCGAGGAGATCGTCGAGGCCGCGCGGCTCGCGCGCATCCACGACTTCGTGGAATCGCTGCCGCAGGGGTACGCGACGCCGGTCGGCGAGCGGGGCCTCAAGCTCTCCGGCGGGGAGAAGCAGCGCGTCGCGATCGCGCGGGCGATCCTCAAGCGGCCGGCGATCCTGGTCTTCGACGAGGCGACCTCGGCGCTCGACTCGGCGAACGAGAAGGCGATCCAGGCCGAACTCGCGGCGATCGCGCGCGACCACACGACGCTCACGATCGCGCATCGGCTCTCGACGATCGTCGACGCCGACGAGATCCTGGTGCTCGAAGGCGGGCGGATCGTGGAGCGCGGGGCGCACGCGGCGTTGCTCGCCGCGGATGGTCGCTACGCGACGATGTGGAGGCTCCAGCGGGACGAGGCGGCCCGGGAGACGGCCCGCGCCCCTGCCGGCGGATCGGACCGTCCGCCGGCGGTCGCCGATCCCGAGGGCCCGGGCACCGTTCCTGCTTGACTCGCACGGACGCCGGCGCGGGCACCCGGGCGGTCAGGAGCGACCGGCGGTCGCGGCCTCCGGTGACCGGAGGTTCGGCAACCCATTGATTCCAGGCGGGGATTGGCGAATTCCGCCCTCGATGGTATAAACCGCGCGGGACCTTGAGATACCGGTTGATGAGGCTGATCCGAACCCTTGTTCTGGGAAGCGTTTTCGCGCTGGCGACTGCCGGGCACCCGGTCGCCGGCGCCGAGCCGCCGACCGGTGCGCTGGATCCGGCCAGGCTCAAGCTCGCATCGGCCAACGCGCTGGTCTACGAGCCGCTCACCGGCAAGGCGCTCTACCAGAAGGGCGCCGACGACGTGACGCCGATCGCGTCGCTCACCAAGCTCATGACCGCGCTGGTGGCGCTCGAGGCGAACCTGCCGCTCGACGAGCCGCTCGCCGTCGACATCGAGGATTTCGATTACCTGAAGGGCTCGAGTTCGCGGCTGTCGATGGGGCTGGAGCTGCCGCGCCGCGAGATGCTGCGGCTCGCGCTGATGGCCTCGGAGAACCGCGCGGCGTCCGCGCTCGCGCGCCACCACCCGGGCGGGGCCGACGCGTTCGTCGCCGCGATGAACCGCAAGGCGTCCGCGCTCGGCATGACGCGCACGCGCTTCGAGGACCCGACCGGACTCTCGCCGGGCAACGTGTCGACGGCCAACGATCTCGCGCGGCTCGTCGAGGCCGCCGCGCAGCAGCCGCTGATCCGCGAGTTCTCGGTCACGCCCTCGCACGTCGTCGAGGTCCAGCCGACCGGACGGACGCTAGGCTTCAACAACTCGAACCGGCTCGTGCATTCCGTCGACTGGGACATCCGGCTCCAGAAGACCGGCTACATCCGCGAGGCCGGCCGCTGTCTGGTGATGCTCGTCCAGATCGCGAGCCGCCCGGTCGTCATCGTGCTGCTCGACTCGGTGGGCAAGTACACGCGGCTGGGCGACGCGAACCGCGTCAAGTACTGGCTCGAGACCGGCAGGTCGCTGCCGATCGCCAGGACGGCGATCGCGGCCGCGGCTACCGCCGGGAAGCCGCCGCGCACGTCCGCGGTCACGGCGGCCGCCGCGCGCAAGCAGCGGCGCTAGCGCGGTTCCGGGGCGTCCGGACCCGGACGCGACAGCACGCCGGGAGCCACGGTACCATGACTGTCCGTCCGGCCCGCCCGGGAGTCCGGGCGAGGACCGCGAGGCGCGCCACCGCGAAGCGCGCCCGCGTCGCCCCATCTTCGGAGGATGCCCGCATGACCACCCGTTCCGCCAGGCGTCGCGCGTCGCGCACCGCGTTCCTGTTCGCCGCGGCGCTCGCCGCGTTCCCCTCGTTCGCCGTGGCGCAGGCATGGCCGGCCAAGCCGATTCGCCTCGTCGTGCCGTTCCCGGCCGGCGGCGGCACCGACGCGTTCGCGCGGCCGCTGGCGGCGCAGCTCTCCCAACAGCTCGGCCAGCAGTTCGTCATCGACAACCGCGGCGGCGCCGGCGGGACGATCGGCGCCGACAACGCGGCGAAGTCCGCGCCGGACGGCTACACGTTCCTCGTCGGCGCCGTGCACCACACGATCGCCGTCAGCGTCTACGCGAAGCTCCCGTACGACCTGGACCGCGACCTCGCACCGGTGACCATGGTCGCGCTCGTCCCCAACGTGGTCGTCGTGCACCCGAGCGTGCAGGCGAAGACGCTGCGCGAGTTCGTCGAGCACGCGAAGGCGAATCCGAACAAGCTCAACTACGCGTCGGCCGGTAACGGCACGTCGCACCACCTCGCCGGCGAGCTCTTCAAGATCGCGACCGGGACCAGGATCAACCACGTTCCGTACAAGGGCGCGGGACCGGCGATGCAGGACCTGGTCGGCGGCCAGGTCGATGTGATGTTCGACGGGCTGGGATCGAGTGCCGCGCAGATCCGCGGCGGACGCATCCGCCCGCTCGCGCTCGCCGCGCCGGCGCGCACGCCGGCGTTCCCGGACGTGCCGACCGCGGCGGAAGCCGGCGTTCCGGGCTACGAAGTGGCGACCTGGTACGCGCTGTTCGCCCCGGCCGGGACGCCTCCGGACATCGTCCGCCGGCTCCAGCAGGAAGTCGCGAAGGCGATGAGCGCGCCGGTGATCCGGGAGACCTGGGCGCAGCAGGGCGCCGAGGCCGGCGGCAACGCGACGTCCGAGTTCGCCGCGTTCGTCAGGCGCGAGGTCGCGAAGTGGGCCGGCGTCGTCAAGGCGTCGGGCGTGCGCATCGACTGAAGTCTCGGCCCGGTGCGAGGCGCGGCGCCGTCCGCCGCCCCGGCGGCGGCGCGCCGTCAGCCGAGAGTGACGAGGTGGTGGAAGACCTGCGGCTGGACCACGCCGTTGCGTTGCCAGTTCATCGTGCGTTCGACGCGGAAGCCGAGCGTCGACAGGCCCTCGGCGCCGAATCCCGCCGCGCCCATCGCCAGCTTGCGTGCGTAGATCGCGGCGGTCATCGCGGCCTCGGCCTTGGGCTTGCCCTGGTCGTCGAGTCCGTGGTGCGCGTGCGGCAGCGACTTGAACGTTCCCGGCCGGCGCTCCCAGCGCAGTCCGGCCCGGCGGATCCGCTGCATCAGGTCGCCGTCCTCGTAGCCCCATCCGGCGTAGTCGTTGCTGTAGCCGTTGACGCGCACGAAGTCGTCGACCGGCATAGCGAGCACGCAGCCCGGTGTGTTCGACGGCTCGTCCGACCCCTCGACGCCCCAGGTCACGAAGCTCGTCGGACAGTCGACGGCCGAGTAGTCGGCCCACAGCGGCACGTAGTCGACATCGTGGAAGCAGACGTAGTCGGCGTTCCGGTGCGCGATCGCGAAGCCGGCGTTCTTGATCGCGCCGCGGTTGAACGGCGCGCCCGCCGACTGCTCGACGATGTGGATCTCGTAGGGAATCGCGCGGGCGATGAAGTCGCGCTCGAAGTACGACGTGAGATGCGGCAGCAGGATCGCGAGGTGCTCGGCGCGGTCGCGGTAGGGGACGACGATCGCGAGCCGCGCGTCGAAGCGGCCCGGTCCGAACGAGGGCGGCGGTGCGCGCGGAGGGATCATCGGTGCCTCCGGTGCTGTTCGTGGAGTTCGCGCGCGTGCGCGCGGGTCTTCGCCGTCGTCTGCTCGCCGGCGAGCATCCGGGCCAGTTCGTCGACGCGCGCCTCCCGGGCGAGCGGGACGACGACGCTCTCGACGCCGCCCGCCGATTCGCGCTTGTCGACGCGGAAGTGATGGTCGGCGAACGACGCGACCTGCGGCAGGTGCGTGACGCACAGGACCTGCCGGCGGTCGCCCAACGTCTGCAGCAGCCGGCCCACGGTCGCGGCGACCGCCCCGCCGATGCCGGCGTCGACCTCGTCGAAGACCAGCGTGGGCACCGAGGCGACATCGCTCGCGGCGACCTGGATCGCGAGGCCGACGCGCGAGAGTTCGCCGCCGGAGGCGACGCGCGCGAGCGGACCGGGCGGCTGCTTCGCGTGCGCCGCGACGCGGAACTCGATCTCGTCGAGGCCGTGGCTCGCCGGTTCGGCGAGCGGCACGATCGCGATATCGAAGCGCCCGCCGGGCATCGCCAGCGTCTGCATCGCCGCGGTGACCCGGTGCTCGAGTTCGCTCGCGGCGTACCGGCGCTTCGCCGACAACTGTTCGGCGAGCGCGCGGAACACCGCTCCGGCCTCCCCGGCGCGTTTCGCGAGCGCCTGCTCGTCCGAAGCCGCCTCCAGCGCCGAGAGCCGCGCCTCGGTCTCGGCGAGCAGCGAGGAGAGCGCCTCCGGCCGCACGCGGTGGCGTCGCGCGCAGTCGTGGAGCGCGGCGAGCCGCTCCTCGACACGCGCGAGGTCGGCGGGGTCGAGATCGAGCCTGCGGCGGTAGTCGCGCAGCCCGCGGACGACCTCGTCGAGCTGGATCCGTGCGGGTTCGATCAGCGCGACGATCGCGCCGAGCGACGGATCGTGCGACGCCGCGCCCTCGAGCTTCGCCGCGATCTGCGCGAGGCGCGTGGCGATCGCGTCGTCGGCCTCGTCCAGCGCATCGGCGGCCTGCGCGCAGGCGTCGATCAGCGCGGCTGCGTTGGCGAGCCGCGACTGGCGCGCGTTCAGTTCGGACCACTCCGCGTCCGACGGGGCGAGCGCGGACAGCTCGCGGCGGCGCTCGGTCAGGAACTCGCGTTCGGCCGCACCGGCGCCGGCGGCACGCGCCGCGGCCTCGTGGGCCTCGACCGCCGCGCGCCAGGCTCTCCAGGCATCGGCGGTTTCGCGCGCGAGCGCGGAGAAACCGCCGAATCCGTCGACGAGCGCGCGCTGCGTCTCCCGGGAGGAGAGCGCCTGGTGCGCGTTCTGGCCGGTGATCTCGACCAGCCGCTCGCCCAGCGCCCGCAACTGCCCGAGCGTCGCCGGCGTGCCGTTGATCCAGGCGCGGCTCCTGCCCTGCGCGTCGAGGACGCGACGGATCAGGACCTCGCCATCGTCGCTCGTGACGCCTTCGTCGGCGAGCCAGGCGCGGACCGCCGGCGCGTCGTCGACGTCGAAGGCGGCCGCGAGCTCCGCGCGCTCGGCGCCGGGCCGGATCTGGCCCGGCTCGAACCGGTCGCCCAGGAGCAGCGCCAGCGCGTCGAGCAGGATCGACTTGCCGGCGCCGGTCTCGCCGGTCAGGACGGAAAAGCCCGGTTCGAGCTCGAGATCGAGCGTGGCGACGACGACGAAATCGCGAATCGACAGCGCACGCAGCATGGCGTCAGGCCCCGCGTCGCTCCTTGAGGCGCTCGGGCGTTTCGCTCCACGACAGCTTCTCGCGCAGCATGGCGAAATGATCGTGGCCCTCCGGGTGGAGGAAGCGCGCCGGGTGCGGGGCGCGGCGGATGACGACCGACTCGCCCTCGTCGAGCGGGAAGTGCGCGTGTCCGTCGCAGTGGACCGCGGCGTCCCGGCCGCGGATCACGCGGATCGTCACGACCGCGCCCTCGGACAGCGCGATCGGCCGATGCGTGAGCGCGTGCGGCGCGACCGGCACCAGCGTGATCGCCGGCACGCGGGGATCGAGGATCGGTCCGCCCGCCGACAGCGCGTAGGCGGTCGATCCGGTCGGCGTGGCGACGATGATGCCGTCGGCGCGCATCGCGTACGCGAAGCGGCCGTCGATCTCGACCGCGCATTCGATCATGCTGCCGCCGCCGCCCCGGTTGACGACGACGTCGTTCAGCGCGAGCGCGCCTTCGCCGTCGGCGGGGACGCCAACGCCCCGCCGCACGCTCGCCGACAGCATCGTGCGCCGCTCCTCGAGGAAGCGTCCGGCGAGCATCGGACCGAGGGCTTCCTCGAGATTGGCGAGCGGGATGTCGGTGAGGAAGCCCAGGCGGCCCTGGTTCACGCCGATCAGAGGGACGTCGTGAGGCGCGAGCCGGCGCGCGATCGAGAGCATCGTACCGTCGCCGCCGAGTACGACGGCGAGATCGGCGCGCGCGCCCAGCCGGTCGGCGTCGGCCGCCGGGTAGGGGAGCGACGTGTGGCGCGCGGTCTCGGCCTCGAGGACGACCGCGTGCCCGCGCGCCGAGAGGAAACCGGCGAGCCGCGCGAGCGGCGTGGCCAGGTCGGGCGTGTCGTGGCGCCCGACGACAGCCACGCGGGGGAATCGTGCGGGCGTCGCGGTCATGGGCCGATTAAACCACACGCGAACGGCCGGGCCGCCGTCGGCCGGACGGACGAGGGCCCGATACGGCTGCGCCGGCGGCGGCGGGTAGAATGCCCGGAACGATCGCCGCCGCATGCCATGATCGACGCCCGCGCCGCGTATCTCCTCAAGACACTCGTCGAGCGCTACATCGCCGAGGGGCAGCCGGTCGGCTCGCGCGCGCTCTCCCGCCAGTCCGGCCTCGATCTGTCGCCGGCGACGATCCGCAACGTGATGGCCGACCTCGAGGAGATGGGCTTCGTCTCGAGCCCGCACACCTCGGCCGGCCGCGTGCCGACGGTCAAGGGATACCGGTTCTTCGTCGACAGCCTGATGGTGGTCAAGCCGCTGGGCGAGCAGGAGATCCATCGCCTCGAGGGCGAACTCGTGGCCGACCGTCCCCGGCAGCTCGCGAGTGCCGCGGCCCAGCTGCTGTCGCACCTGACGCAGTTCGCCGGGGTCGTGATGACGCCGCGCCGGGAGGAAGGTTGGCGCCACCTCGAGTTCCTGAGGCTCTCGGACCGGCGCGTCCTCATGATCGTCGTGGCGCCCGACGGCGACGTCCAGAATCGCATCCTGCACACCGACCGGCCGTACACACAGTCGCAGCTCGTCGAGGCGACCAACGTGTTCAACCAGCATTTCGCCGGGCAGCCGCTGCCGCAGATCCGCACGGGCCTCGCCGAAGAGCTCAAGCGGCTATCCGCCGACATCGGCGCGCTGATGTCGGCGGCGATCGAGACCGGCGCGACCGCGATCGACGCCGGCGAATCGGTCGTGCTCGCCGGCGAGCGCAACCTGCTCGCGTCCGAGGGCGTCGCCTCGAGCATGGACCGGATGCGCCGGCTCTTCGACCTGTTCGAGCGGAAGACCTCGCTCAAGCATCTGCTCGACCAGGCGCAGCAGGCCGAGGGCGTCCAGATCTACATCGGCAGCGAATCGGGACTGGTCATGCTCGACGAGATGAGCGTCGTGACCGCGCCCTACGTCGTCGAAGGGCGGGTCGTCGGCACGCTGGGCGTCATCGGCCCGACGCGGATGGCCTACGAGCGCGTGATCCCGATCGTCGACGTGACCGCGAAGCTCCTGTCGAACGCGATGGCGCAGCAGCTCGCCGACAACTGACGACCCGCGACCCGAACCGCGCATCCCCGCGACCGCGACGACGATGACCGCCGCCTCCCACCACGCCGACCTGATCCGGCGCTTCTACGACGCGCTCGGCCGGCGCGACGCGAAGACGATGGCCGCCTGCTACGCGCCGGACGCGACCTACGCCGACCCTGCGTTCCCTCGCCTCGATGCGTCAGGCGTCGCGGCGATGTGGCGGATGCTGTGCGCGCGGGGGAAGGACCTGCGCGTGGTCGCTTCCGGCATCGAGGCGGACGACGAGGGCGGGCGCGCGCACTGGCAGGCGACCTACACGTTCGGCGCCGCCCGGCGGCCGGTCGTCAACGAGATCGACGCGACGTTCGTGTTCAGCGAGGGCCGGATCGTCCGCCATGTCGACGCCTGGGACCTGCGGCGCTGGGCCGCGCAGGCGCTCGGGCCGGTCGGCCGTCTGCTCGGGCCTACGCCGTTCCTCGTCGCGCTCGTCCGGCGCCAGGCGGCTGCGTCGCTTTCCGCGTGGCGGACGAACGAAGGCCCTGCCCGATGATTCCCGGCCTGCCGAGGCGCGAAAGCGCGGGGGATCGCCGGCGGCCCGCGGCACCGCGGCGCGCGCGTGCCCCGCGTCGCGTGCGGCCGTGAACTTCCGTCCCGAACCGCCGCACGCGCACGACGCGATCGAACGCGTCGGCGTGCTGCTCGTCAATCTCGGCACGCCCGCGGCGCCGACGCCCGCGGCGGTGCGCACCTACCTCGCGGAGTTCCTGTCGGATCCGCGCGTCGTCGAGATCCCGCGCGCGGTCTGGCTCGCGATCCTGCACGGGATCGTGCTGCGCGTGCGCCCGGCGCGCTCGGCGAAGAAATACGAGGCGATCTGGACCAGGGACGGGTCGCCGCTCGCGGTCCACTCGGCGCGGCAGAAATCGCTGCTGATGGGTTTGCTCGGCCAGCGGATGAAGGCGGCGGGGCTGCCGGCCGACTTCGCGCCGGTCGAGATCGCGATGCGCTACGGCGAGCCGTCGATCGCATCGGGCATCGACCGGCTCCGGGCCGCGGGCGCGACCCGCCTGCTCGTGCTGCCGCTCTACCCGCAGTACTCGGCCAGCACGACCGCGACGGTGCTCGACGCCGTCTCGGACCACCTGCGCGGCATGCGGCGCGTGCCCGCGCTGCGGTTCGTCGACTCGTTCCATGACGACACCGGCTACATCCGGGCGCTCGCGCAGGGCGTCAACGACCACTGGATGAAACACGGCCGCCCGGACCGGCTGGTGATGTCGTTCCACGGCCTGCCACGGCGCTCGCTCGACCTGGGCGACCCGTACCATTGCCACTGCCAGAAGACGGCCCGGCTGCTCGCGCAGGAACTGGGGCTCGCCTCCGACCAGTGGTCGCTCGCGTTCCAGTCCCGCTTCGGCCGGGCCGAGTGGTTGAAGCCCTACACCGCCGAGACGCTGGCGGCGCTGGGCCGGGCGAAGGCAGGCGCCGTCGACGTCGTCTGCCCGGGATTCGTCGCCGATTGCGTCGAGACGCTCGAGGAGATCGGCATCGAGGGGCGGGACACCTTCGTGTCGGCGGGCGGCGGCGGCTACCGGGTGCTGCCCTGCCTGAACGAGCATCCGCGCTGGATCGCCGCGCTGGCGGATCTGGTCTGGCGCAATCTCGCCGGATGGCTCGATCCGCCCGCCGAAGCCCGGGACCGGGAACTCACGCTCGCCAGGGCCAGGGCGCTGGGCGCGAAGACCTGACCGCGTCGGCAGGCGGTGGCAAGCCGGCGGGGCTTGAATTCCCGGTCCGCGTCCCCATGGTGGCTGGATTGTCTTTGGATCCGGCACCCGCCGGTGCCCTTGCCGCATGAGCGATACCGAACGCAACCCGACCTCCCGAGCCCCTGCCGACGCCGTGGACCGGGTCGGGGACCCCAGCCTGGCCGATCCGGCGCCCGACCTGGCGGAAATCCTCCGGAAGGCCGAAACCGAGGTGGCCGACCTCAAGGACGCCTGGCTCCGGGCGAAGGCCGAGACCGAGAACGTCCGCCGGGCGGGCCGGACCGACCTCGCGCGCGCGCACAAGTACGCGACCGAACGCTTCGCCTCCGAACTGCTGCCGGTGCGCGACGCGCTCGAACAGGCGCTGTCGACGCCGAACGCGACGCCCGAACAGCTCCGCGAGGGCGTCGAGCTGACCCTGAAGGCGCTCGCTGCCGCGTTCGACAAGTCGTCGATCGTCGCGATCGACCCGACCGGCGAGAGGTTCGACCCCAACCGCCACCAGGCGATGGCGATGGTCCCGTCCAGCCAGCCGGCGCAGGCGGTCGTCCAGGTCTTCCAGAAGGGCTATCTGCTGCATGACCGGATCCTGAGGCCCGCGCTCGTCGTGGTGTCCAGCGGTCCCGCCGAGGCCGGCCCGGCCGCTTGAGAACCCCGGGGAAACCCCCATTTCCCGCGGCAGATCCTCACTTTTCGCATCGGAGCAACGTCACCATGGCCAAGATCATCGGCATCGACCTCGGCACCACCAACAGCTGCGTCGCCATCATCGAGGGCGGTCAGCCCAAGGTCATCGAGAACTCGGAAGGCGGCCGCACGACGCCGTCGGTCGTCGCCTACGCCGACGACGGCGAGATCCTCGTCGGCGCGCCGGCCAAGCGCCAGGCGGTCACCAACGCCAGGAACACGATCTTCGCCGTCAAGCGCCTGATCGGCCGCCGGTTCGAGGAGAAGGAAGTCCAGAAGGACATCGGCCTCATGCCCTACCGGATCGTCAAGGCCGACAACGGCGACGCCTGGGTCGAGGCGCGCGGCAGGAAGATCGCGGCGCAGCAGGTGTCCGCCGAGATCCTGCGCAAGATGAAAAAGACGGCCGAGGACTATCTCGGCGAGGAAGTCACCGAGGCCGTGATCACGGTTCCGGCGTATTTCAACGACTCGCAGCGGCAGGCGACCAAGGACGCCGGCACGATCGCCGGGCTGGAGGTCAAGCGGATCATCAACGAGCCCACGGCGGCGGCGCTCGCGTTCGGGCTGGACAAGAAGGAGGGCGACCGCAAGATCGCCGTCTACGACCTGGGCGGCGGTACGTTCGACATTTCGATCATCGAGATCGCCGAGGTCGACGGCGAGCACCAGTTCGAGGTGCTGTCGACCAACGGCGACACCTTCCTCGGCGGTGAGGACTTCGACCAGCGGATCATCGACTACATCGTCACCGAGTTCAGGAAGGACCAGGGCGTCGACCTCAAGAACGACGTGCTCGCGCT
>JADZDA010000050.1 GCA_020851255.1 Burkholderiales bacterium | reverse complement strand
TTCTCGCGGCCGTAGCGCGCGATCAGCGAAGCCGGCGAACCCTGGTCGACGACCCGGCCGGCGCGCAGCATGATCACGTCGTCGCACATCCGCTCGACCTCGCCCATGTTGTGCGACGCGAGCAGCATCGTGCAGCCGGTCCGGTGCTGGTAGCGCTCGAGCCAGCTGCGGACCCGGTCGCCGACATCGGGGTCGAGCGAGGCGGTCGGCTCGTCGAGCAGCAGCACCTCCGGACCGTTCAGCAGCGCCTTGGCGAGCGACACGCGCGTGCGCTGTCCCGCGGAGAGCTGCCCGTACGGCCGGCGCAGGATCGCGACGAGGTCGAACTCCTCGGCGAGCGCGGCGATCCGCTCCGCCGGCGCGGCGACGCCGTAGAGGTCGGCGCAGACGCGCAGGTTCTCCGCGACCGAGAGCCGCTTGGGCAGGTCGACGTACGGCGAAGTGAAGTTCATCCGCGGCAGCGCGGACAGCCGGTCGCGGCGCATGTCGACGCCCAGCACGCGGATCTCGCCGTCGGTGGGCTCCAGCACGCCGAGCAGCATCGACAGCGTCGTCGTCTTGCCGGCGCCGTTGCCGCCGAGCAGCGCGGTGGTCGTGCCCTTGCGGACCGCGAAGCTCACGCCCCTGACCGCCTCGACCCGCCGGTAGCGCTTGGTCAGGCCGGTGACGACGATCGCGGCGTCGCCGGCGCCGGCGACGACCGTCATGCGCGCGACCCGGAAAGCCCGCGCCGTCGATCTCCCGGCCCGGTCAGCACTGGATGGTGTTGCGGCAGTAGTCGGCGAGCTCGCGCACGACCGTCGCCGGCCCCACGCTCGCGCGCGCCTTCGCGCCGCCGTACTCGGTCGCGAGCCGGAACTCGTACTTGGCGAAGAACGCCTCGAACGGCTCCGCGCCCAGCGTTCCCAGCGCGTGCAGTTCATCGCGCTTCGCGTCCCACTCGAGGACGATCGCCGCGAGCGGCTGCGGCGCGGGTCCGGACACGACGCGCGCGCCGGCCGCCGGGTCGTAGACGCTGTGGTCGGCGCAGCAGTGGATCACCCGTCCGGCGGACGTCGACGAAGCTTCGTGCTGGTAGCGGATGAACGAGACCTCGCGCGTCGGGTACGCGAGCTTGTGGGCGCAGATCGCCGAGAACGCGACGACCGTCCGCCCGGGGCCGACGCCGCCCGCCCAGTCGTAGACGCCGCCGTCCTCGCGCCTGAGCGCGCCCGCGGACGCGGCCGGCGCCACGAGCCTGAGCAGGAAACACGGCGTCGCCGCGTACGGGTACTGGAACACGTAATTGGTCCCGGCCTTCAGGCTCGCCACGCGGACCGGCGTGCCGCGCGCGTCGACGAGCCGCGTCCGCGCGTGCAGCCGCGGCGCGACCCCGGCACGCGCGGCTCCCGCGGCCGCCAGCGCCGCGGCGCTCGACACGCCGGCGCACACGGCGAGGAAATCACGGCGCTCCACCGGTCGCTACCCGGTCACCATCTCGCGGACGTGCTCGGTCGCCGCGCGCCCGAGCGCGGAGAGCGCGTAGCCGCCTTCGAGCGAGGAGACGAGCCGTCCCTGCGCATGCCGGTTCGCGACGCCGAGCAACTCGCGCGTCACCCACGCGTAGTCCGCGTCGACGAGCTGCAGTCCGGCCAGCGGATCCTCCCGGTGCGCGTCGAAGCCCGCCGACACGTACACGAGCTGCGGCCGGAAATCGTCGAGCGCCGGCAGCCACCGGTCGCGCACGGCTTCGCGGAAACCCTCGCCGCCGGTGCCTTCGGCCAGCGGCACGTTGACCATGTTCGGCGCGGTGCAGTCGGCGCCCGAGTACGGATACAGCGGGTGCTGGAACGTCGACACCATCAGCACGCGCTCGTCCCCGGCGAAGATGTCCTCGGTCCCGTTGCCGTGGTGGACGTCGAAGTCGATCACGGCGACGCGGTCGAGCCCGTGGTGTTCGAGCGCGTGCGCGGCGCCGACGGCGACGTTGTTGTAGAGGCAGAAGCCCATCGCACGCCGCCGCTCGGCGTGGTGCCCCGGCGGGCGCACCGCGCAGAAGGCGTTGCGGCACTCGCCGCCCATCACGAGGTCGGTGGCGAGCACGACGGCGCCGGCGGCGTGCTTCGCGGCGGTGAGCGAGTGCGCGTTCATCGCCGTGTCCGGGTCGAGGAAATGCAGGCCCTCCTTCGGACTCGCGTGCTCGATCTCGGAGAGGTAGGCGGCGGCGTGGACACGCGCGAGCTGCGCGCGCGTCGCCTCGGGCGCCGTGTGATGGACGAGGTAGCCGTCGACGCCCGAGGCGATCAGGCGGTCGCCGATCGCCGAGAGCCGGTCCGGACACTCGGGGTGGTAGGGCCCCATGTCGTGCCGCAGGCACGACGGGTGGGTGATGTAGGCGGTGGTCAAGGCGGGCGGGTCGGCCGGGAACGGCGCGACCGGATCGGGGACGTGGGGCGGACCTGGACGTGCGCAGCTCAACGTGGGCGTTGCGGTTTCGGACCGCGGGGGTTCCGGCCGCTGCCCGCGTACCGGTGCGCCGGCGGCCGGATGGACGGAGTGTAGCGTGCGATCGCCGGGGATGACGAGCCGGCGCCGATCTTGCTAGTGTCCGGCATCCGCGCCGATTCCCCCGCGGCCCGCCCGGGGCTCGCCCCGGCCCCCGACCCGCCACCGGACCCCACGACACGACCGATGACCGTCCGCCCCGCCCACCAGATCGTACCGGTCTCCCAGCGCGCCGCCGGGATCCTGCGCGAGCTCGCGCGCATCGTCGTGGGCAAGGACGAGGCGCTGAAGCTCGCCCTCGCCTGCCTGATCGCCCGCGGGCACCTGCTGGTCGAGGACATACCCGGCGTCGGGAAATCGACGCTCGCGCAGGCGCTCGCCACGACGCTGGGCCTCAAGTACGCGCGCGTGCAGTTCACCAGCGACCTCCTGCCGGCCGACGTGCTCGGCGTGTCCATCTACGACGAGCGCGCCGCCGCCTTCCGCTTCCACCCCGGTCCGATCTTCCATTCGGTCCTGCTCGCCGACGAGATCAACCGGGCCCCGCCCAAGACCCAGAGCGCGCTGCTCGAGGCGATGGAGGAGCGGCAGGTGTCGATCGACGGCCAGACCCGCAAGCTCCCCGAGCCGTTCTTCGTCATCGCGACGCAGAACCCGGTCGAGCAGATCGGCGCCTACCCGCTGCCCGAGTCGCAGCTCGACCGCTTCCTGATGGCGCTCGAACTGGGCTACCCCGATCCCGCGGCCGAACGCGAGCTCCTGGCCGGCGGTGACCGGCGCGCGAGGATCGCCGACCTGCCCTCGCTCGCCGATGCCGCGACGCTCGCCGACTTGCAGCGCGAAGCGGCGGCGCTGCACGTCGCCCCGGCGCTGCTCGACTACGTGCAGGCGCTGCTCGCCGCGAGTCGTGGCCATGCGGGTGCCACGCCGACCGCCGACACCGGCGCCCGGCGCGGCCTGTCGCCGCGGGCGGGCCTGATGCTCGTCAGCGCCGCGCGCGCCTGGGCGCTGGTCGGCGGCCGTCCGATGGTGCTGCCGGAGGACGTGCAGGCGGTGTTCCCCGCCGTCGCGGGCCACCGGCTCGCCGGCGGCGCGCGCGCGGGGGCACTCGCGGCGCAGTCGCTGCTGCGCTCGGTGCCGCTGCCGTAGTCCCGGCCCGGTGGGCGCGACGACGATGCCCGCGCCGCGCGGAGCGTACGCGCGCTGGCGGCAGCGGTTCTTCCACCTCGCGCCGGGCGACCGCGAGCGCGTGGTCCTCGGGCATTCGCGCATCTACATCCTGCCGTCGCGGCGCGGCTGGACGATGATCGCGACGCTCGCGATCATGCTGGTGACCTCGCTCAACTACGCGCTGTCGCTGGGCTTCGGCGTCACTTTCCTGCTCGCCGGACTGATCGCCGCGACGCTGCTGCACGCGTACAGGAACCTCGCCGGCGTCGAGATCCGGCCGCTGGCCGCGAGCGAGACCTACGCCGGCGGGCGCATCGCCTATGCGCTGACGATCGTCGCCGGTACGCGCGAACGCGAGTCGATCGAACTCACGGCCCCCGGTTGCGAGCCGGTCGTCGCCGACGTCGCGCCCGGCGGATCGGCGAACGTCCGGCTGGAGAGGGACGCGCCGCGACGCGGGCGGCTGGCGCTCGGACGCGTGTGCCTGTCCTCGACCCAGCCGCTCGGCCTGTGGCGCGCCTGGTCGTATGTCCACTTCCCGCTCGCGGGTGTCGTCTATCCGGCCCCGGAACCCGGCGCGCCGCCGCTGCCGCGCGGCGCCGACGGGCAGGACCTCTCGGCGCCCGGCCGCGGCGAGGAATCGGAATTCGCCGGCCTGCGCGGGTACCAGCCCGGCGATCCGCCGCAACGGGTGGCGTGGAAGGCGGTCGCCCGCGGCGCAGGCTGGTACACCAAGGTCTTCGACGGCACCGGCGGCGGCGGACAGGTCGTCCTGTCATGGGCGGCGCTGCCACCGGCGCTGGGCGACGAAGCCCGGCTTTCCCGGCTGACCGCCTGGGTGCTCGCCGCCGAGCGGGCCGCGCGTCCGTTCGCGCTGTCGATCCCCGGGGCATCGCTGCCGGCGGGTCACGACCGCGATCACCGGCGCGCCGCGCTGACGATGCTCGCGCTCGCCTCCTGCGGGGAGCGGGGATGAGCGCCGCCGCCGTCGCGGCGCGCGGGCGACGCCGTGATACCCGCGCCTCGCCGGGGCTGACACCGGTCCAGATCCGCTGGCTCGGCGCGCTGATCGTCTGCGCGCAACTGCCCCAGGCGCCGCACCTGCCGCTGTGGATCGCCGCCTACGGGCTGGCGATCGTCGGCCTGCGCTTCCTGCTGCTGCGCCGCGATCCGCTGCGCCCGGACGCGCCGCCGGCCCGGATCCCTTCGTGGACGCTGGTGCTGTTCGCGGTCGTTTCCGCGCTCGCGGTCCGCGCGTCCTACGGCTACCTGCTCGGCCGCGACCCCTCGGTCGCGTTCCTGTTCATCCTCGTCGGCATCAAGTTCCTCGAGACGCGCACCGTCCGCGACGGGTCGCTGCTCGTCGCGCTCGCGTCGTTCCTCGTGGTGACCCCGTTTTTCAAGAGCCAGTCGCCGTTCGCGGCGCTCGCCGCGATCCCGGCCGTCCTCGTGCTCGGCGCCGCGCTCGACGCGCTCGCCCGCCGTCCCGGCGGACCGCCGGGACGCCGCCCGGTCGCTGCGCTCACCCGCACCGCGGCGCTGATCGCCCAGGGATTGCCGATCGCCGCGCTGCTGTTCCTGCTCTTCCCGCGGATCGGTGCGCCGCTGTGGGGCGTGCCCGGCGACACCACCGGACGCACCGGCCTGTCCGATTCGATGGCGCCGGGCTCGATCAGCGAGCTGTCGATGTCCGACGCGGTCGCGTTCCGAGTCGACTTCGACGGCGGCGCGATACCGCTGCCCGCGCAACGCTACTGGCGCGGCCCGGTGCTGTCGCGCTTCGACGGACGCCAATGGACGCTGCTCGCGCGCCCCGGCGAAGGCGCGCTCGCGCCGCTCGACGCGGCGGCCATCACGTACACGGTGACGCTGGAGCCGCACGCGCGCCCCTGGCTGTTCGCCCTCGACATGCCGGCGAGCCTGCCGAAGGCGGTCGGGGAGGACGCCGCCGCGTCCGCCGCGTCCGGGTTCGCGTTCCTGACCCGCGACCAGCAACTGATCGCGCGCGCGCCGGTCACGCAGATGACCCGCTACGCGCTCGCGTCGGTGCCCCGGTCGAGCTATCCGCCGGCCGACGCCGCCGAAGCGGCCGAGTACGTCCGCCGCCCGCCGGGCAATCCGCGGACCGTCGAATTCGCCCGCGCGCTCCGCGCGGAGCACGCCGGCGACCGCGAGCTCGTGAACGCGACGCTCGCGTGGTTCTCGCGCGAGCCGTTCGTCTACACGCTCGTGCCCCCGCTCCTCGACCGGGATCCGGTCGACGGATTCCTGTTCGACACGCGTCGCGGCTTCTGCGAGCACTACGCCGGTGCGTTCGTCGCGCTGATGCGCGCGGCCGGCGTGCCCGCGCGCGTCGTCACCGGCTACCAGGGCGGCGAGATCAATCCGCGCGGCGGCTACCTGATCGTCCGCCAGTCCGACGCGCACGCCTGGGCCGAGGTGCTGGTCGACGGTGCATGGCGGCGCATCGACCCCACGGCCACCGTCGCGCCCGAACGCATCGAGGCCGGCCTGGCGCGCGCGGTGGGCGCCGACGAACCGGTGCCGCTGTTCGCGCGGCTGGACGCCGGGTGGCTCAAGGGGGCGCAGTTCGCGTTCGACGCGCTCAACCACGCCTGGCGCCGCGATGTCGTCGGCTTCAACCGCGAACGCCAGCGCGAACTGTGGCGCGACTGGAAGCTCGACGGGTTCGCCCCGTGGCAGCTCGCCGCGATCGGCGGCGCGGTGCTCTTCGCCTGGGCGGGATTGACGCTCGCGGCCGCCGGGTTCGGGCGCACCCGGCCGGAGCGCGCGCAGGCGCTCTGGGACGCGACCTGCCGGCGACTCGCGCGCGCGGGACTGCCGCGGATGGCGCACGAGGGGCCGATCGCGTACGCGAGCCGCGCGAGCCGGCGCTGGCCGCAGTTCGCGATCGCCTTCACCGCGATCGGCGAATCGTACGCGGCGCTGCGGTACGGCCCGCCGCCGGCGCGTCCCGGCGAGCGCGCGGCGCTGTACGCGACGCTCGCCCGCGCCGTCGACGTCCTGCCCGGGCCGGGCGAACTGCGGGCCGCGGCCTGATCGTTCAGAGCAGCGCGTCGCGCTCGAGCCCCGACTCGGCGAGACGCGCCCGCAGCCGGTCGAGCGCCTCGACCTGGATCTGGCGGACGCGCTCGCGGGTCACGCCGATCTCGCGCGCGAGCTCGTCGAGCGTCGCCACCTCGGCGCCGTTCAGTCCGTAGCGGCGCTCGATGACCAGCCGCTGCCGCCCGGGCAGCTCCGCGAGCCACTCCGTCACGCAGCGTTCCAGCGCGCTGTGGTGGAGCAGGAGCTCCGGCTCCACCGCGTTCTCGTCGCTGATGCCCTCGGCGATGGTGACCGACGGATCGCGGTCGAGCGGCGCGTCGAGCGACAGCACGTGCTCCTGCAGCCGCACCAGCCGCGCGACGTCGCCGACCGGCCGGTCGATCAGGTGCGCGACGTCCTCGAGCGTCGCGTCGCGTCCGTCGGCCGGCGGGTGGTTCTCCAGATGGCGCAGCGCGCGCTGGACGACCGACAGCTCCCGCACGACGTGCGCCGGCAGGCGGATCGTGCGCGCCTGCTGGACGATCGCGCGCTCGACCGCCTGGCGTATCCACCAGGTCGCGTAGGTCGAGAAGCGGAATCCGCGCTCGGGATCGAATTTCCCCAGCGCGTGCATCAGCCCGAGATTGCCCTCCTCGATCAGGTCGGGCAGCGCGACGCCGCGATGCACGTAGTGGCGCGCGATGCTGACGACCAGCCGCAGATTGCGCTCGATCAGCGTCTGCCTGGCCGCGAAGTCGCCGTCGCGCACGGCGCGCGCGCACGCGAGTTCCTCGTCCGCGGTCAGCAGCGCATGCTGGCCGATCTCGTTGAGGTAGAGCTGCGCGACATCGGTGACGAAGTCCGCGGCGAGTCCGGGCGGCGGCTCGTCGAGCGGCAGCGGCGCGGTCAGCGTGTCGTCGGGCGTCGCGTCGGGCGCGCGCGCGTCCTCGCCGGCGGACGCCTCGAAGACGGGACGCGGACCGCGCATCGCGCGTGCGCCGGACCGTCAGGCCGGCGGCAGGAAGCGCAGCGGGTCCATCGGCCGGCCGAGTCGCCGGATCTCGAACTGGAGCTTCACCTGGTCGGCGTCGTTCGATCCCATTTCGGCGATCTTCTGGCCGCGCGCGACGTTCTGCCCCTCCTTGACGAGGATCTCGCGGTTGTGGGCGTACGCGCTGAGGTAGGTGGCGTTGTGCTTGACGATGACGAGCTTGCCGTAACCGCGCAACCCGGTGCCCGCGTAGACCACCTTCCCCGGCGCGCTCGCGACGACCGCCTCGCCCGCGCCGCCCGCGATGTCGATCCCTTTGAGGCTCGCGCTCTCCGAGAACTGCGCGACGAGCTTGCCCTTCGCCGGCCACACCCAACCGAGCCCTTCGTCGTCGCCGGGCGAGGCCCCCGCGGCCGGCGCCGGCAAGCCGGCCGCGGGCGCCCCGGCGATCGCTTGCGCGTTGCCCGCGCCCGGCGCCGCCGACGTGGAGGCGGGCGCGGGCCGCGGCGACGGATCCGCGCGCGCGACCGTCGCCGGTTCGCCCGCGCCCCCCGAGCGCGCGACTTCCTTCATCGCCTGCTCGGACCAGGGCTCCTTGATCGCCCTGGGCGAGGTCCTGATCGCGGCGTCGGTCGCGCGGGACGGCGGCGCCGGGACGGCGGTGCCGCCGGCCGGCCCGGAGGTCGACGCGAGGGCCGTGCCCGGCGGCGCGGTGCCTACCGGCGGCACGGTGCGCAACGGAGCGGTGAGCGTCCCGCCGCCCGTCGATCCCGGCGCGGCGGCCGCCGTCGTCGCACCCGCAGGCCCGGCTTCGGTGCCCGGCGCGGTGAGTTTGAGCACCTGCCCGACCCGGATCAGATTGATGTTCTCGATCGCGTTCCACGCGGCGAGTTCACGGTAGTCGAGACCGTGCTCCAGCGCGATCTGGTAGAGCGTGTCGCCGCGCTTGACCGTGTAGGTCGGCGGGCGCCAGTCGGGCTCCGGCGGCGAGGCCGGAGCCGGAGCCGGAGCCGGTGCAGGCTGGGCGACCGGGGCCGGCGCGACCGGCGCCGGCGCGGCACGCGGCGGCACCGCCTGGCGATCGACGACCGGCGCGGGCGTGCGCGTCGCGCAGCCCGCGAGCACCAGCGCGGCGGCGCGCGCCAGGCGGCTCGTGCGGAGTGCGGCGTCGCGGAGGCGTGTGGGCGTCGTCATCGCGGGATCGTCCCGGCGCGACCGGACCGCGCCCGCGTCGCGATCAGGCGAGTCCCGGCAGCAGCGGCACGAATCTTACCGCATCGAGTTTCTGTTCCCGGAACCCGTTCGGCGTCGGGTCGACGACCGTCAGGTACTGCACGCCGCGCGCGCCCTCGTCGGACAACGGTATCACCATCCGGCCGCCGGGCTTGAGGTAGCGCAGCAGCGCGGTCGGAAGGTGCGTCGCGCCGGCGGTCACCACGATCGCGTCGACGGCGAGGTCCTCGCCCAGGTCGGCGCTGCCGTCGCCGTGCTTGAGCGCGACGTTGCCGCACTTGAGCGCCTGGAGGTTGCGCCGCGCCTTGGCGACCAGCGCGCCGATCCGCTCGACGGTCCAGACGCGCTTCGCGATCCGCGACAGCACCGCGGTCTGGTAGCCGCAGCCGGTCCCGATCTCGAGCACGCCGTCCAGGTCGCGGCCGTTGCGCGCGAGTTCGGTCATCCTCGCGACGACCCAGGGCTGCGAGATCGTCTGTCCGTGCCCGATCGGCAGAGGCACGTCCTCGTAGGCGCGGATCGCGAGCGCCTCGTCGACGAACCGGTGGCGCGGCACGGCCAGCATCGCGTCGAGCACGACCTCGTCGCGGATGCCCTCGTCGCGCAACCGCTCGACCATCCGCGCGTGCGTGCGCGCCGATGTCATCCCGGTTCCGTGCGTCGCCATCGCGTCCCGTTCCGGACGTCCCGCCGCTACCGCCGGATCCAGCGGTCGACCTCGGCCATGCGCTCGCGGTGCGTGAGGTCGATCTGCAGCGGCGTCACCGAGACATGGCCATGCTCGACCGCGTGGAAGTCCGTGCCCTCGCCGGCGTCGGCCGCCGGGCCGGCGGCGCCGACCCAGTAGACGGTCTCGCCGCGCGGGCTCCGCGCCTTGATCGTATCCTCGGCCTTGTGCCGGCGCCCGAGCCGCGTCACCCGCGCGTCCTTGAGCGCTGACGGAGCGACGTCGGGGACATTGACGTTGAGGAGCCAGGACCCGGCCGGGTCCCGCGCGTGCCGGCGCACCAGGTCGACGGCGACCGCGCCGGCGGTCTCGAAGTACTTCGCGGTCTTCGACGCGAGCGAGATCGCGATCGACGGAATGCCGAGCAGGAAGCCCTCGGTCGCGGCCGCGACGGTGCCCGAGTAGATCGTGTCGTCGCCCATGTTCGCACCCAGGTTGATCCCGGACACGACCATGTCGGGCAGCCGGTCGAGCAGCCCGGTCACCGCGAGGTGGACGCAGTCGGTCGGCGTGCCGTTGACGAACAGGAAGCCGTTGGGCGCGCGGCGGACCATCAGCGGGCGGTCGAGCGTCAGCGAGTTCGACGCTCCGCTGCGGTCGCGCTCGGGCGCGACGACCGTGATCTCGGCGTGCGGGGCGAGGGCGGCGGCGAGCGCCTCGAGGCCGGGCGCGAAGTAGCCGTCGTCGTTCGAGAGGAGGATGCGCATGCGCGTGGGCTCGCGGAACGATCGCGGCGGCTACGCCGCCCGCCCGCTGTCCCGGACGGCCGCTGCCGCGAGTATATCGCGCGGACACGGCGCCCCTATAATCGCCCGATGAACGAACGCGCAGGCGCGCTGTCCGGCGCCCGGACGACCCGGTGAGCGAGCGGCGCGCCCTCGCGTTCGCGGCGGTCGCGCTGGCGCTGCTCGCGCTCGTGCCGGTCGTCGCCGTGGTCGCCCGCGGCGCGGCGCCCGGCGCCGGCGAGACCTGGGCGCACCTCGCCGGCACCGTCCTGCCCCGCTACGCGTTCAACACGGTCGCGCTGGTCGTGCTGGTCGGCGCGGGCGTCGCCTTCGGCGGAACGATCACCGGCTGGGCGCTCGCGCAATTCCGCTTCCCCGGGAGCGCCGCGTTCGAATGGGCGCTGCTGCTGCCGCTCGCGATGCCCGCCTACGTCATGGCCTACGCCTACACGGACGCGCTGCAGTTCGCCGGTCCCGTGCAGTCGGCGCTGCGCGAGGTGTTCGGCTGGACGCGCGACGACTACTGGTTCCCGGACGTGCGGTCGCTGCCCGGCGCGGCCGCGATGTTCGTGTTCACGCTCTATCCGTACGTGTACCTGCTCGCGCGCACCGCCTTCCTCGAACGGCCGCCGGCGTTCGTCGAGGCGGCGCGCACGCTCGGCCTCTCCCGGCGCGAGGCGTTCTGGCGCGTCGAGCTGCCGCTCGCGCGGCCGGCGATCGCCGGCGGCATCGCGCTGGCGCTGATGGAGACGCTCGCCGACTTCGGCACCGTCGCCTACTTCGCCGTCGACACGTTCACCACCGGCATCTACCGCGCATGGTTCTCGCTGGGCGACCGCGCGGCCGCCGCGCAGCTCGCGGCGATGCTGCTCGGCTTCGTGCTGGTCGCGATCGCGCTCGAGCAGGCGTCGCGCGGCGCCGCCCGCAGCGCGGGCACGGGGCGCACGAAGGCGCCCGCCGACGATCCCCGGCCGGTCGTGCGCGGCTGGCGCGGCTGGACGATGGCGGCGCTGTGTTCCGTTCCGCTCCTGCTCGGCTTCGTCCTTCCGCTGCTGCTCCTCGCGCGGCTCGTCCACGCCGAGCCCGAGATCGCGCTCAACGCCCGGTTCGCCGACTGGGCGTGGAACAGCCTGCGCGTGTCGGTGGTGGCCGCGGTGCTCGCGGTGGCCTTCGCGCTCCTGGTCGCCTACGCCGCGCGGCTCAACGCCGGGCCGCTGCCCAAGCTCGCGGCCCGGGTGCTGACGCTGGGCTACGCGGTTCCCGGCACCGTGCTCGCGGTCGGCGTGCTGCTGCCGCTGGGCGCGGTCGACGGCTGGATCGCCGACGCATTGCGCGGGCCGACCGGCGCGAGCCCGGGGCTGCTCCTCACCGGCACGACCTTCGCGCTGGTCTGCGCCTACCTCGTCCGCTACTTCGCGGTCGCGTGGAACAGCGTCGAGCCGGGACTCGCCCGCATCACGCCGGCGATGGACGCGGCGTCGCGCAGCCTGGGACAGAACGCGCGCTCGACCTTCCGGCGCGTCCACGCGCCGCTCGTCGCCCGCAGCGCGGCCGCCGCGCTGCTGCTCGTGTTCGTCGACGTGATGAAGGAACTGCCGGCCACGCTGCTGCTGCGGCCGTTCAACTTCGACACGCTGGCCACGCAGGCCTACGCCCTCGCCCGCGACGAGCGGCTGGCCGAGGCGGCGCTGCCGTCGCTCGCGATCGTCGCGGTCGGGCTCGTCCCGATCATCGCGCTCGCGCGGGCGTCGCGGCGCAGGGGCGCGCCCGGCGCGGTCGCCGCCCCGGCGAAACTCGCGCCGGGCTGAAGGCCGCGCCCGGACGGAAACACCGGGCGCGGGACGCGCGTTCCGCTCAGCGCCAGCCGGCGCGATCGGCGAGTTTCTGCGCCGCGGGCGTGTTTCGGCCGAGCGCGGAGATCGCGACCGGGTCGGCCTTGAAATCGCCGCCTCCCATCGCTTCCAGCGCCGGGTTCTTCACGACGACGCTCTTCACGGCCGGCCACTCGTTGTTGCCGTCGGCGAAATAGCGCTGCGCGTCGTCGCTCGCCAGGTACTCGAGGAATCGGACCGCCGCGTCCCTGTGCGGCGCGTGCCGGAGCACGCCGGCGCCGGAGATGTTGACGTGCGTGCCCGCGCCGCCCTGGTCGGGCCAGACGACGCCGGTCTTGGCGGCGATGTCCCGGTCCTCCGCCTTGGTCGACCGCAGGATGCGCGCGTAGTAATAGGTGTTCACCACGGCGACGTCGCACTCGCCGGCGGCCACCGCCTTGATCTGGTCGCTGTCTCCACCCTTGGGTGCGCGAGCGAGGTTGGCGACCAGGCCGCGGGCCCACGCCTCGGCCTTCGCCTCGCCCTGCCGCTCGATCATCGCGGCGGTCAGCGAGAGGTTGTACGGGTGCGATCCCGAGCGCACGCACACCTTCCCCTTGAGCCTGGGATCGGCGAGCGATTCGTAGGTCGGGATGTCGGCGGTCTTGAGCCGCGCCTTGTTGTAGACCAGCACGCGCGCGCGGCTCGAGAACCCGAACCACTCGCCGCCGGGATCGCGCATCGACGCCGGAATCCGCGCCTCGAGCGCCACCGTGCGCACCGGCTGGAACAGGCCCTGCTGCTGCGCGTTGTACAGACGCGAGGCGTCGACGATCAGGAGCACGTCCGCCGGGCTGTTCGCGCCCTCGGACTTGAGCCTCTCGAGGAGCTGGTCGTCGCCGGCCTCGATCCGGTTGATCCGGATGCCGGTCGCCCTGGTGAAGTTGTCGTAGAGCGCCTCGTCGGTCTGGTAGTGCCGCGCCGAGTAGAGGTTCAGCACGGGCTCCTGCGCGAGGGCCGGAACGGCGGGAAGGAGCGCGGCCGCGAGCGCGGCGGTGAGAAGTCGGATCGGACGCATGGCGATCGCCGGTCGCGCCGGCGCCTGGGCTGGGGGAATGGAGCGAGTCTAGCGATCGCCCTGGCCGCCGTCAATACGAATGGGAATGATTCTTGTTTGATCCAGATCAAGTCCGGGCGCCCTCCGCCCGACGGACCGGCGACGCCACGGCCGCGGCCCCGCGTCAGCCGCTGTTCCGAAGCCCCGCGGCGATGCCGTTGATCGTCAGGTGGATCGCGCGGCGCGTCCGGTCGTCCGACCGGCCGGCGCGATGGCGGGCGAGCAGTTCCACCTGCAGGTGGTTGAGCGGGTCGAGGTAGGGCAGCCGGTTGCGGATGCTGCGCGCGAGCGCAGGGTTGTCGGCGAGCGGCGGCCCGCCGGTGATCGCCGCGTGCGCGGCGAGCGTGCGCGCGTGCTCGTCGGCGATCCGGCCGGCGATCGTCCGGCGCAGCGTCGCGTCGGGCACCAGGTCCGCGTAGCGCGCCGCGATCGCGAGGTCGCTCTTCGACAGCACCATCGCCATGTTCGACAGCACGGTCGCGAAGAACGGCCAGCGCGCGTGCATCTCGGAGAGCAGCGCGATCGCGCCGGGCCGCTCGCGGCGGAGGGCGTCGACCGCGCTGCCGACCCCGTACCAGCCGGGCAGCATCAGCCGGCACTGGCTCCAGCTGAACACCCACGGGATGGCGCGCAGGTCCTCGATGCGGGTCGACGCGGTGCGCGACGCCGGCCGGCTGCCGATGTTGAGCTCCGCGATCTCGGCGATCGGGGTCGACGCGCGGAAGTAGTCGGCGAAACCGGGCGTCCCGTAGACCAGGTCGCGGTAGGCCGATAGCGCGTGGCGCGCGAGGGCATCCATCGCGTCGTGGTACTCGGCCTCGCGCGCCCCCGCGCCCCGGCCAGGCCCGAGCCCCGCCTCCAGCGCCGCGGCGCACAGCGTCTCCAGGTGCCGCCGCCCCAGCGCCGCGTCCGAGTACTTGCTCGCGATGATCTCGCCCTGCTCGGTCACCCGCAGCCCGGCGCTCGCGCTGCCCGGGGGCTGCGCGAGGATCGCCTCGTAGGCCGGCCCGCCGCCGCGCCCCACGGTGCCGCCGCGGCCGTGGAAGAGCGAGAGCGTCACGCCCGCGTCCCCGAACGTCCGGACCAGGTCGACCTGGGCGCGGTGCAGCGCCCAGTTCGCGGCGAGATAGCCGCCGTCCTTGTTGCTGTCCGAGTAACCGAGCATGACCTCCTGGCGGTCGCCCCGGCCCGCGACGATCCGCCGCCAGGCGGGCAGCGCGAACGCCTCGCGCATGACGCGCCCGGCGCGCTCGAGATCGTCGATGGTCTCGAACAGCGGAACGATGTCGAGCGACGCCAGGCCGTCGTGGCAGAGTCCGGCGGTCTTGAGCAGCACCGCGACCTCGAGCAGGTCGGACACCGACTGGCACTTGGAGATCACGTAATGCGGCACCGCCTCGGCGCCGTAGTCGGCGCGCACCCGCGCCGCCGCGGCCACCACATCGAGTTCCGAGCGCGTGCGCGCCGTGTACTCGACGTACGGAGAAACCAGCGGGCGCGGATCGCGAAGTTCCCCGGCCAGCCGGGCGACGCGCGAGGGCTCGTCCAGCGCGGCGTAGCCCGCGGTGACGCCGCCGCGCGCGAACAGCTCGTCGACGACCGCCTCGTGCACGTCGGCGTTCTGCCGCAGGTCGAGGGCGGCGAGGTGGAACCCGAACGCCGAGACCGCGTAGCGCAAGGGCTCGAGCCGCTCGACCGCGAGGTCGGCGGCGCCGTGCGTCGCCAGCGAATCCGCGACGACCGCGAGGTCGGCCTCCAGATCGGCGGGCGTCCCGTACGCCGGAAGGTCGACGTGCGGCGGGCGCGGCAGCGTGACCGGCGACATCCGGCGCGCGGTCGCGGCGAGCCGGGCGTAGACCCCGATGAGCGCCTGCCGGTACGGCTCGTCGGCGCGGTGCGGGTTGCGGTCGTGCGCCGCCGAGGCGAGCGCCGCGAGCGCGTCGGTGGGACGGACCAGCCGGCTCGACATCGCGAGCTCGCCGCCGAGCCGGTGGACCTCGTCCAGGTAGTGGCCGAACGCGACCGCCGACTGCGCCCGCACCGCGTGGAGCAGCGTGTCCGCGACGACGTTGGGATTGCCGTCGCGATCCCCGCCGATCCACGATCCCATCCGCAGGAACGGCGGCAGGCGGTTCCCGCGCGCGCCGCCGGCCGCGAGCGCGGCCGCGAGATCCGCGTACAGCCGCGGCAGTTCCGCGAGGAACGTCGACCGGTAGTACGCGAGTCCGTTCTCGATCTCGTCGACGACCTGCAGCCGCGAGAGCCTTATCATCGCCGTCTGCCACAGCCCGAGCACGCGCCGGTGCAGCTTCGTGTCGATCGCGCGCGCTTCCGCCGCACCGGCCCGGTCACGCGCCGCGAGCAGCTCGGTGATGCCGCGCTCGGCGTCGAGGATGCTCTTGCGCTGCACCTCGGTCGGATGGGCGGTCAGCACCGGCGACAGCCGCGCGTGCGCGCACCAGCGCGCGATGCCCGCGGAACCGACGCCGCGATCCGCGAGCTGCGCCAGCGCCGCGGCGAGGCTCCCCGGCGGGGGCGGGCGCCCGGCGCGCGCGTCGTCGTCGTGGCGGCGGTTCTGGTGGACGTCTTCCGCGAGGTTCGCGAGGTGGAGAAAGTAGCTGAACGCCCGCACGACGTGCAGCACCTCCGCGATCGGCAGCCCGTCCAGCAGCGCTCCCAGCTCGGCACGGGCGGCCGCCGCCTCGTCCCCGTCGGACCGGCGCAAGCCGATCGCCGCGCGCCGTATCGCCTCGACGCGCTCGTATCCGTCGATCCCGGTCTGCGCGCGCAGCACGTCGCCGAGCAGGCGGCCGAGCCGCCGCGTGTCCTCGCGCAAAGGCGTGTCGGGATCGGTGTCGCGATTCGCGTTCGCGTCGTCGAGCGTCATCGGAGGTCGACGGGGCGGGTTCGGCATCGTCCCGCGGAGCCGCTCGCCGCCAGCGTTTACAATCGCGCAGTATATGACGCCCGCGCTGCCCGAACCGCTCGTCGCCGCCGCGCGCACGCTGCGCTCGACGCCGCTCGCCACGCTGTTCGAGCGCGACCGGGACCGCGCGCGCCGGCTGACGCTCGCCTGGAACGACTGGCGCATCGACCTCTCGCGCGAGCGCCTGACGCCCGAGGTCCTCGGCGGTCTCGCCGACCACGCGCGTGCGAGCGGCCTGCCGCGATGGATCGAGGCGATGTTCGCCGGCGAGAAGGTCAACGTCTCCGAATCACGCGCCGTCCTGCACCCGGCGTTGCGCGACCCCGGTCGATCGCCGCTGTCCGTCGACGGGACCGACGCGCGTGCCGCGCTCCGCGGCGCCCGGGATCGGTCGGCGGCCTGGGCCGCGCGCATCCACGACGGCGCCGCGCGCGGCGCGACCGGCGCGCCGATCCGCCACGTCCTCCACCTGGGCATCGGCGGATCGGACCTGGGACCGCGCCTGGTCGTCGACGCGCTGCGGCGGCCCGGCGCGCCCGGGCCCGGCGTCACGTTCGTCGCCAATGTCGATCCGGCGGCGCTCGCACGCGCGCTCGCTCCGCTGGACGCCGCGAGCACGCTCGTCGTGATCGCCTCGAAGAGCTTCGGCACGCAGGAGACGAGGGAGAACGCGAAGGCGGTGATCCGCTGGCTCGACGCCGCGCTGCCCGGCACCCGGCCGGTCGCCTGCCAGGTGCTCGCCGCGACCGCCCGGCCCGATCTCGCCCGGGCTTGCGGATTGCCCGAAGACGCGATCCTGCCGATGCACGACGGCGTCGGCGGCCGGTTCTCGCTGTGGTCGTCGGTGGGCGTCACCATCGCCGCCGTGCTCGGCCGGGAAGCGCACCTGGCGCTCCTCGACGGCGCGCACGCGATGGACCGCCACTTCCGCGAGACGCCGTTCGAAACCAACCTGCCGGTCGCCCTCGCCCTCGCCGGCCTGTGGAACGCCTCCGCGCTGGAGCACCGCCAGCGGATCGTCGTTCCGTACGCGGAGGCGCTGGCGCTGCTGCCCGCCTACCTGCAGCAACTCTCGCTCGAGAGCAACGGCAAGCGCGTGACCCGCGACGGCGAGCCGGTCGCGGGGCGGACCGCGCCGGCGCTGTGGGGCGGCGTGGGCACCGACGGCCAGCACGCGTTCTTCCAGTGGCTGCACCAGGGTACCGACCAGGTGCCGGTCGAGTTCATCGTGCCCGCCCTTCCGGCCGGGGACGATCGGGACCGCCACGCGCTGCTCGTCGCCAACGCGCTCGCGCAGGCCCAGGCGCTGGCGCTCGGACGCCCGGCCGCCGCGATCGAGGCCGAGCTCGCCTCGACCGGCCTGTCGGGTGCGGCGCTCGCGCGCGCCGCCGCGGTGCGCGCGTGTCCCGGCGACCGTCCGTCGACGACGATCCTCGTCCCCCGCATCGACGCGGCGACGCTGGGCGCGCTGCTCGCCCTCTACGAGCATCGCAACTTCGTCGAGGGCATCCTCTGGGGCGTCAATCCGTTCGACCAGTTCGGCGTCGAGCTAGGGAAGATCCTGGCCGCGCCGATCGCCGGCGCGCTCGCCGGCGGCCGCCCGCTGCCCGCGGACTGCGACCCGTCCACGCGCGCACTGGTCGACCACGTCGCGGCGCTGATGCGGCGCTGACGCCGCGCCGTCGTCCGCCGGCGCGATCGCAGCGTCGCGCCCTCAGGGCGATCCGCGCGCGTCGCGCAGCGCCTCGGCGAGCCGCCAGACCGCCGTCGCGTAGAGACGGCTGCGGTTGTAGCGCGTGATCACGTAGAAGTTCGGCAGCGCGATCCACACGCTCGCCTCGTCCGCCGCTTCCTCCAGCAACAGCAGGCCCACCGGCTCGTCCACCGGTTCGAGGGCGAGTGCGGGCTCGACGCCGTCGGCCGCCCACGCGTCCAGCGGCCGGCGCTCGCTCATCCCGCCGTCGAGCCGGCGGACCACCGACTCGCGCGTCCCGGCGGCGATGCGCGCGGGCGCCAGCGCGGATTCGCCGGGCCGCCAGTCGTGGCGCGCCAGGTAGTTGGCGACGCTGCCGATCGCGTCGGCGGCGCCGGTCCACAGGTCGACGCGGGCGTCGCCGTCGAAGTCGACCGCGTAGCGCCGGTAGCTGCCCGGCATGAACTGCGGAACGCCCATCGCCCCCGCGAACGATCCCCGGGGCGAGAGCGGGGAGAACCCCTGCTCGCGCGCGAGCAGCAGGAATTCCTTCAACTCGCCGCGGAAGAACGGGGCGCGCCTGGGGTAGTCGAACGCGAGTGTCGCGAGCGCGTCGATGACGCGGTGCGATCCGGTCGCCCGTCCGTAGTAGGTCTCGACGCCGACGATCGCGACGACGACCTCGGGCGGGACTCCGAACCGGGCCTGCGCGCGGTCGAGCGCGTCCTCGTTCGCCTTCCACCAGGCGACGCCGGCCGCGACACGCTCGGCGGACAGGAACGGCGGCGAGTACTCGAACCACCTGGGCGGGTCGACGATCGGCCGCGACATGAGTTCGACGATCCGCGGCTGGAACCGCGCGGCGGCGAGCCAGCGTTCGACGCGTTCGCGGTCGAGTCCGGTGTCGGCCGCGACTTCCCTGGCGAACGCGACGACGTCCGCGCGCGTCCCGTAGCGTGTCCCTTCGCGCGCCGCGCCACCGCCCTGCGCGCCGGCCGCCGTCGCCGCGCCGGCGAGGCAGGCGAATGCGACACGCAGCAGGACACTCGCGGCGGGCATGGGCGGCGCGATGGTATCATCGCCGCGCTTCGCAGCCGAGGCGGTCCCGTCGTCGGCGCCGCGACCGCGCGTACCGCGCCCCGCCATGTTCTACCCGCTGCTGCGTCCCGCGCTGTTCGCCCTCGACCCTGAGCGAGCGCACGAACTCGCATTCGCCGCGCTCGACGCCGCAGCGGCGGCCGGCGTCGCCGGACTCGCGACACCGCGACTCCCCGCCGACCCGGTCCGCGTGATGGGGATCGACTTCCCCAACCGTGTCGGTCTCGCCGCGGGACTCGACAAGAACGCCGCGCACCTCGCCGGGCTCTCGGCGCTGGGTTTCGGATTCCTCGAGGCGGGCACGGTGACGCCGCGCCCGCAGCCGGGCAATCCCAGGCCGCGGATGTTCCGCATCCCCGAGGCGCAGGCGCTGGTGAACCGGCTCGGGTTCAACAACGAGGGCGTGGACCGTTTTGTCGCGAACGTCCGGGCATCCGGCTACCGCGGCGTGCTCGGCTGCAACATCGGCCGGAACTTCGACACGCCCAACGAGCGCGCCACCGACGACTATCTCGCGTGCCTGAAGGCCGTGGCACCGGTCGCGACCTACGTCACCGTCAACGTCTCGTCGCCGAACACCCGTGGCCTGCGCGACCTGCAGTCCGAAACAGCGCTCGGTGAACTCGCCGGGCGGCTGATCGCCGAACGCGAGCGACTCGTCCAGTCGCTCGGTCGCCCGTTGCCGATCGCGATCAAGATCGCTCCCGACCTCGACGCGGACGCCATCCGCGGAATCGCGCGAGTGCTCGTCGCCGCCCGCGTCGACGCGGTCATCGCCACCAACACCACGACCTCGCGCGAGGCGGTCCAGGGCCTGCGTCACGCCGGGGAAGCCGGAGGCCTGTCCGGCCGTCCGCTCACCGTTCGTTCCAACGCGGTGCTGCGCACGCTGGTCGCGGCGCTCGGCGGCGCGCTGCCGGTGATCGGCGTGGGCGGGGTCCTTACCGGGGACGACGCGCGCGAGAAGATCGCCTGCGGCGCCGCGCTGGTGCAGCTCTACACGGGGCTCGTTTACCGCGGGCCGGGGCTGGTCGCCGAGTGCGTGCGGGCACTGGCGCGGGGGTAACTGGGGTAATTGGGGTCAGACTCGAATTGGGCCCGAATTGGGGTCAGACTCGAATTGGGCCCGAATTGGGGTCAGACTCGAATTGGGCCCGAATTGGGGTCAGACTCGAATTGGGCCCGAATTGGGGTCAGACTCGAATTTCGGCCGATTCCCGCCACAAGGCGGGA
>JADZDA010000049.1 GCA_020851255.1 Burkholderiales bacterium | reverse complement strand
GGCGGATCCCGGTCGGGGTCCGTCGCTCCCGGCCCGGACGGCGCACCCCCACCGGAGCCGCGCCGACACCGTGCCATAATCCCCTTCGATCCGCGGGGCCGGCGCCGCCGCGAGCCGACCCGATCCGCCTACGAGATGAAGACCGCCGCCGAACTCGCCCCGCTCGTCACCGGGCTCGCCTTCGCCCTGGCCTTCGTGTTCGGCTGGGTGTCCAGCCGCGTGAACTTCTGCACGATGGGCGCGCTCGCCGACGGCGCGAACTTCGGCGACTGGCGGCGCATGCGGATGTGGGCGCTCGCGATCGCGGTCGCGATCGCCGGCACCGCGGTCCTGCAGTCGGCCGGCGCGATCGACGCCGCGAAGTCGATCTACGTGAATCCGCGCGTCGCCTGGCTCGCGCACATCGTCGGGGGCGCGTGCTTCGGTTTCGGGATGGCGCTCGCGTCGGGCTGCGGCGCCAAGACGCTGGTGCGGGTCGGCGGCGGGAACCTCAAATCGCTGGTCGTGCTGATCATGATCGGGCTGGCCGCGTACATGACGCTCAAGGGGGCGTTCGCCGGCCTGCGCGCGTTCGGACTCGAGGCGTTGCGGCTCGATGTTTCGGGCACCGGTGCGAAGACCTCCGACCTCGTTGCGCTGGGCGCCGCGACCGGACTGGGCACGACGGCGCGCTGGCTGGTGCCGGCGCTCGTCGCCGCGGCGATCGCGGCGGCGGTGTTCGTCAACCGCGATTTCCGCGAGACCCGCGAGATGATCGTCGGCGGGCTGGTGATCGGCCTGCTGGTCGTCGCCGGCTGGTACGTCTCCGGCCACCTGGGCTACCTGGCCGAAGACCCGGCCACGCTCGAGGAGAAATTCGTCGCGACCAACACCGGGAGGATGGAGTCGTTCTCGTTCGTCGCGCCGGCCGCCTACCTGCTCGAACTGCTGCTCTTCTGGACCGACACCTCCCGGGTGCTGACGTTCGGCATCGCGTCCGGTCTGGGTGTGATGGCGGGTTCGGCCGTCCAGGCGCTGGTCTCGCGCACGTTCCGCTGGGAAGGATTCGCGAGCGTCGAGGATCTCGCCAACCACCTGGCCGGCGGCACGCTGATGGGTTTCGGCGGCGTGACCGCGCTCGGCTGCACGATCGGGCAGGGGATCACCGGACTGTCCACGCTCGCGATCGGCTCGGTGCTGACGTTCGTGTCGATCGTCGCCGGCTGCCTCGTCGCCTTCCGCTATCAGATGTGGCGGCTCGAACGGATCGCGTGAACGCCGCGCGCCGGGGCTTGCGAACGTCCGATTCGCCCCGATCCTGCGACGCGGAATGTCGCGCCCCGTCCGCCGGACCGCCGGCCCCTGCGCGCGTACGCTGAACGATGATCGTCTTCGACCTCCGTTGCGAGCACGGCCACGCCTTCGAGGGCTGGTTCGACTCGACCGGCGCGTTCGACGGGCAGAAAGCCCGCGGGCTCGTCACCTGCCCGGCCTGCGAGAGCCCGGCCGTGACCCGGGTGCCCTCGGCGAAGGTGAGCGTGTCCAGGGGGACGACCCGGCCAGCGTCCGGCGCCAAAGCGCCGGTCGCCGGCGCGACGGCGACCGCGGAGCTCGCCGCCGGATTGCCGCCCGAGCTGCTCGCGAAGCTGCGCGAGATCGTGCGTGCGACCGAGGACGTAGGCCCGCGTTTTCCCGAGGAGGCGCGCCGGATCCACTACCAGGAGGTCCCCCGGCGTTCGATCCGCGGACAGGCGACACCCGAGCAGGCCGCCGCGCTGATCGACGAGGGCGTCGAGTTCGCGTCGCTGCCGCCGATCCTCACCCGCGACGAGCACTGACCGGCGGGAGATCCGGGGATCTGGCGGGCGAGGCTCGCGCAGGCTACAATTGTTGGTTTCCCGCGGGCCGTTAGCTCAGCCTGGTAGAGCAGCGGACTTTTAATCCGTTGGTCGCTGGTTCGAATCCAGCACGGCCTACCAGGCCCCCTCGATCCGGCGAGCGGCTGCGGGACGCGATACAATTCCGGTTCGTACGGCGGGCCGTTAGCTCAGCTGGTAGAGCAGCGGACTCTTAATCCGTTGGTCGTAGGTTCAAATCCTACACGGCCTACCAACCCGCACCTGGTCGCGGCGCTTCCGGCAACGGGAGCGCCGCGCCGTTTCCCGCGGAACCCCATGACGCAGCGCTTCGCGTTCTGTCCCTGGCGGTACTGGGGTGAGGCGACGGCGGACGAGAAGCGCCAGCAGGACGAGTTCCACGCGCGCCTCGCCGCGACCGGCCAGTTCCGTATCTCCCCGAAGGCCTACCTGTCGCCGCTCGCCGGGCTGCACGGGCGGCTCGCGATCGGCGCGCGCAGCTACGTCGCGGGGTTCGCCTACCTCTCCCACGACGTGACGATGGGCGACGACTGCACGGTCAATCCGTACACGGTCGTGCGCGGCCGGGTGACCATGGGCAACGGTGTGCGCATCGCCTCGCACGCGAGCGTGATCGGCGTCAACCACGCCCACGACGACTTGACGCGGCCGATGCACGAGCAGGGCGAGCTGTCGATCGGCATCGAGATCGGGGACGACGTGTGGATCGGTGCGAACGCGGTGGTCGTCGACGGCGTGAGGATCGGCAGTCACGCGATCGTCGGCGCCGGCGCGGTGGTCACGCGCGATGTCCCGGACTGGCAGGTCGTCGTCGGCAACCCGGCGCGCATCGTGCGCGATCGGCGCGCGAAGTCCGGCGACGACACGGCCGTGGTGCCGTCGCCGGCCGACGCTCACGCCGGCGCTGCCGTGCAGCCGGCGGGTGCGCCCTCGCCCGGCGCCCGGCGGTCCGGCCTGCCGGCGGCGCTCGCCGCGTTCGGTGCGCGCGCCGCCGAGCAGTGGCCGGCGATCCTGCGGCGCTGCCGGCACGCGGCCGACGGCGCGCCGGTGTTCGTCGATCGCCCGGGCGTGGCGCCGGTCGGCCTGAGGCCGCTGGCCGACGCGATCGAGATCGCGGCGATGTTCGGCGCGCTGCCGCCGGACACCGACCGCGAGCGCCTGGTGGCGACGCTGCAGCGTGCTCAGGACCCCGCGTCGGGGATGCCGTACGACCCTGCGCGTCCGCCTCCGCCGGAGTACGTCTGGGACTCGCTCGCCGAGACGCACACCGCGTACATGATCCTCGCGGCCGGCTACGCGCTGGAGGCGCTCGGCGCGAAGTTCACGGCGCCGCTCGCCGCGCTGGACCGGATGCCGCCCCAGCGGCTCGCCGCGCTGTTCAACGCGCTGCCGTGGCGCGACCGCGCCTGGACCGCCGGTTCGTGGGTCGACGCGCTGGGCACCGGACTGTGGATCAATCGCGCGCGCTTCGGGCTCGAAGGACCGGTGCGCGCCCTGTTCGCGCAGCTCGCCGAGCGCTGCCAGCCGCACACGGGGATGTGGGGCCAGGCGCGGCGCGAGGACGGATGGCTGCAGCCGGTCAACGGTTTCTACCGGCTGACGCGGGGAACCTACGCGCAGTTCGGCGAGCGCGTGCCCTACCCGGAGTCGGCGGTCGACACATTGCTCGCGCACGCGCGCGTCGCCGACGAGTTCGCGCACGCGAACGCCGACATGTGCAACGTGCTCGATGTCGTGCATCCGCTGGGATTCCTCGCCGGGGCGACCGCGCATCGCCGCCCGGAGGCGATGGGCGTGGTCGAGCGGCTCCTGGTCCGGCTGCTGCCGCGGTGGATCGACGGAGAGGGCTTCGGGTTCGCGCCCGGACAGGCTCCCGGACTGATGGGCACCGAGATGGGGCTCGCGATCGTAGCGACCGCGGCGGACGCGCTCGGCGAGACACAGGCGCTGGGTTTCGCTCCCAGGGGCGTGCACCGGCTCGCGAGCCCGCGGCCCGCCTGAGCGCCGCGACGCCGGCGGCGCCGCGAACTCAGGGGTCGACGGGCTCGATCCCGCTCGCGGGATCGACGCGACGCAGGATCGACGGCGAGAGCGAACGCACATCCGGGCAGCCGAGGAGCGCGAGCACGCGTCGCGTCTCGTCGCGCAGGATCTCGAGCGCGCGGCGCGCCCCGGCCTCGCCGCCTGCGGCGACCCCGTAGAGCGGCGCGCGGCCGAGGATCACCGCGTCCGCGCCCAGCGCCAGCGCCTTGACCAGGTCGCTGCCGCGGCGGAACCCGCCGTCGACGACGACGGTCGCGCTGGCGCCGATCGCCTGGACGATCGACGGCAGCGCGAGCAACGTCGCGATCGCGCCGTCGAGCTGCCGGCCGCCGTGGTTGGAGACGACGACGCCTTCGGCGCCGATCGCCACCGCGCGGCGCGCATCGTCGGCGGACAGCACGCCCTTGATCAGCAGCGGCCCGTGCCAGAGCTCGCGCAGGCGCGCGACGTCCTCCCAGCGGAACTCCGGATGGCGTTCACGGCGCGCGTACGAAGCGAGCTCGCCCGCGCTCGCGCGCTCGCGTCCGTCGACCGCGAGGTTCTCCATCCGCGGCATGCCGCGAAGTCCGACGTCGGCGAGCCAGCGCGGATGGCGCAACGCGTCCAGCGCGAAACCGGGTGTGACGCGGAGCTGGTGCGCGAAGCCGTGTCGGCGGTCGCGTTCGCGATTCCCGGGCACGAGCGAGTCGACGGTGAGGATCAGCGCGCGGTATCCGGCGGCCTGCGCGCGTCCGATCAGCGCCGCCCAGGCGGCGCGGCCTCCCCAGGGGTAGAACTGGAACCAGCGGCACTCGCCCGCCGCGGTCGCGGCCGATTCCAGCGGGACGTTCGCCGCGGTCGCATGAGCGTAGACCGCGCCTTCGGCCCGCGCGGCGCGAGCGAGCGAAAGGTCCGCGTCACGCCGGAAGACGCCATTGAGCCCGGTGGGTCCCACGATCCACGGCACCGCGACCGGATCGCCGAACAGGTTCGTCGACAGGTCGATGTCCACATGGCCGGTCGCGACCGAGGGGACGAACGCGTAGCGCAGGAACGCTTCGCGGTTCGCCCGCCTCGTGACCTCGTCTTCGGCGCCGCCTTCGAGGTAATCGAACACGACGCTCGGCAGCCTCGCTCGCGCGAGTTCGCGCAGATCGTCGATGTTGACCGCCGAGTCGACGCGCACGCGAGGATCGTCCCTGTGGCGCGCGGCGCACCGCGCGCGCCCTCTGTCGCAGGTGCGCGCTACGCGCGTCCGAACAGCGACCGGAAGAAGCCCCGGATCCTGGCCCAGATCACCGAGAACACGAGCCTGCCGGCGTCGAGTTCGCGCGGAACCTCGGGACGCGCGGAGCCTTGCGCGGCGGCGGGTGTCGTGCCGGGCTCGCCCGGCCCCGCCGGGGCGGACCCCGGCCCGGCCCGGGTCGTGGCGGCCGGCGCCTCGGCGGCGAGCGCCGCGGCCAGGTTCTTCGCGAAGTCCTCGGTGAAGCGCGCGGCGAGGTCGTTGACGATGCCGGCGCGGCTGAACTGCGCGAGCCGGCCGGTGAGCGTGAAGTCGACGGCGATGTCGACCGCGGTCTTCGCGCCCGCGCCCTCCTCGGCGAGACGGTAGTCGACCGCGCCCTTGACGCGGGAATCGCCGCGCGTGTCGCGCGCGTTGCCGCGGATGAGCCCGCGCTGATCCGCGTCGTCGCGCTCGACGTCGCAGTCGCCGGCGAAGGCGGCGGAGATCGGACCGAGCTTCACGTTGAGCTTGAACTTGGCGCGGTTGTCGACCGGCGGCTCGGTCAACGACGCTCCGGGCATGCATCGCGTGACATCGTCGAGACGCCCGAAATAGGCCCAGACGGCGGCACGTGGGTAATCGACGACGAAGCGTTGCGTGATCTGCATGGGATCGCGGGGAGCGCGGTGGATGTACCGGCCTCGAAGCGTACCGCGGCTGGCGACCCGACGGCAAAGACTTCGCCGAACCCGGCCGGCGACGCGGCCGGCGCGCGTTTCGCCGAGGCGGACGTCGGGCGTTTCAACGCATTCGCGTCCGCCCGGACACCGTGTCGATCACCAGTCGGGACGTCGTCCCGAATGCTCGGCGGTGATGTCGAGGAAACGCTGGAGCGCCGGCGACGGGTGGTCGGCGAGCGAGGCGGCGTAGATCGGTATCCGGGAATTCACGTCGCTTAACGGGCGGATCACCACGCCGCTGCGCTGGATGCTGCGCACGCTGCTCGCGTAGATCGTGATGCCCGTGCCCGCGGCGACGAGTCCCATGATGCCGTTGCTGTTCGACGCTTCCTGGACGACGTCGGGGAAGAAACCGGCCGTGTAGCAGAGATCGAAGAGCATCGAGCGGAACCGGCTGAACATCTCCTCGTTCCCGATGACGAACGGTTCGCGCGCGATCTCGGAGAGCCGGATCGACTCGCGCGACGCGAGCCGGTGGTCCTCGGGCAGCACGACCACGTAGTCGTCCTCGTCGACGAGCAGATTCCTGACCTTGGGCGTCTTGAACTCGTCGACCATGAAGCCCAGGTCGATCCGGCCGGCGATGAGCGCGACGTGCTGGGCGGCGGTCGACAGGTAGTCGAGGTCGAGGAACACATTCGGTTCGCGCGCGCGGAACGCCTGGATGATCCGAGGCAGGCGCCCGTTGATCGCGAAGTCCATGTAGGCGATACGCAACCGGCTCTTGCCGGCCGGATCGGCGTTCTGGGCGGCGGTCGAGGCGAGCTCGAGGTGCGCCAGGGCGAGACGGCATTCGGCGGCGAACGCCTCGCCGGCCGGCGTCAGCCGCACCTTGCGGGTCGACCGCACGAAGAGGCGGTGGCCGACGATGTCCTCGAGGCTGCGGATCGTCCGGCTGAGCGCCGGCTGCGTCGTGAACAGCCGGCTCGCCGCGCGGCCGAAGTGCAGCTCGTCGGCGACGCAGACGAACGCCCGGATCTGGCGCAGTTCGAATCGCGGGGGCCGCAATACCGAGATCAGCGAGCTCGTCACCACGGCTCCGGCGATTGTGCTGCGAGGGGATCTCAATTATGCACGCTTTGGTATCAAACCGCCGACCCAAACGCTTACCATGCTTCGTCACCGATCGACGACCCCGGAGAATGGCCATGGCGGACAAGCTCGACGAAGCGCTGGAGGCCGCGTTCGCGGAAGCGACGCGGCGCTATCGTGAACGCGGATTCCAGCGACGCGTCGGATTCGGCGCGAAACCGGCGCTGATCAACGTCGACCTCGCCAACGCCTGGACGCGCCCGGGCAATCCGTTCACCTGCGAGCACATCGACGACCGCGTCATTCCGGCGGTCCAGAAGCTGCTCGCGGCGTTCCGCAGGAAGGGGCTGCCGGTCGTGCACGTGACGACCTGCTACCAGATCACCGACCGCGACAATCCGCACACCGACATGGGGCTGTGGCACACCAAGATCCCGGTCGAGGCAGTCGCGGAGAGCGACACGAACCTGTGGGCGATCGACTCGCGGATCGCGCCGATTCCCGGCGAACAGCTGCTGATCAAGAAGCGCGCGAGCGCGTTCCACGGAACCTACCTCGCCGGGTTCCTGCGCGCCGCCGGCGTCGACACGATCGTCGTCACCGGTGTCACGGCGTCCGCCTGCGTCCGCGAGACGGTGTGCGACGGCCTGGCCGACGGCTTCCGCACGATCGTCTGCAAGGAGGCGGTCGGCGATCGCGTGCCGGGCGCCGTCCTCTGGAACCTCTTCGACATCGACGCGAAGTTCGGCGACGTCGAACCGCTCGAGCGATGCCTGCAGATGATCGAGAACGTCGGCAGGCCGGCGAAGGTGCCGGCGCACGCGTAGTCGCGCATCGACACGGAGACCGAGGACGCGACATGAACGACCAAGCGCGCTACAAGGAGCTCTGCGACCGTCTGGTGAAGGGGCTCAGGCTCGAGTCCGTGCCGGTCGCCGTCCAGTTCAGCACGAACCCGCCGCCCGGCGTCCCGAAGTACGAGGGCAGGACCAAGGCGTGCTCGATGCTCGACTTCGCCAGGCTCGACGGCAAGACCTTCTACACGGTCTCCGACAACCACGAGTGCAGGAACGGCAGCCATTATCTGGGCATGACCAAGCCGTTCAAGGGGCTCGAGAACGGCGACTGGTACTCGGGCAAGTACCCGGACAAGGGCCGCAGCATGTACCCGAGCCCGGTCGTCGCGCGCCGCAACAACGACTACTACATCAAGATCCCGCAGGGCACGGTCAACTGCATCTCGTACGCGCCGCTCGACCGCTGCCCGTTCGACATCCAGCTGGGCGGCGTGATCGTCGTCATCCTGTGCAATCCCAAGCAGGGGCTCTACCTCACCCGGTCGGCGACCTACCACCGCGGCGGCGTCGTCAACGGCATCACCGGCCCGTCGACCTGCTCGATCATCATGGCCGGCCCGTTCGAGCGCGGCGAGATGTTCACCACGCTCGGCTGCTACGGCGGCCGGCTGTACGTCAAGGTCAAGACCGAGGAGGAGTTCATCGGCTTCCCGATCGAGCAGCTCCCCGACATCGTCGACGCGCTCGACCGGCTCCTGAACGATCGCCCGGACCTCAAGGGCCTGCTGGACGCAGGCGTCGGCCGCTTCCACGTCGCGACGGAGGACGAGATCCGGGCGCAGGTCGCGACCGGGCCGGGCAGCGAGTTGATGGAGTGAGCGGCGGCACCGGCGGAGCCCGGTGACCGGTCATCGCACAACGCGTACGGAAACGGCGGAACCATGAAGAGAATCGGCGTCGATGTCGGCGGGACTTTCACGGATCTGATCTTCGTCGACGAGGAGAAGGGGAGCGTCGCGGTCTACAAGACGCCGTCGACGCCGAAGGATCCGTCGATCGGCGTGATGAACGGGGTCCGGCAGTTGTGCGCGCAGACCGGATCGTCGCTCGAGACGATCGACAACCTGTTCCACGGGACGACGATCGCGACCAACCTCGTGCTCCAGCACGCCGGGGTCAAGACCGGCATGGTCACGACCGAGGGCTTCCGCGACATCATCCATATCGGGCGGCACAAGCGGCCACTCAATTTCAGCATCACGCAGGACATCCCCTGGCAGACGCACCCGGTCGTGAAGCGCCGGCACCGGTTGACGGTCAGGGAGCGGTTGATCCCGCCGACCGGCGAGGTGCTCCACCCGATCGACGAGGCGGAGGTCCGCGCGGCGGTCCGGCAGCTCAGGGAGGACGGCGTCGAGTCGATCGCCGTCTGCTTCCTGTTCTCGTTCCTCAATCCGGCGCACGAGCAGGTCGTCAAGAGGGTGATCCAGGAGGAATACCCCGAGGCGTACGTCTCGCTGTCCTCGGAGGTGCTGCCGCAGTTCCGCGAGTACGAGCGTTTCACGACGACGGCGCTGAACGCCTTCATCGGCCCGAAGGTCACGCACTACGTCGAGCAGTTGTCCGACTCGCTGCACGGTTCCGGCTTCCGCGGCGACCTGATGCTGATGCAGTCGGCCGGGGGCGTGGCGAGCGTCAAGGCGTCCGTGCAGAAGCCGGTCAGCCTGCTGATGTCGGGCCCGGCCGCGGGCGCGCTGGGCGGGGTGTGGTGCGCCGAGCTCGCCGGGCACAGGAACGTGATCGTGCTGGATGTCGGCGGCACGTCGGCCGACATCACCGTGCTGAACGACCGTCAGGTGCGGATGAAGCACCTGCTCGACACCAAGATCGGCGACTACAGCGCGATGGTGCCGATGCTCGACGTGAGCACGATCGGCGCCGGCGGCGGATCGATCGCGTACATCGACTCGGGCGGGTTCTTCCGCGTCGGTCCGAACAGCGCCGGGGCCGATCCCGGTCCGGCGTGCTACGGGCAGGGCGGCAAGCTGCCGACGGTCACCGACGCGAACCTCGTGCTCGGCCGGCTCAATCCCGACTACTTCATCGGCGGACGGCTGAAGCTCGAGCCCGGGCTCTCGGTCGAGGCGATCGAGGAGCACCTGGCGAGGAAGCTCGACATGACCGTCGAGCAGGCGGCGCTCGGCGTGCTCAAGATCGTCAACAACAACATGGTGCAGGCGGTCCAGAAGGAGAGCGTGCGGCGCGGATTCGACATCCGCAAGTTCAGTCTGCTCGCCTGCGGCGGTGCGGGTCCGCTGCACGCCTGCGACCTGGCCGATGCGCTGCGGATGCCGTCGGTGATCGTGCCGCCCAACCCCGGCATCCTGGCGGCGCTGGGGCTCATGACCACCGACCTCAAGTACGATTTCTCGCGCACCGAGCTCCAGCTCGCCAAGTCCGCCGACGTGCGGAAGCTCTCGCGCGACTTCGCCGAACTCGAGCGCGAGGCGGCCCAGCGGCTGGTCGAGGATCGGGTGCCGAAGGACCGGCGCGCGACCGAACGCGCCGCCGACTGCCGCTACAAGGGCCAGGGGTACGAGCTGCGCGTCGCCGTCCCGGGCGGCCCGGTGAACGCGAAGACGGTCGCCGCGATCGCGAAGAATTTCCACGACGCGCACGAAAAGGAATTCGGCCGCGCGTTCCTCGACAACGACGTCGAGATCGTCAACATCCGCGTCAACGGCATCGGCCGCATCCCGACGCTGGAGTGGCCGAAGGCGAAGCGCGGCGGCGCCGACCCGTCCGGAGCCTTCAAGTACGACAGGAAGGTCGTCTTCGAGTCGGGCGGCCGCGTACGCCAGATCGCGACCAAGGTCTACGAGCGCACCCAGCTCAAGGCCGGCAACGTGATCGCCGGTCCGGCGCTCGTCGAGCAGATGGACTCGACCACCGTCATCCCTCCGGGCGCGGAAGGCAAGGTCGACGCGTACGGCAACCTGATCGTCACGCTGGCGCGCAAGTAGCGCCCCCGACGAACCGATCCACCGGAATCCTCGCGAGGCAACGCCATGAAGAAGGACCAGAAGGTCTGCATCAGGGGCACCGACATCCCGCGCGTGAAGATCGACCCGGTCACGCTGCAGGTGCTGGGCGGCGCGTTCAAGACGCTCGCGCAGGAGATGGGGCTCGTCCTCTACCGGATGTCGTACTCGAGCATCATCCGGGAGTCCGAGGACCTGGGCGCCGGCATCGTCGACCCGCTGGGCCGCCAGATCTGCGAGAGCGAGAGCACGCCGATGCACACCGGATCGGTGCCCGCCTACGTGCGCGGCTTCCAGCGGCGGATCATCGAGGAGCTGGGCAGCACGATCGAAGAGGGCGACGTCATCCTCCACAACCACCCGTACTACGGCGCGACGCACTCGCCGGACGTGCACATCGCGGTGCCGATCTTCCACAAGGGACGGCTGGTCGCGTACTCGGCGCTGCAGGCGCACGTGCTCGACATCGGCGCGCACACGCCCGGCCTGTGCATCGACGCGATCGACGTCTGGGCCGAGGCCCGCCTGTACCGCGGCCTCAAGATCTACGAGAAGGGCAAGAAGAACCAGCAACTGTGGCGGCACATCCTCGACAACGTGCGCACGCCGAGCATGAACGAGAGCGACATCGAGGCGATGATCACGGCGGCGCAGTTCGGCCGCAAGCGGTTCCTCGAGCTGATCGACGAATACGGGCTCGAGGTCATCCTGTCCGCCGCCGAGGAGTGGATGGACTACGCCGAGCGGATGCTGCGCGCGCAGATCGCCAAGGTCCCGGACGGCACCTACTACGTCGAGTCGTGGCTCGACGACGACGGCAAGAACTGGGGCCAGCCGCTCAAGGTCGCGGTCACCACCACGATCTCCGGCGACAGCGTCACCATCGACCTGACCGGATCGGCGACCGAATCGCCGACCGCGTACAACTCGCCGTTCGAGGGATGCACGCGGACCGCGGCGAACTACATCGTGCGCACGGTGTTCCTCGACGAGGCCAGCCACGCCGAGTACATTCCGCAGAACGACGGCATGACGCGCGCGCTCAACCTGATCGCGCCCGAGGGCACGATCTTCAACCCCAAGTTCCCGCGCGCCTGCTTCACCCGCTTCCCGCAGATCAACCTGATGTCCGACTGCGTGATGCGCTCGCTCGTCCACGTGATGCCCGAGCGCCTGTGCGCGGGGACGTCGGCGCACATCCACTTCGTCAGCTACAGCGGCTACATCCCCGAGGAGCAGCAGTACTGGGTCTACCTCGAGGTCAACGAGGGGAGCTATGGCGGACGCTGGGGCAAGGACGGGATGGACGCCGTGGACGCGCTCAACGCGAACACGCGCAACGTGCCGATCGAGGAGACCGAATGGCACCACCCGCTGCGCGTCGAGCGCTACGAGCTGCGTGACGACTTCCGCGCGCCGGGGCGCTGGAGCGGCGGACTGGGCGTCGTGCGCGAGACCCGCTACCTGACCGACGGGCAATTCACCTGCGAGGGCGACCGGCACATGGAGGCCCCGCAGGGATTCTTCAACGGCCACGACGGCAAGGCCGGCGCGATCGTGAAGAACCCGGGCATGTCCGACGAGATCTCGTGGCCTTCGAAGATCTCGGGCGCCGCGGTGAAGAAGGGCGACGTCATCCGCATCGTGACGCCGAACGCCGGCGGCTACTACGATCCGCTCGACCGTGACCCGCAGGCGGTCCTCGACGACGTGCTCGACGGCTACGCCGACCTCGCGCTCGCGCGCGACGCGTTCGGCGTCGTCATCGACGGGGTGTCGATGAAGGTCGACGCCGCGGCGACCGACGCGCTGCGCAAGGCGGCGAGGAAGAGCGGCAAGCCGAGCGGCAAGTCGAGCGGCACCGACGGTCGCGTGCCGGCGGCGAAGAGCGGACGCGGCAAGGTCGTTGCGGGAGCCGCCGCGCGCTAGCGTCGGCGACCCCGGTGAAGCACGGACGCGGCGTCCCGGCGAGCGCGAACGGGAGATGAGCGACAGCGCGCGCGCCGACGACGGTCACGCCGGATCGCCGACGAAGCAGGGTGTCGGCGCCCGGCTGGAGCGCAAGGAGGACGACCGTCTGCTGCGCGGGCGGGGGCAATACGTCGGCGACATCCGGCTCCCCGGCATGCGCGAGGTCGCGTTCGTCCGCAGCCCGGTCGCGCACGCGGTCGTCGGCCGGATCGACATCCCCGACGGCCGCAGGTCCGACGTCTTCGTCGGCCGGGACCTCGCGGACGTCGAGCCGATCCTCTGCGTCGCGGGCCTGCCGGGCTTCAAGGCGGCGTCGCAGCCGGTGCTCGCCGTCGACCGGGTCCTGCACGTCGGCATGGCGGTCGCCATGTGCGTCGGCGACACCCGTGCGCAGGCCGAGGATCTCGCGGAGGCGCTGGCCGTCGACTACCGCGAGCTCGACGTCGTCCACGACGTGCGGAAGGCGCGCGAGCCGGGCGCGACGCTGCTGCACGGATCCTGGGGCGACAACCTGCTGCTCACCAGCGACCTCGTCGTCGGCGATGTCGACGCGGTCGCCCGCTCGGCTCCGGTGAGCGTCGAGCTCGAGCTTCGGACCGCCAGGCAGTGCATGTCGCCGATGGAAGGGCGCGGAGTCCTCGCCGCCTGGGATTCGCGGATGGACCAGCTCGTCGTCCACACGTCGTCGCAGGTCCCGCATCTCGTGCGCGCCGGCCTCGCCCGATTCCTCGGTCTCGAGGAAGGCCGGATCCGCGTGATCGCGCCCGACGTCGGCGGCGGGTTCGGGTACAAGTCGATACTCGCGCCCGAGGAAGTCTGCATCGCCTGGCTCGCGATGAAGCTCCGCCACCCGGTGCGCTGGCTCGAGGACCGGCGCGAGCAGCTCACCGCGGGGGCGAACTGCCGCGAGCACCACTACCGGATCCGGGCGCACGCCGACCGGGCGGGGCGGTTGCTGGCCTTCGACGTCGAGGCGGACGTCGACTCCGGCGCCTACTCCGTCTACCCGTTCACCGGGGCGCTCGAAGCGGGCCAGCTTCCGTCGATGCTGCCGGGTCCGTACGATTTCGGCTCGTACCGGTGCCGCTCGCGCGCCGTCGTGACCAACAAGGTGCCGATCGTCCCGTACCGCGGCGTCGCGCGACCCGGAGCCTGCATCGCGCTGGAGCTGACGATCGACGCGATCGCGCGCGCCGTCGGCCGCGAGCCCTACGCGGTGCGGCTCGACAACCTCGTGCCGCCGCAGGCGATGCCGTTCGACAACATCACCGGCAAGCATTTCGACGGCGGCGACTACCCGGCGAGCGTGCGCCGCGCCGTCGACGCGATCGACCTGGCGGGCGTGCGCGTCCGCCAGGCGCGCGGCGAGTCGGACGGCCGACTGATCGGTGCCGGATTCGCGTTCTTCAACGAGCAGGGTTCGGTGGGAACCTCCGCTTACGCCAAGTGGGGCCTGCCGCTGTGTCCGGGCCACGAGCAGGCGAAGGTCCGGCTGATGCCCGACGGCATGCTCGAGGTCGCGGTCGGCATCCAGTCGCACGGCCAGGGGCTCGAGACGTCGCTGGCGCAGATCGCGCACGAGGTGCTCGGCGTTCCGGTCGACCGCATCCGCGTCGTGCACGGCGATACCGCGCTCACGCCCTACTCGATCGGCACGTGGGGTTCGCGAAGCATGGTGATGGGCGGCGGCGCGGTCGCCCGGGCCTGCCGCGCGCTCGCCGGGCGCCTGGCGCGCATCGGCGCGCACGCGCTCGGTGTGCCCGAGGGCGCCGTGCGTGTGCGCGGAGGCGAAGTCGCGACCGGCGACGGGCGTGCCGTCACGATCGACGAGGTCGCGCGCCTGTGGTACCTGCGACCGCAGGAGCTGCCGCCGGATGTCGATCCGGGCGGACTCGAGGTGACCGGCGGCTACAGGGCGGCGCGCGATTCGGGGACCTTCAGCTACGCGACGCACGCGGTCGTCGTGGCCATCGACCCGGAGACCGGGCAGGTCGAGATCCTCGATTACGCGATCGACGAGGACGCCGGCGTCTGCGTCAACCCGATGATCGTCGAAGGGCAGATCGTCGGCGGCACCGTGCAGGGCATCGGCACGGCGCTCTACGAGGAGATGGCGTTCAGCGAGGAGGGCCAGCCGCTCGCGTCGACGTTCCTCGACTACATCCTGCCGGGCGCGACCGAAGTCCCCCCGATGCGGCTCGCTCACGTGGAGACCCCGTCGCCGTACACGGAGTTCGGCGTCAAGGGGATCGGCGAGAGCGGCGCGATCGGTTCGCCGGCCGCGATCCTCAACGCGATCAACGACGCGCTGAAGCCGCTGGGCGCGGTGATCGCCGAGTGTCCCGCGACGCCGCGCCGGGTGCTCGCGGCGATCGACGAGGCGAGGAACAGGGCGGGGAGACCCGTGTGAAGGCCGCGGCGTTCGACTACGAGCGGCCGCCGACGCTCGAACGCGCCATCGAGCTCCTGCGCGCGGCGAACGGCGATGCGAAAGTGCTCGCGGGAGGGCAGTCGCTCGGACCGATGCTCAACCTGCGGCTGGCGACGCCGAGGCTCGTCGTCGACGTGACCAGGATCCCCGAACTCAGGCGGACCGCCGACGAGCGGGACGCGGTGGTGATCGGCGCCTGCGTCACCCACGCCGACATCGAGGACGGCCGCGTGCCCGACGCGACGCGCGGCGTGATGCCGGGCGTCGCGCGGGCGATCGCGTACCGCGCCGTCCGCAACCGGGGAACCGTCGGAGGGAGCCTCGCCCACGCCGACCCGTCCGCCGACTGGCCGACCGCGCTCGCGGCGCTCGGCGCCGAGGCGATGATCGCCGGGCCTGCGGGTCGCCGCCACGTCCCCGTCGCGGAATTCCTGTCCGGCGCATTCGAGTCCACGCTCGCGGCCGACGAGATCCTCGAGGCGGTGCGCGTCCCGAAGCTCTCGGCGCGCGCCCGCTGGGGATTCCACAAGGTCTGCCGCAAACCCGGCAAGTTCGCCGAGGCGATGAGCGCGGTGCTCTGGGATCCCGACCGCGGGGTCCGGCGCGCCGTCATCGGCGCGACCGATTCACGACCGATCACGATCGGCGACGCGCGCGGATCGGTCGATCGCTCGCGCGGCGGCGGTGCGGACGCGTTGAGCGAACACGCCGTCGCGGCGATGCTGGACGGCGCCGGCCTGGGCGGCGATTCCTACTCGCGCCGGATCCACCTGGTCTCGTTCCGGCGCGCGCTCGCGCAGATCCAGTCGACATGAAGCCGATACGCCTGACGGTCAACGGCAAGCCGGTGTCGGCGGTCGTGGAGCCTCGCCAGCATCTGGGCGACTTCCTGCGGGAGCACCTGCTGCTCACCGCGACGCATCTCGGCTGCGAACAGGGTGTCTGCGGCGCGTGCACGGTCCTCGTCGACGGTGTGCCGGTGCGCTCGTGCATCGTCTACGCCGTCGCCTGCGACGGCGCGGACGTGCGCACGCTCGAAGGTCTCGAGGAGGACGAGGTCGTCACGCAGTTGCGCGCGGCGATGTCGCGGCACCACGGGCTGCAGTGCGGATTCTGCACGCCGGGGATGATGATGACCGCGCGCGACATCGTCACGCGGCTGCCGGACGCCGACGAGAAGCGGGTCCGGGAGGAACTGTCCGGCAATCTGTGCCGCTGCACCGGCTACGTCGGGATCGTCGACGCGATCCGCGACGTCCAGGAACAGCGGAAGTCCCGCCGGGGGGCGCCGTGATGCGGGGCCGCGCCGGCCGCCTCGTGGCGTCGAACCGGGGCTGACGCGAGGCCCGCCGCCATGCCGAAACGCGAGATCGAAGGCGACTGGGTGCTCGGCTGGGCCGACCGCAAGCGCGCGACCATGATGCCGAGCAAGGACGAGCAGGGGCGCGTCGTCTACGCGCGCACGCCGATCCTGGACCTCGAGGGACTGATCACGCCGGTCGAGGCGTCGTACATCGTCGCGCAGCTCGCGATGCCCGAGCCCGTGCACCCGGACGACTGGCGGCTCAGGCTGCACGGCCGGGTGGAGCGGCCGCTGGACCTCGATCTCGAGGCGCTGCGCAGGCTGCCCGGCAGGACCGTGCGCGCGGTCATCGAGTGCGCGGGCAACGACAGCGAGTTCTTCGAGTACCTCAAGGACCCCGTCGGCCGGCGCAAGCCGTCGCTGCGGGTGAAGCAGAACGAGACGGGGAGCGCCTGGGCGCAGGTCGACAAGAGCAGGCCGCTGCCCGACATGAAGGACGTTTTCGACGCGATCCCGAGCTCGAATCTGGTGTCCGGCGGCGAGTGGACCGGCGTACCGCTGCGAGTCGTGCTCGAGCGCGCGGGCGTGAAGCCTGGCGTCGCCGGTGTCCGCTTCCGCGGATGGGACCAGGGCAAGCCCGATCCGATCGCGCAGTACTTCTCGGTCGGCCGCACGGATTTCGCGGTCCACGACCCCGGCGTCATCCACTTCGAGAAGGCGCTGCCGATCGCCAAGGCGATGCACCCGGACACGATCCTCGCCTGGGCGCACAACGGCGAATGGCTGACCCATGTCCACGGCGCGCCGCTGCGGCTGATCGTGCCCGGCTGGGCCGGCAACTGGTGGGTGAAGTGGATCGAGGAGATCGAGGTCGTCGACCGGCTGCCGGAGCTGTACTACCAGACGCACTACTTCGTGCTCGGCGATTCACCCGACGATCCGGACAAGCGGATGCTGACCGCGATGGGGGTCAAGACGCTGATCGTCTCGCCGCGCGACGAGGATTCGCCGTTGCCGCGCGGCGAGCACGCGATCCGGGGGCTCGCGTGGAGCGGCGAGGGCAAGGTCGTCCGCGTCGAGGTCCGCACCGACGGCGGATCGACGTGGGACGACGCGCATGTCGAGGAGTCGCCCGACCGGTGGCTATGGGTTCGCTGGTCGTACCTGTGGAAGGCGGAACGGCCCGGCGACTACCGGATCCTGGCGCGCGCGTACGACGAAACCGGGCGGATGCAACCGCAGACGCCGGCGAATTTCCAGCGCAAGCATTTCGACGGCATCGTCCCCGAGTTCGTGAGGATCGAGTGAGCGACGCGCGGACGGGACGCCGGAGCGATGCGGCGGCGCATGCGGCGTGCCGGGTCGCGGCGGAGGCGAGGACATGGCGGTCTGGGACGATGTGATCCCCGCCGACGAGCGGAGGATCTACGACATCGGCGGCTGGGGTCGGCGGATGGGCTACGGCTCGCGGCCGGCGGTCGTCGTCGTCGACGTCAACTACGACTTCGTCGGCGACCGGCCCGAACCGATCCTGACGTCGATCGAGCGATGGCGCTACAGTTGCGGCGAGGCCGGCTGGCGCGGCGTGCACGCGATCGCCGAACTGATCGCCGCGGCCAGGCGCAGGCGCGTGCCGATCTTCTACACGACCGTCGAGCACCGGGCGGACGGATTCGACTACGGGCGCGATCGCGACAAGAACTTCCGCACCGGCGAAGCGACCAGCGTCACCGGTTCCCGGGGACCCGAGATGCCGGTCGAGATCGCGCCCAGGCCCGAGGACATCGTCATCAGCAAGAAGAAGGCGAGCGGATTCTTCGGCACGCCGCTCGCGAGCTACCTGATCGACCTGGGCGTGGACACGCTGCTGGTCACCGGGACGAGTACGAGCGGGTGCGTGCGGGCGACGGTCGTCGACGGCAACGCGTACAATTTCCGCGTGTGCGTCGTGGAGGAAGGGACGTTCGACCGGAGCGTGGTCGCGCACAAGGTCAACCTGTTCGACATGCACATGAAGTACGCCGACGTCGTATCGCTGGGCGAAACCAAACGCTATCTGGCGGCGTTGCCCCGGACGGGCACCACGCCCGCGCGCGCGTCGCCGCGCGCATCCGGCCGGACGACGCGTCGGAAGGCCGCCCGGTGAAGCCGCCACCGTTCCAGTACCACCGGCCGCAGAGCGTCGCCGACGCGCTGCGCTGCCTCGCGGACCACGAGAACGCGCGCGTCCTCGCCGGCGGGCAGTCGCTCATGCCGATGCTGAACCTGCGGATCGCCTATCCGGACCACCTGGTCGATCTGGGCAGCATCGCCGACCTCGCCTACATCCGCGAGGACGGCGACGAGATCGCGATCGGGGCGATGACCGCGCAGCGGACGATCGAGTTCTCCGGGCTGGTCGCGCGGCGGCTGCCGCTGATGGCCGAGGCGATCCTCTCTGTCGGCCACCGGCAGACCCGCAATCGCGGCACGATAGGCGGCAGCCTGTGCCACCTCGATCCGTCCGCCGAGCTCGCGCTGATGGCGACCGTGTACGGGGCGACGATCGTCATCGCCGGCCCGGGCGGCGACCGGCGTCTGGCGATGCACGAGTTCGCGGCCGGCTACATGTCGCCGGCGATCGAGACGGGCGAAATCGTCACCGAGGTCCGGTTCGAACCCTGGGCGCCCGGCCACGGCTGGGGCTTCACCGAGATCGCGCGGCGTCGCGGCGACTTCGCGATCGTCGCGGCGGCCGCGCTCGTCGAGCTCGAGGGGGACGGGCGGATCCGGCGCGCCGCGCTCGCGCTGGGCGGAGTCGCACCGGTCCCGCTGCGTGTCGCCGCCGCCGAGGAGGCGCTCGCCGGCCGGATCGCCGATGACGCCCTGCTCGCGCGCGCGACGGCCGCGTGCGCCGACGTGGAGCCGCTCGAGGACGCGCACGTCGCGCCGTGGTACCGCAGGCGGCTCGCGCCCCGGCTCGCGCAGCGCGTGCTCGCCGACGCCTGTCGCCGGGCCCGGGAGACACGCGCATGAACCCGAGGACGCGCGCGATCACGGTAAAGGTCAACGGCGTCGCGCACACGCGCGACGTCGAGCACCGGATGACGCTCGCGGATTTCCTCCGGCACGAGCTGGGGCTCACCGGGACGCACGTCGGCTGCGAGCACGGCGTCTGCGGCGCCTGCACGGTGCTCGTCGACGGCCTGTCCATGCGCGGATGCCTGACGCTCGCGGTCCAGGCGGACGGCCGGGAGGTCTCGACGGTGGAATCGCTCGCCGCCGACGGCGCACTGAACGCGCTGCAGCAGGCGTTCCACGCGCGCCACGGACTGCAATGCGGTTTCTGCACGCCGGGCATCCTGATGACGCTCACCGAGTTCCTGCGCGACCATCCGCGGCCGACCGAGGCCGAGGTGCGCGAGGTCCTGTCCGGGCACCTCTGCCGGTGCACCGGCTATCAGAACCTCGTCGCGGCGGCGCTCGACGCCGCGGCGGTGATTCGCGGCGAGGCGAACGCGTGAGCGCGCCGGCGCGCCGCATCGTCGGCCGGCCCGTCCGACGCGTCGAGGACGAGGCCCTGCTCAAGGGGCAGGGCCGCTATCTCGACGACATCAGGCTGCCCGGAACGCTGCACGCGGCGTTCGTCCGCAGTCCGCACGCGCACGCGCGGATCGTGTCGATCGACGCGTCGGAAGCGAAGGCGATGGAAGGTGTCGTCGCCGTCTACACGGCCGCCGATCTCGGGGGGACGCTCGCCGGAACGCGGCTGCCGCTCGCGTTTCCCAAGGGCAGGCTCGACGAGACCGCGATGCCGTTCGTGCTGACGCCCGCCGAGGTCTCCCACGTCGGCGAAGCGATCGCCGTCGTCGTCGCGGTGTCTCGGTACGTCGCCGAGGACGCCGTCGATCGCGTCGTCGTCGACTACGACGTGCTGCCGGCGGTCGTCGATCCGAGGGAAGCGCTGGAGGACGGCGCGCCACCGGCGTACACCGACCTGCCGTCGAACCTCTACACGACGCTCGAGCTCCGTTACGGCGACTGCGCGCAGGCCTTC
>JADZDA010000048.1 GCA_020851255.1 Burkholderiales bacterium | reverse complement strand
GGTTCTCGATCTGGTCGCTCATGCCCAGGCCGTGGCGGCCGCCGATCGCGTTCGCGTCGAGCAGCAGCGCGACTTCGTCGGCGTACTCGATCCCGTTGAGCGCGACTGGACGGCCCTCGTCGAAACGGACCGTCACCGTCTCGGCGCGCACCGCGACGTCGTCGCGCCAGAACGCGACGCCCATGATCGGCTGGACGATCTTCATGCCCTTGTCGAGGAACTCGAGGTCCTTCGCCTCGTGCGTGGCGCCCAGCAGGTTCGAGTCGGTCGAGTACGCCTTCTCGGTGCTCATCTTGTAACCGAAGCCCGCGCGCGCGAGGTACTCGGACATCTCCCTGCGTCCGCCCAGCTCGTCGCTGAAGCGCTGGTCCAGCCACGGCTTGTAGATGCGCAGCCCGGGGTTGGCGAGCAATCCGTAGCGGTAGAAACGCTCGATGTCGTTGCCCTTGTAGGTGCTGCCGTCGCCCCAGATGTGGACGTCGTCGTCGCGCATCGCGACCACGAGCATCGTGCCGGTCACCGCGCGGCCGAGCGGCGTCGTGTTGAAGTACGCGAGCCCGCCGGTCGAGATGTGGAACGCGCCCGCCTGGATCGCGGCGATGCCTTCGGCGACCAGCGCCGCGCGGCAGTCGACGAGCCGCGCTTCCTCGGCGCCGTACTGCCTCGCGCGCCGCGGGATGTCGTCGTAGTCCGGCTCGTCGGGCTGGCCCAGGTTCGCGGTGTACGCGTAGGGAATCGCCCCCTTCGCGCGCATCCAGTGCAGCGCCGCGCTGGTGTCGAGGCCGCCCGAGAAGGCGATGCCGACCTTCTGGCCGACGGGCAGGTCGTTGAGGATGGTCGACATGACGGCGGGAACCGGTGTGGAAAACCGGGTATTCTAGCCGACACCCCCGAGGGCTACGCCCCCGCGAACCCGGACGCGAACCCCGCGCGGACCGCGACGGCGGCGCCGGCCGGCGCGTTCCGGTCGAGGATCCCCGCGATGAGCACGGGCACGCTGCACCGCTACGAGAGCGCCGAGGCGATCGTCACCTGGGACGAGTCGGTCTGCGTGCACGCCGCCGAATGCGTGCGCGGCCTGCCGGCCGTCTTCGATCCGCGCGCGAAGCCCTGGGTGCGGCTCGCCGCCGCGGACGTCGAGGCGATCGCCGAGACGGTCGCGCGATGTCCGAGCGGCGCCCTCAAGTTCCATCCGCGCGGCGGGGCGGCCGCGCAACACCCTCCTTCCCCCCGCCACACTCCGGAGCATCCGATGTCCACCGCCACTCTCAAGCCCAACGGTCCCTACGTCTGCTCCGGCGATTTCGACGTCGCCGGCAAGACGGCCGCGCAGGCCGCGCTGTGCCGTTGCGGCCATTCGGCCAACAAGCCCTACTGCGACGGCAGCCACGCGAAGCACGGATTCACCGACGCCGGGCACCTGCCGGCCTCGGCGCCGGCCGGGCACGCGGCCACCGGCCGCGTCACCGTGTCGCCGCTCGCCAACGGCCCCCTCAAGTGCGACGGGCCGCTCACGCTCGCGGCCAGCGACGGCAGGCACTCGACGTCGGATCCGACGTTCCTGTGCCGCTGCGGCCACTCGGCGAACAAGCCCTACTGCGACGGCACGCACAAGAAGATCGGGTTCACCGCGTAACCCGCGCGCACGGCCGGCGACGCGTGCCGGAACTGCCCGACCTCGAAGCGTACCGAACCGCGCTCGCGGCGCGCATCGGCGGACGCCCGATCGATCGCGTGGCGATCACGCACCCGTTCGTCCTGCGCACCGCGACGCCGCCGGTCACCGACATCGAGCGCCGACGCGTCGATTCGGTCCGCCGGATCGGCAAGCGGATCGTGCTCGCGCTCGACGGCGCCCTGTTCGTCGTCGTGCACCTGATGATCGCCGGGCGCCTGCGCTGGCTCGCCCCCGGCGCGAAGCCGCCCGTGCGCATCACGCTCGCGACATTCGACTTCGAGGGCGGCCGCCTCGCGCTCACCGAAGCGGGCACGCGCCGGCGGGCCTCGATCCACGTCATCGCCGGAGAGTCCGCGCTCGCGGCGATCGATCCGGGCGGCGTCGAACCGCTCGCTTGCGACGCGGCGACCTACGCCGCGGTCCTGCGACGAGGCAACCACACGCTCAAGCGCGCGCTCACCGATCCGCGCGCGTTCGCGGGCATCGGCAACGCGTACTCCGACGAAGTCCTGCATCAGGCGCGGCTCTCCCCGCTCGCGCTCACCGCGAATCTTCGCGACGACGACATCGCGCGGCTGCACGCCGCGACCGTCGACGTCCTGGGCCGCTGGACGCGCAAGCTCGTCGGCGAGGCGGCGATCGCGTTCCCGGAGAAAGTCACCGCGTTCCGCCCGGAGATGGCGGTCCACGGCCGCCACGGGCTGCCCTGCCCGGACTGCGGCGCGCCGGTGCAGCGGATCGTCTACGCCGAGAACGAATGCAACTACTGCGCGCGCTGCCAGACCGGAGGGCGCGTGCTCGCCGATCGCGCACTGTCGCGACTCCTCAGGAGCAGCTACCCGCGCACGCTCGACGACATCGGCTGACCGGCCAGCGGGCCCGGCCCGACACGCCGGTTCCCGCGTGCCGATCCGCTCGCGCGACCCCGGAGATTGCGGGCCGAGCCACCCTCGTGCTAGCTTCACCGGCATCGGGAGATCCGCCATGCCCAGTTTCGACATCGTCTCGGAAGTGAACCAGGTCGAGGTCCGCAACGCGGTCGACCAGACGAACAAGGAGGTCTCGACGCGTTTCGACTTCAAGGGGTCGGACGCGCGCGTCGAGTCGAAGGAGAGCGTGCTCACGCTCTACGCCGACGACGAGTTCAAGCTGAAGCAGGTCAACGACATCCTGATCGGCAAGCTCGCCAAGCGCGGCGTCGACACCCGCTGCCTCAAGTACGGCGACCCGGAGAAGGTCTCGGGCAACAAGGTCAAGCAGGCGCTCACCGTGCGCACCGGTGTCGAGCAGGAACTCGCCAAGAAGATCCAGCGCCTGGTCAAGGACAGCAAGATGAAGGTGCAGGCGTCGATCCAGGGCGACGCGGTGCGCGTGTCGGGCACGAAGAAGGACGACCTGCAGGCGGCGATCGCGCTGGTGCGCAAATCGGTCACCGATTTCCCGCTCCAGTACCAGAATTTCCGCGACTGACCGCGCCGGATCGGCGACGACCCGGCGCCGCGGCGCGGTTCCCCCGATCCGCCGCCATGCCCTGGCTCCTCGCGCTGCTCCTCGCCGCCTCGCTGTGGGGCGGCTGGAACTGGTGGCAGCACGAGCGGCGCGTCTCGCATCCGCCCGGCGTCGTCGTCGACGAGGGACCGGCGATCCGGATCGGCGAGACGAGCGCGCCGTGGCGGGACGACCACGGCTTCCGCTACACGGCGCTGGGCGCGTTCGAAGGCCGCGCGATGGTGCTCGCGCGTCGCAACTACGACGTCGGCGAATTCGCGGCGCTCGCGCCCACCGACCTCGCCCTCGGCTGGGGGCCGATGTCCGATCCGGCGATCGTCGGTGAACTCGCGTTCCCGCAGATGAAGTCGTTCTCGTCGCGCTTCGTCGTGCCGGAGTTCCGGCGTGACGCCTCGATCGCGCAGCGCCCGCGCGCCGAGATCGAGGACATGCTGCGCTCGCTGACGCACGTGCATACGATCCCCGGCGACGCCGCGATCCGCAGGACCCTCGCCGGGATACGGCCGGGACAGGTCGTCCGGTTCCGCGCCACGCTGGTCGACGCGACCGCACCGTCCGGCGGCAGGTACACGAGCTCGACGAAACTGGGCGACCGCGATTGCGAGATCGCGTGGATCCACGAGCTGGAACTCGAATGAGCGCAGGCGCCCTGGCCATCCTGCTGACCGCACGCCTCGCGCTGGCCCCGCTGTCCGGGGACGACGCCGACGAGGCGTATACGGCGTTCGCCGATCGCGATCTCTACCGGCTGATGGTCGGGTCGCCCCCGGCCGACACCGGCGCGCTGCGCGAGCGATTCACCCGCCTCGCGGCCGGCAGTCCGGACCCGGGCGAGCGCTGGCTGAACTGGCTCGCCCGCCGTCGCGACGATTCGACGCTGGTCGGATGGCACCAGGCGACCGTGGCAGGTGAAACGGGCGACATCGCCTGGGTCACGTTCGCCGGGCATCGGCGCGCCGGCTACGCGCGCGAAGGCGCGGCGGCCGTGCTCGCGTGGCTGCGCGGCATCGGCGTGCGCGAAGTGATCGCACAGGCCGACCTGCGCAACGCCGGTTCGAACGCGACCGCGGCCGCGCTCGGTTTCGTGCCGGATCCGGGCACGATCGACGAGTCGCTGCGGGGCGAACCGACGGTCGACCGGCGCTGGCGGATCCTCCTCGACGCCGTGCGCTGACGCCCGCGGCGCCGGCTACGCGAGATCGCGCACCAGCGAAGCCCGCGTGGCCGCGCCGAGCGCCGGGATCGAGGCGTTCATCGCCGGATGATCGACCCCGATCGCGAGCGGCGCGCCCGCCTTGAGCGCGGCGACCATCGGCGCGGTCAGTTCGAACCGCAGGAAGTGCACCGACGAGGTCTTCTCGTCGTTCTCGCGTTCGAGGTCCTCGTCGGCGATCGCGAAGACGCGCGCATGGCCCTCGACGGCGACCCAGGTCCGGTCCTCGACGCCCTTCAGCCGCGCGAGCGCGCGCCTGCGCTCGTCGGCGTCCTCGTACTCGATCAGCATCGTCGCCTTGAAATTCGATCCGTCCGGAACGAGCGGGTCGTAGGCTTCGATCTCGGACCGGATGCCGTCCTCGTCGAAGATCTTCTCGATGCGCAGCATCTCCTGGATCTGGTAGCGCATCGTGAGCTCGTCCTCGAAGATCAGCGTCAGGTGCTCGCCCAGGTGGACGGTGCGGTCGTGCTTGTGCGCGAGCACTCTCGCGCGGAAGTCGGCGCGGGCCTTCGCGTAGGCTTCGAGCGTCATCAGCGAAGCGCGCGTGATCCTGGGCGCGCGGCCGGTCTTGGGTTCGGCGGTCGTCGGAGTCATCGGATTCCCGGGCTTGCGGGGTTCATGAGGCGTCGCGCACGGGCGCGCGGAGCGGGGAGCGCGGCGACCGGTGTCACAGTCCGTAGGCGATGCGCAGCAGCGTGATCGGATGCTCCTTGCGGCCGTGCGCGCCGCCGGCCTCGCCGATGCCCTGGACGATCCGCCGGCCGGCGATCGGGCAGTCGGAGCTCACGTAGTCGGGACCGGGCTCGGCCATCTGGCGGAAGACCGGCGCGCCGATCTTCATCGACGCCGCGTAGAACTCCGATTTCACGCCGTAGGTGCCGTCATGTCCGGCGCAACGCTCGACGGTCGTCACCTCGGTGCCGGGAATCCACTCGAGCACCTCGCGCGTCTTCTGGCCGACGTTCTGCACGCGCGAGTGGCAGGGCACGTGGTAGCTCACCTTGCCGAGCGGCTGCTTGAAGTCCTTCTCGAGCAGCCCGTCCCTGTCGCGCGCGACCAGGTACTGGAACGGATCGAACATCGCGGCGGCGACCGCCTTCACGTCCGGGTTGTCGGGGAAGAGCAGCGGCAGTTCCTGCTTGAACATCAGCGTGCAGGACGGCACGGCGGTCAGGATCGCGTAGCCTTCGCGCGCGAGCTTCGCGAGCGACGGCATGTTCGCGTCCTTGAGCTTCTCCACCGATTCGAGGTCGCCCAGCTCGAGCCTGGGCATCCCGCAGCACGCCTCCTTCTGCGCGAGCACCCAGGGGATCCGGTTGTGCGCGAGGATCGCGCACAGGTCGCGGCCGATCCCCGGCTCGTTGTAATTGACGTAGCAGGTCGCGAACAGCGCCACCTTGCCCGGCGTGCGCTCGCCGTCGCGCACCGGCCAGC
>JADZDA010000047.1 GCA_020851255.1 Burkholderiales bacterium | reverse complement strand
GACCTTCGACGGGGACGTGCTCATCGGGATTCGGGCGGGACAGCGAGGCACGCGGCGGCGTCCCACGCGAGCGCGACGCCGTCGTCGCGCGCGAGTCCGGCCGCCTCGCGCGTGGCGACCTTGACGACGAACGTCGCGCCGCCGTCGAGCGCGACGCGCACCTTGGCGTGGTCGCCCAGGTAGATCGTCTCGACGACGCGCGCGTCGCGCCGGTTCGCCGTGCCGTCGCCGCCGTTCGCGCCGGAGAATCGGATCGATTCCGGGCGCACCGACACGACCACCGCCGCGCCGGCGGCGAGGTCGCCGACCGGCGTCGCCTGGAGCATGCTGCCGTCGGGCAGTCGCACGCGGCAGGCCGCGGCGTCGCGCGCGTCGATCGTGCCGTCCAGGCGGTTGCTCTCGCCGATGAACGAGGCGACGAACGCGTTGGCCGGACGCTCGTAGAGTTCGGCGGGCGTGGCGAGCTGCTGGACGATGCCGTGGTGGAACACCGCGATGCGATCGGACATCGTCAGCGCCTCGGACTGGTCGTGCGTCACGTACACGACGGTGAGGCCGAGGCTCTCGTGCAGGTGCTTGATCTCGAGCTGCATCTGCTCGCGCAGCTGCTTGTCGAGCGCGCCCAGCGGTTCGTCCATCAGGACGATGCGCGGCTCGTAGACGAGCGCCCGGGCGACGGCGACCCGCTGCTGCTGGCCGCCGGAGAGCTGGGCGGGGCGACGCCCGCCCAGGTCCGGCAGGCGCACCATCTCCAGCGCGCGCCGGACGCGCGCGGGCACCCGGTCGCGCGGCACGCCATGCATCTGCAGGGGGAACGCGAGGTTCTCGGCGACCGTCATGTGCGGGAACAGCGCGTAGTTCTGGAACACCATGCCGATGCCGCGCTTGTGCGGCGGCACGTGGTCGATCCGGCGGCCCTCGATCCAGATCGACCCGCGGGTCGGCTCCTCGAAGCCCGCGAGCATCATCAGCGTCGTCGTCTTGCCCGAGCCGGACGGCCCCAGCAGCGTCAGGAACTCGCCGGGCGCGAGCGCGAGATCGAGCGCGCGCACCACGTCCGTGCGGCCGTCGTAGGTCTTGGAGACGCCGTCGAACCGCACGATGGGCGCCCCGGAATCGTTCCGGGGAGTCGCCGCCGGGCCTGTCGCAGCCTTCGAACGGGACGTCGTGCCGCTCACGCCCGGTCCTCCGACGCCGTGGCCGGGCGCGTGCGCGCGTTCGCGCGGGCGCGGACCCACTCGTTGAGCGCGAGCAGCACGAGCGAGCAGCCGATGAGCAGCACGGCGGCGGCGGCGATCGTCGGGCTCAGGAACTCGCGCAGGCCGGCGAACATCTGGCGCGGCAGCGTGAACTGGGCCGGGCTCGCGACGAACAGCGCGACGATCAGCTCGTCGAACGAGGTCGCGAACGCGAACAGCGCGCCGGTCGCGACACCGGGCGCGATCGAAGGCAGCACCACGCGGACGAAGGCGACGTGCGGGGGCGCGCCCAGCGTCGCCGCCGCCTTCAGCAGGTTGCGGTCGAACGTCTGCAGCGTCGCGAGCACGGTGATCAGCACGTAGGGCACCGACAGCACCGTGTGCGCGAGCACGAGGCCGGTCAGCGTGTTGTTGAGTCCGACCAGCGCGAAGGCGAAGTAGACGGCCGCGGCGGTCACGACGACCGGCACGACCATCGGCGTCGAGAGCAGGCCCACGAGCAGGGCCTTGCCGCGGAACCGGCCGAGGAAGACGCCGAGCGCACCCAGCGTGCCCAGCACCGTGGCGACGACCGCGGTCGCGATGCCGACGACGAAGCTGTTCCTCGTCGCGAGCAGCCACTGGTCGCTCGTGAAGAAGTCGCGGTACCAGCGCAGCGAGTAGCCGGGCACCGGCAGCGTCAGCAGCTCGCCCGACGACAGCGACAGAGGCAGGACGACGACGATCGGCGCGACGAGGAACGCGAGGATCGCGATCGTCGTGGCCGCGAGCAGGAAGCGCGCCGGCTGGCGCGCGCCGCGGCGGCCGCTCACAGGCGGATTCCCTTCGCGGACACGCCGGGCAGCGCGTAGCGGGCCACGACGACGATCGCGGCGGTCGCGGCGAGCAGCAGCGTCGCGAGCGCGGCCGACATGCCCCAGTTGATCGTGTTGTTCGTGTAGAACGCGATGAACGTGCTGACCATCTGGTCGTCGGGCCCGCCGACGAGCGAAGGCGTGATGTAGAAACCCACGGCCAGCATGAACACCATCAGCGCGGCGGCCGCGACGCCCGGCATCGACAGCGGCAGGGTGACGCGCAGGAACCGCCGCCACGGCGGCGCGCCCAGCGACGCCGCGGCGCGGGCGTAGGCGGGATCGATGCCTTTCATCACGCTGTAGAGCGGCAGGATCGCGAAAGGCAGCAGCACGTGCACCATCGCCACGTAGACGGCGAAGCGGTTGAAGATCATCGCGACCGGCGCCTCGACGACGCCGAGTGCGAGCAGCAACGCGTTGACCGGACCCTCGCGCTGCAGCAGGATGAACCAGGCGGTCGTGCGCACGAGGATCGAGGTCCAGAACGGCACGAGCACGAGCGTCAGCGCCACGTTCGCCCAGCGCTGCGGCAGCCGCGCCATCGTGTAGGCGGCCGGGTAGGCGATCAGCACGCACAGCAGCGTGACCCACAGGCTGATCTCGAACGTGCGGCCGAACAGGCGCAGGAAGATCGCCTCGTCCGCCGGCGCGCGCGCGACGTCGCCGGCCGGCGTGAGCGTGAGGTCGACCGAGCGCAACAGGTAGAGCGGAGTCGTCGCCGACGCGTTGCGTTTCAGCAGCCGCCAGAGCGCCGGGTCGGCCCAGCGCGGGTCCAGCGCGGCGAGCGCGTCCCGGTACGGCGGGGCGAGCCCGGCGTGCGCACGTGCGGTCTTGAGGAGCAGCGCGCGCAACCCGGTCTGCTCGAAGTTCAGGCGCCGCGCGAGCGGGCCGATCTGCTGGCGCTCCTGCGCGTCGGCGAGCTCGCGCGAGACCGCGGCGTACGCGGCCTCGGGCGGCAGCCCCGCGCCGTCCCAGCCCGCGAGCGCCGCGCTGGTCGCCGGCAGCGTCTCGCGGACTTCGGGATTGGCGATCGCCGTGTGGAGCGCGACGGCGAGCGGGACGACGAACGTCGCGACGACCAGCAGCGCGACCGGGGCGATCAGCGCCGCCGCCGCGAGATGCGTCCGCGACGCCATCGGTCCGGCCGGCGTGCTACTTCGCGACCCAGGCGTTGAACTTCTTCTCGAGGTCCTCGCCGTTGGCGACCCAGAACTCGGTGTCGATGAACAGCCCCTGCGACGCGTACGCCGAGAGCATCGCCGGGTTCTTCTCGCGCAGCTTGGGGTTGGCCGCGGCCTCGGCGTTGGCCGGCGAGACCGCCCAGGTCTCCGACAACGCGACCAGCGGCTTCGCGTCGGTGATCCAGTCGATCATCTTCATGCCTTCCTTCGCGTTCGGCGAACCCTTGACGACCGCCCAGTAGTCGACCGAGTAGACCAGCGTCTTCCACAGCAGCGGGTACTTCGCGCCGCCGTCGTTGGCGCGCGCGATCCGGCCGGTGTAGCCGACCGCGTAGGCCACTTCGCCGCTGCCGACGAGCTGCACCGGCTGCGTGCCCGATTTCCACCAGACGACGTCCTTCTTGATCTGGTCGAGCTTGTCGAACGCGCGCTGCTGCCCGGCGGGCGTCGCGAGCACCTTGTACACATCGGCGGGGGCGACGCCGTCGGCGAGCAGCGCGATCTCGAGCGTCATCTTCGGGCCGTTGCGGAACGACCGCTTGCCCGGGTAGGTCCGCGTATCCCAGAGCTTCGCGTAGGTGTCCGGACCGTCCTTGACGCGGTTCTGGTCGTAGAAGAGCGTCACGCCCCAGAGCACCGAGCCCGCACCGCAGGGCGACGTGCCGCCGGGGATGAACTTGTCCTTCTTCACCACCGACCAGTCGATCTTCTCGAACACGCCGTCCTCGCAGCCGCGGACGAGCTCGGGGGCTTCGACCATGATCACGTCCCAGGTCACGTCCTTCGCCTTGACCATCGAGTAGACCTTGGCCATCTCGCCGTTGTAGACGTCGTCCTTCACCGTCTGCCCGGTGGCCTTGGCGTAGCCCTGGAACAGGTGGGGACGGGCGTTGTCCTGGAAGCCGCCGCCGAAGCCGACGATCATCAGGTCGCGCGCGTGCGGGGTTCCGGCGAGCGAGAGCGCGGCGAGCGCGAACGCGGCGGTCGCGAGGGTTTTCGACTTCGCAGTGCACGTGAGCATCGGCATCGAAACGTCTCCTGGTTGGAAAAGCACGCGGGTACCCCGCCGGCCGGCGCCACGGCTGCGCGCCGGAACACCCGGACCACCGGCAGTCCATCGCCAGCATACCGAGCCGCGGGCCGGCCCGGCGAACGGCAGGTCGAGGACGCGCCGGCCGCCGGGTCCGGACCGGCGCCCGCCCCCGGGTCCCGGCAATGGTGTTAATGTTCGTATGATAATACCAATCGAGCGGATCCGGCCGCGCTTTCGCGGCCGGCGCCCACGACCCCGATGACGCCGACCGATCCGACCTCGATCGAGCCCTTTCCCGCCGGGCTCGCGGCCACCCCCCGCGACGCCGACGGCCGCTACCGCTACCGGCTCTACGTCGACGGCCGGTTCGTCGACCCGGCCGGCGGCCGGTGGATGGATACCGAGGATCCGGTCGCCGGCTCGGTGTGGGCGCGCGTGCCCCGGGCGACGTCCGCCGACGCCGACGCGGCGGTCGAGGCGGCCCGGCGGGCGCTGGTGGCCGGCGCCTGGCGGACGCTCAACGCGTCACAGCGCGGGGCGCTGCTGCGCCGGCTCGGCGACCTGATCGCCGCGAACGCGGAGTGGCTGGCGCGCGTCGAGATGAAGGACAACGGCAAGCTCTACGCCGAACTCGTCATGCAGATGCGCTACATGGCGAATTATTACTACTACTACGGCGGGCTCGCCGACAAGGTCGAAGGGACGGTGATCCCGAGCGACAAGCCGGGGGTCTTCAACTACACGAAGCTCGAGCCGGCCGGCGTGGTCGTGTGCATCATGCCGTGGAACTCGCCGCTGCCGCTGACGAGCCTCAAGCTCGCGCCGGCGCTCGCCGCGGGCTGCACGGTCGTGCTGAAGCCGTCCGAGTTCACGTCCGCGTCGTTGCTGGAATTCGTCAAGCTGGTCGAGGCCGCGGGATTTCCCGCGGGCGTGGTCAACGTCGTCACCGGGCCCGGGGCCGAGATCGGCGAGGCGCTGGTCAGCCATCCGCGCGTCGACCGGATCGCGTTCACCGGCGGGCCTGACGCGGGCCGCGCGATCGCCGAGCAGGCCGCGCGCCACATGAAGCGCGTGACCATGGAGCTGGGCGGCAAGTCGCCGAACATCGTGTTCGACGACGCCGATCCCGACGACGCGCTCAAGGGCGTGGTCGCCGGGATCTTCGCCGCCTCCGGCCAGTCGTGCGTCGCCGGGTCGCGGCTCCTCGTGCAGAACACGATCCGCGAGGCGTTCGTGCGCCGGCTCGTCGAGTTCGTGTCCGCGGCGCGCTTCGGCCATCCGGCGGACGCGGCGACGCAGATCGCGCCGATCTCGACCAGGCCGCAGATGGACAAGATCGAGCGCTATGTCGGGATCGCGAAGGCCGAGGGTGCGCGGCTGGTCTGCGGCGGCGCCCGCGCGAGCGTGCCCGGCTGGCCGGACGGGCTCTTCTACCGTCCGACCATCTTCGACGGCGTGCACAACGCGATGAGGATCGCGCAGGAGGAGGTGTTCGGGCCGGTGTTGGCGGTGATCGGCTTCGACACCGAGGACGAGGCCGTCGAGATCGCCAACGACACGCGCTACGGACTCGCGGCCGGCGTGTGGACGACGTCGATCCGGCGCGCGCTGACGATGGCCGACCGCATCCGCGCCGGCACCGTCTGGATCAACAACTACCGGATGACCAGCACGACCTCGCCGTTCGGCGGCTTCGGGATGAGCGGGGTGGGGCGCGAGGGCGGGATCGCCGGCATCCGCGAATACCTCGAGGTCAAGAGCGTCTGGGTGTCGACCGCGACCGAGTTCCCCAACCCGTTCGTGCGGCGCTGATCGCCGCGGCGCGACCGCCGTTCCCGCGCCGGATCCGTTGCCGCACTCGTCACCAATTCCGCCGGAGCCTTTCGATGGACCGCCTGGACCGCCGACCGATCATCCCCGCGCCGATGCGCGCGATCCCCGAGACGCGCGGCTACCTGCCCGGGCTCGCCGCCGGCGGCTTCCTGTTCGTCGCCGGCCAGGTCGGCCGCACCGCCGATCTGCGGATCATCGAGGATCCCGAACGGCAGTTCGCCGCGAGCTTCGACAACCTGCGCCTGGTCCTCGCCGAGGCCGGCTGCGGATTCGACGATATCGTCGACCTCACGACTTTCCACGTCGACTTCGAGCGCCACTGGGCGCTCTTCCGCGCGGTCAAGGACCGTTACCTGCCCGCCGCGCGCTTCCCGGTGACCTGCGTGGGCGTCACGGCGCTCGCGGCGCCGGGTCTCCTGCTCGAGGTCAAGGCGATCGCGCGCCTGCCGGCCGACGGCGGCCGCGAATGAACCGGCGCACGGCGCCCGGGGCGTCCGCGGCGCGCCGGCCGGCGGTCGAGCGTTCGGCGTCGGACTTCGTCCCGCGCTACTACAAGGTCTACGCGGTCATCCAGCGGCGCATCCGCGAAGGCGAGTGGCCGCCGGGGACGCCGATGCCGACCGAGGAGGCGTTCGCCGGGTCGTTCCGTGTGTCGCGCGTGACCGTGCGCAAGGCGCTCGCGATGCTCCAGGACGAGCGGCTGATCGCGCGCGAGCAGGGCCGGGGGACGTTCGCGCTGCCGGCGCCGCCGCGCCCGGTGCGCGAGAGCTTCGCCGGCTTCCTCGAGAACGTCCGCGATTTCGAGCGCGACACGCGCGTGCGCGTGCTCGCCTACGCGCGCGGGGCGCTCTCCGCCGAGGCGGCGGCGGCGCTCGAGCAGTCCGCGGGCGCACCGGGCCTGCGGATCGAGCGGGTGCGCAGCGACGCGCGCGGGCCCTTCTCGTACACCGTCTGCCACCTTCCCGCGCCGGAAGCCGACCTCGTGACCGAGGAGGGGCTGGGAAACCGGACGGTGATCGCGGTGCTCGAGGCGGCCGGCGTGTCGGCGGCGAGCGCCGACCAGCGACTGTCCGCGGTCGCCGCGGACCTCGACGTGGCGCGACGACTCAAGGTCGACGTGGGCACGCCGCTGATGGCGATGAACCGCGTCGTGCGCGACCCGCGCGGCCGGCCGGTCGAGTTCCTGACGGCGCTCTATCGGCCCGATCGCTACGAGTACCGCGTGACCCTCTCGCGCGACCGCGAGAGTGCCGGACCGCGCTGGATCGCGCGCATCTGATCGGCGGCCCGGGCGGCCCGCGCCGGGGTGCTAGAATCCGCCGCTGCCCGGACGCGCGGCAGCGGCCGCCGGCCCACCCGACGAGACCGCGACGATGCACTCTCCCGACCCTCCCCGACAGCTGCTGGTCGCGCTGCGCAAATCGGCGCTGTCGCTGTGTCACGCCCAGTACATCCGCGACCGGCTGCTCGCGATCTACCCGGAATGCGACGTGATGCTGCGCGGCATCACGACACAGGGCGACCGCGTGCTCGACCAGCCGCTCGCCGAGATCGGCGGCAAGGGGCTGTTCATCCAGGAGATCGAGACGGCGATGCTCGAGGGGCGCGCGGACTTCGCCGTCCATTCGCTGAAGGACATGCCGATGGAGATGGCGCCCGGCTTCACCATCGCCGCGGTGCCGATCCGCGAGGATCCGCGCGACGCGCTGGTCTGCAACGCCTGGGCCTCGATCGACGCGCTGCCCGACGGCGCGGTCGTCGGCACGTCGAGCCTGCGCCGCGAGGCGCAGTTGCGCGAGCGGCGGCCGACGCTCAAGGTGAAGCTGCTGCGCGGCAACGTCAACACGCGCGTGAAAAAACTCGACGAAGGCCAGTACGACGCGATGATCCTCGCGGCGGCGGGCCTCAATCGCCTCGAGCAGGGTCACCGCGCCTCCGCGCTCCTCGACCCCGGGGTGTTCCTGCCGGCGGTCGGGCAGGGCGCGCTCGCGCTCGAATGCCCGATCGCGCGCGCCGACGTCATCGAGTGGCTGAAGCCGCTCATCCACCACCCGACGCTGCTCGCGATCACCGCCGAGCGCGCGTTTTCGCACGCGCTCTCGGGAAGCTGCCACACGCCGATCGGCGGCTACGCGACGTTCCGCGGCGGCGAGCTGTGGCTGCGGGGGCTCATCGCCTCGCGCGACGGCACCGACATCCTGCGCGGCGAGCGCACGGCGGCGCTCGATCCCGAGTCGGGACCGATGGCGCAGGCCGAGGCGCTCGGACGCGCGCTCGCCGACGAGTTCCTCGCGCGCGGCGCGCAGCGCTTCATTTCCGCGTAGCGGAGGCCGGGCGCGGCCTGGCCGCGGCGCGCGGTCCGGTTCAGCGCCGGACGGATTCGGCGACGTACGCGCGCACGATGCTCTCGAAGTCCGCGTCCGCGCGCATGCCGAGCGCCCGGGCGAGCTTCGCCTCGAAGTCGGCCGGCCAGGTGAGCACGATGCGTTCGATCGCCGGGTCGCGTTTCCAGGTCACGCGGTCGGCGACCGCGTCGCCGGCCACGCGTCGCAGCGCGTCGACCATCTGGCGCACGGTGACCGAGATGCCGGGGAGGTTCACGCTGCGCGTGTGGCCGAACGCGCTCGCCGGCGCCTCGTGGCCGGCGATCAGGTTGTCGACGACCGTCGCCGGCGAGGTGAGCCACATCTTCGTTTCCGGCGCGACCGGGCAGACCGATTCGACGCCGGCGAGCGGCTCGCGGACGATGCCGCTCGCGAACGACGAGGCCGCCTTGTTCGGCTTGCCGGGGCGCACCGTCACCGTCGGCAGCCGCAGGCTGCGCCCGTCGAGGAACCCCTTGCGCGTGTAGTCGTGGACCAGGTATTCGCCGACGACCTTCTGCGTTCCGTACGACGACTGCGGCACGGGCATCTGGTCGTCGGGCAGCCGCGCGGGCAGCGGCCCGCCGAACGCGGCGCACGAACTCGCGAACACGAACCGGGGCGACGTGCCGGGCGCGCGGCAGCGTTCGAGCAGCGCGCGCATCGCGTCGACGTTGACGCGCCACCCGAGGTCGAAATTCGCCTCGGCCTCGCCGCTCACCACCGCCGCGAGATGGAACACGCTGTCGACACCGCCGGCGAACGCGCGATCGAGGAGCGCGGGGTCGGCGAGGTCGCCGACCAGCGAGGACACGCGCGGATCGGGCAGGTCGGCGGCGACGACGTCGGCGAGCGTGATCCGGGCGACCGGGTGCTGGCGGTCGTCGGGTCCGGCGAGCGTGCCCCGCGCGAGGATCGCGCGGGCGAGGCGGCGGCCGAGGAATCCGGCGCCGCCGGTGACGAGGATGTGCATGGATCGGGCGCGGTCGGTGGAGTCGGCGCTATGATAGCCGGGAGGGCGGAGGAACGAGGCGCCTCCGCGCCGGCACGAACGTCGTCACCCCGCGGAGCCCGCGCATGTCCCGCCTGACCTGGTTCGAGATCCATGCGGCCGAGCCCGCACGCGCGATGCGCTTCTACGGGGGGCTGCTCGGCTGGACCTTCGAGAGCTTCGGCGACGATTACTGGCTGATCCACACCGGCGACCCGGCGTCGCCGGGCATCGACGGCGGCCTGATGCCCCGGCGGGGACCCCCGCCCGGCGATGGCCAGCCGGTCAACGCGTACACCTGTGTGGTCAACGTGCCCGACGTCGACATCGCGGTCGTGCGCGCCGGGCAGCTCGGCGGTGAGGTCGTCGTGCCCAAGTTCGCCGTGCCCAGCGTCGGCTGGCTCGCCTACGTCCGCGACACCGAAGGCAACCTCTTCGGCGTGATGACGATGGACGAGCGTGCGGCCTGACACGTGGCTCCGGGATCCGGCGTAGTCGATCTCGACGCGTTCGGATCCGCGCTCGCCGACACGGGCTGCGCCGTCGTTCCGCGATTCCTGGACGAGCGCGCGACCGCCGATCTGCGCGATCGGGCACGCACGCTCGACGCCGCCGGCGAATTCACCGACGCCCGCATCGGCCGGGGTGCCTCGCGCGTGCGGCGCGAGGATGTCCGCGGCGATCGGATCCGCTGGCTGGCCGACGGGCCGACGGATCCGGCCGAGCGGGAGCTGCGCGCCTCGCTCGACGTCGTGCGTGCAGCGGCGAACCGTTCGTTGCAGCTCGGTGCGTTCGACGTCGAGCTGCACTACGCGATCTACCCGCCCGGCGCCGGCTACGGGCGCCACGTCGACACCTTCCGCGACGACGATGCGCGCGTGCTGTCGTGCGTCGTCTATCTGAACGAGTCGTGGCGGGAGAGCGACGGCGGCGAACTCAGGATCTGGCGCGACGACGGCACGATGCTCGACGTGACACCGCTCGGTGGGACGCTCGTCGCGTTCCTCGCCGGTCGCGTGCCGCACGAGGTGCGTCCGGCGAGCCGTGCACGGACGTCGGTCACCGGGTGGTTCCGGAAACGCCCGTGGCGCTGAGCGGCGGGACCACGCGCCGCACCACCGGCACCGTTCCCCGCAATCGCCGCCATCCGATGACCACACCGGTCACGCTGATGGCGGCGCCGCCGATCGACAACGCGATCAGCAGCAGGTCCCACGCGGGGCGCCGGGACACCAGCGGCCACCAGTCGACACTGTGCAGGAAGGCGAACGCCCAGCGTTTGACCCGGCCCAGGCGGTCGAGTCGACCGGCGACCGAGGCGGTCGCCGGGTCGAGATGAACCCAGGTCCCGTACGGATCGTCGAAGACGAGGCGCACGACCGGCAATCGCCGCTCGACGTGTCCGGTCATCGTGTGGGAGGCGCGGGCGTACCAGTACGCGTCGTACCCGTCGAGCACCATCGTCCGCACGACGCGCGCATTCGGCACGAGTCGAGCCCCGGCGTGGGCGACCACGACCGGGTCGAGTCGTTCGACAGGTCGCGCATCGGGCGTGGCCGCCAGGATCCGGGACGCCCCGCTGCCGTTGTAGGCGACGTACCAACCCTTGCCATCGAATCGTCGCAGCTCGAGCTCACGCACCTCGAAGCCGAGGGATACGAGGTGGTGGATCGCGTCGGTGGGTGAGAGCACCCACGCCGCCGCCGTCAGGTCGCCTCCAGTGAACGCGGCGGTGTCGAGCGGCGGCGCGGGCGAGGTGAACATCCGCCAGGGGTTCATCGAGAACAGGCCGCTCGCGATCCAGGTCGTCGCCACCGCGCCGAAGATCAGGCCGGCGACGTGGTGCCAGCGCCGCGAACGATCGTGATAGGGCGTGCGCGCGCCGCTCGAGTAAGGCCTGCCGAAGCGCCAGCGCCACACTCCGACGACGAGTCCGGTCGCCGCGAGCAGCGTGCCGGCGACCGAGACCCAGACGACGATATCGTGCCAGGCGGCGTCGATCGAGCCTCCGCGGAACGGGTAGAGCCAGTGGATCCATGCCCCCATCCAGTTCCAGGTCCGCTCGATGCGCGTCGCGTCCCGGACGACTTCACCGGTCCTCGACGACACGTACAGGCGCGTGCCGGCCTCGTCGCGGACGTCGACGCGATGGAGCGGGCGGTGCGCGTCGAGCGCGCGCGAATGGGTCCAGGCGTCCTCGTCGACCGAATCGACGTAGTCGACCGTTGCGCCTCGCGCCCAGGCGGACGCCGACAAGGCGGCGTGCTGCGGGCCGGTGGGTGACACCGGTGTCCCGGAGACGGCGTCGACTGCTACGCGCCCGGCCTTGCCGTAGTCCAGGATCCAGCGCGGTTGTCCGCCGACGGTGGCGAGCACGATTTCGCGCGGCGCCGTTGAGCGACCCGGCGCGGCGAAGATTGTGGACAGCGGCGCCGCGCCGACCGGCAGCGCGAGCGGCGCCGCCGCGGCGAGCCGCTCGGCCGGTGTGAGCTTCGGGTAGCCGACGTACATCATGACCACGCCGGAGACGAACCACATCGCCATGAACGCGCACAGGGCGATGCCCAGCCATCGGTGCGCGAGATAGAGGTAGCGCCGCATCGCCGGCCTCCGTCAGAACGACGCCCGCAACTCGATCTCCCACGTCCTCGGCGCGCCCAGGTAGAACATCGGCGCTCCGGTCACGCTCGCCGCGTAGACCTCGTCGGTCGCGTTGCGCACGCGTGCGGTGAGCGCCGCGTTACGCGCCAGCTTCCAGGTCGCGTATCCGCCCAGCAGCGTGTAGGCGTCATCGGAGACCGTGTTGGCGGCGTTGCCGAAGCGCGACGAAACGTAGCGGACGTCGGCACCGACCTGCAGCGCGGAGGTCGCGTCCCAGGCGAGCCACAGATTTCCGACCCGCGCGGGTACGTTCGGCGGGCGATTGCCGGCACGGGAGACGGCGACGCCGGCGACGTTCTCGGTGAAGTCGTCGAACTGCGCGTCGACCCACGAGAAGTCGCCCTGCAGGAGCAGCGGTCGGACCGGCCTGAACGAAGCGGCCAGCTCGATGCCGCGCGAGGACTGCTTGCCGACCGGAACCGTCGTGCCCGGATTGGACGGATCCGAGATCGCCAGGTTCTTGCGCTCGATCCGGTAGGCGGCGAGCGTCATCGCCCCGCGTCCGTCGGGAAGGATCCACTTGCCGCCAGCCTCCACCTGCCTTCCGGTCGTGAGATCGAAATCGCGGACCTGCGTGAACGTCGCCGTCGTGAGGATGCCGGCGGGCGGATCGGCCGCCGTCGCGTACTGCGCGTAGACCGAGAGCGTGCGCGCGACGTCCCACACCACGCCCGCGCGGCCGGTCGTCGGTTGCCAGTCGCGGCTCCAGCTCGCCGGATCGGAGGCGCTCGCGGTCCGGTGGTTGACCACGTCGAGATCGATGCGGTCGTGGCGTAGCGCGGTGACGAGCGCGACGTTCGACAGGAGCCTGGTCCGGTTCTCGGCGAACAGCGCCAACGTCTCGAGCCGGTGGCTGCGGTCCGGGTCGAAGCCCGGCACCATGCCGGGAACCGAGAAGAAGTTCTCCGTTGTGAAATCCACCGGATCCACCGAACTCACGACCGCCGACAGCGACCGGGGGAAGCGAGTCTGCTTGTTGACCGAGTAGTCGAGCCCGGCCGCCCAGTCGGACTCGATCGTGCCGAACCGGGTCCTGTGCGTGACTTCGACGCGGTCGCCGATCAGTCGCTGGTCGTGACGCTGCAGCAGCGCTGCGCTGCGGTCCACCAGCGTATTGGTCGCGTTGTAGCGGTAGACTTCGACGTTCCGGTAGTCGCGCAACGCGTCGTAGAGATACGCGGTGTTGCGGACGGCCGTGGCCGGAGCGGGGCGCCATTCCAGGATCGACCGCGCCCACTGCACGGTCTGCTCGTAGATCCCGTCGATCGAGTTGTAGTTCTCGAACCGAGTGCGCGGATCGATGCGGCCTTCGCCGGTCGTCGGCACGAGCAGCGGCGTGCCCCAGTACGGCCGGTCGACTTTCTCGTGCTGGTACTCGTACGCGAGCGTGTGCGAGAGACGCGGACCGAGATCGGACAGCACCGACGCGGCGAGCTGCCAGGCCTCGCGCTCCTGGCCGTCGACCCAGCCCAGCGACGCGGAGCGATTGACGTCCAGGCGCCCGGTGTGGGCGACGGCCCCGGTCGAACCGAGCGCGGCGTTGACGCCGGCGGAGAGTTGCGTGGTGTCGTAGTTCCCTCCGGAGGCGCGGGCGTGCACGAAGCGCGCGTCGCGCACCGGCAGTTTGGTCACGTAATTGACCGAACCACCGACGGCACCGGCGCCGAACAGGAACGACGACGGTCCGGCGATCGCCTCGACGCGGTCGTAGATCCAGCTGTCGACCGGCCGGGCGGCGATCGCGTCGTACTGCACGGAGATGCCGTTGAAGAGCTGGGTGATGTTGGTCGTCGAGAAGCCGCGCCAGAAGATCGAGCCGGCCGAACCGGGCGGCGAAGACGCGGTGACGCCGGGTACCCCGCGCAGGATGTCCTGCGTGTCGATCGCTCCGCGCAGATCGATGGTCGCGCGGTCGATGACCGTGACCGCGGCCGGAGTTTCCCGGGGAGTCAAACCCAGACGGGAGCCGGTAGCGGTCGGGTCGTCGAGCGACAACGTCTCCGCCGGCGGCGTACCCCGGACGTTTATCGGATCCATCGACCGGCGATCGTCGCCGGTTTGAGCCTGGGCGCCGCACGCGAGTGCGGCGGCGAGCGCGGCCGCGAGCGGCCGGAGTGTGCAGACGGGCATGTCCTGTTTCTCCCTCGGAGTCGTGGGCGCGGGTCGCGGGCGTGCGCCGGCATGCCGGCGCGCGATGCGCGCGATCCTCGGCGCTTCGGTCGTGAGTGCGAACACGGGCGCGCGGCTTGCGCGTCCGGCGTTCGGAAGCGGCTGGCTAGGCGAGCGAGGGAGGACCGCGAGGAGCGGCGGACAGCCACTCGAAGCGGAGGGTGCCGTGCGCTTCGGACGGAGAGGGTCGTTCCGAACGGCCGACGGGAACCGCCGTGGCGACGACGGCGGACGACGGTGGTGCCCAGACCGCGCCCGCCGTGCAGAGCGCGCAATGCTCGGCATGCGTCGACGGACCGCCGGGCGCGTGCCCCGGCCCGGCGGGGCGCCAGCCGTCGACCGTGCAGACGCCCGCCGCCGAGACGACGTCGCCTACGGCGATGCGCGGCGTCGGCGCGACCGCGCCGACGAGAATCGCGAGCGCGGCGACAACGGCGGCGATGCGCGAGCGTGTCGACCGGATACGCATTGGCGCGATGCTAGCACCGGGCGTCGGACTTGGCGATCCTCGGGAATTGAGGCACGTCAAGCGCACGACGCTAGGGATGCCGGCACCCCGACGGCGAAGAGTGACGGTTGGAGCTCGATCCGCCGTCTCGTGGAAGGCGATTCCGACCGCGCGTCCCGACTCACTCGCGCAGCCGCTTGACGGCGGCGCGCAGCGCGTCCTCGATGTAGGCGCCGTAGAAATCGGCGGTCAGCAGTCCGACGATCGGATCGCCGATCGGCTGGCCGTTCGCGTCGACGACGACGATCGTCGGCGTGAGCGACGCCTTGTATCGGCGCGCGAGTCCGACGTGCGTGTTGGAGCCGCCGTCGAAGTCGATGATGAGGCGCGCGCGGTCGACCTCGACCTGGCGGAACAGGACGTCCTCGCGCCACGGCGACTCCCGGCTCATCGGCACCAGGTGCTCGCGCAGCGCGCGCTCGCAATACGGACAGTCGTCGCGGTCGAAGAACAGCAGGATCGGTCGCCGGGTGTTGCGTGCGATCGTGGCGTCGCGCGCGAGATCGACCGCTTCGGGCAGCGCGTGCGAGCGCGGCCGCAGGTTCGAGCGTCGCGGCGCCCCCGCGGGCGTTCCGCTCTGCGCGCGCGCGTCGCCGGCCCGCCCCGCGGCGAACGCGGCGATCGCCGATGCTAGAATCGCCGCGACCGCCGCTCGCCGATCGGCGTTCGCCGGTGCGCTGTCGCCCGCTCTCGACGTCATGGTCCGATGAACCTCCACTCCGCGTCGCGCCGCCTCACGCTCGCCGTCCGTGTCGCCGCACCCGCCGGCGCGAAGGTCGACCGGGTGCGTGCGCGACTCGCCGGATTCTACCCGCACGCGCCGGTCGGCGCGCTGCTCCGCGCGGGCGGAGCCGTCCGCCGGCTCGCGTCGTGAATCTCCATACGCTGACATCGCCGCCGCGTCCGCGCGGGCCGCTCTTCGGACGCGGCATCCTGGTCACGAGGCCGGCGCGCCAGTCCGAGGGATTCGCGCGCCGGCTCGCGGCGCTGGACGCGACGCCGATCATCTGGCCTGCGATCGTGATCGAACCGCCGCTCGACCGCGCGGCGCTCGACCGCGCGCATGCGGAACTCGCCGGCTACGACTTCGCGTTCTTCATTTCCGCGAACGCCGCGGAGTACGGCGCGCCGCCGGTCGGACGCTGGCCGGCGGGCCTTCCGGCGTACGCGCCCGGCCCGGGCACGGTCGAGGCGCTCGCCGCCGTCGGTGTTCCGGAGGCGCGCTGTCCGGCGACGAGCTACGACAGCGAAGGATTGCTCGCCCTGCCGGAACTCGCCCGGGTCCACGGCAAGCGCGCGGTCGTCTTCCGCGGCGAAGGCGGCCGCGAGACGCTCGCCGACACGCTGATCGCACGCGGCGCGCAGGTCGAGTCCGTCGTCTGCTACCGGCGTCGCGCGCCCGAGGGCGGCGCCGAGGGCCTGGTCGACGCGCTCGCCCACGGTCGCGTGCATGCGATCACACTCACGTCGTCGGAGGGCGCGGAGAATCTCGTGCGCGCGGTCGGGGAGCGGGGCCTGCGATGGCTCGCGCGCCTGCCGGCGTTCGTGCCGCATCCCCGGATCGCCGAACGCGTCCGCGCGCTCGGCCTGGACGCGAGACTCACCGACGGCGGTGACGCCGGACTGATCGCCGGCCTGCTCGACTGGGCGGCGGACGCCGGCCCGCCGGCCGGCTCGAACATCGAAACCAGGGACTGACCCCATGCCCACCCAGGACATCCTCGTCACCGCGCCGCTGCCGCCGTTCCTCTACGAGCCGCTCAAGGCCGGATACCGCTGCCACGATCACCACCTGGCGAGCCACAAGCCAGGACTCCTCGCGGCGGAGGGCGCGCGCGTCCGGGGTCTCGTCCAGGGCGGCGGCACGGTCACGCCGACCGAACTCCTCGACCAGTTGCCCGGGCTCGAGATCATCTCGGTGTTCGGCGTCGGCTACGACGGCGTGCCGGTCGAGTATTGCCGCCAGCGCGGCATCCGTGTCGGTCACACGCCGGACGTGCTGACCGACGACGTCGCGGATGTCGCGGTCGGGTTGGTGCTGATGACCGGCCGCGGCTTCGCGAAAGCCGACCGTTTCGTGCGCGCGGGTGCGTGGGAACGCGGCGGCTTCGAACTCACGACCAGGCTCGGCGGCAGGAAGGCCGGCATCCTCGGCCTGGGCCGGATCGGCAAGGCGATCGCCGAACGTCTCGCGGCGATGGGAATGCGGATCGCCTACACCGGCCGCCGGCCGCAGCCCGGCGTGACCTGGCGTTACGTGGCCGACCTCGAATCGCTCGCCGCCGACAGCGACTTCCTGATCGTCGCCTGTCCGGGCGGTGCGGCGACCCGGCATCTCGTGAACGCCGGTGTGCTCGCCGCGCTGGGGGCGAAGGGCACGATCGTCAACATCGCACGCGGCTCGATCATCGACGAGGCGGCGCTCGTGCGGGCGCTCGAGAGCGGGACGATCAAGGCGGCGGGGCTCGACGTGTTCGAGAACGAGCCCCACGTCCCCAGGGCGCTGCTCTCGATGGACAACGTCGTCCTGCTGCCGCACGTGGGCAGCGGCACGCACGAGACGCGCAAGGCGATGGGCGACCTGTGCCTCGCCAATCTCGACGCGCACTTCGCCGGCCGGCCGCTGCCGGCGCTGATTCCGGAACTCCGATAGACGCGGGCCTCCGCGGGACCCGGCGTCGGCGCTGCGTCAGTCCGCGCCGCCGGCGCGCGCCGGCCAGAGCACGGCGGTCAGCGCCCCCACGACGCAGGCGAGCGCCGTCCATTCGAGCACGCTGGGACGCTCGCCCAGCACGATCATGCTGGCGAACACGCCGACGACCGGCACGGGCAGCGAGGCGAGCCCCGAGATCGTGGCCGGCAGCGTGCGCGCGAGCGTGAACCAGGCCCAGTGGCCGAGCGTGCCGGCGGCCACGATGTTGTAGGCGATCCCGAGCCAGGGCACCCACGACGCGCTCGCGAGCCGGCCGATGTGCACGTCGTCGAAGATCGGCGCGAGCAGCGCGATCGGCAGCCATCCGACGATCATCATCCAGCCGGAGAGCGGGATCAGCGGGATCGGCGGCTTCCACGTGCGCAGCAGCACCGTGCCGATCGCCCATGCGATCGACGAGGCGAGGATCATCGCGGTGCCGAGCGGCCGGCGCTCGAGGAGGCTCAGGTCTTCGCCGATCAGCAACGCCATCCCGAGCATTCCGAGCGCGAGCCCGACGAGCTTGCGCGGCGTCATCGGCTCGCGGGCGATCCACACGCTCGTGAGCATGGCCCAGACCGGCATCGTGTAGCCGAGGATCACGCTGCGCCCGGCCGGCAGCTCCTTCAGCCCGAACAGCGTGAGTCCGTTCCACACCGTGACGTTGAGCAGCGCCAGCACCGCGACCTTCGGCCACCAGGCGCGCCGGATCGCGGTCGACTCGCCGGAGACGCGTGCGACGACGAGCAGGCCCAGGCCCGCGAACACGAGTGTCGCCCCACGGAACGTCAGCGGCGGGATTTCCGCGAGCGAGAGCTTGAGGAGGGGCCAGTTGCATCCCCACAGCAGCGCCAGCGCCGCGATCGGGATGAGCGCCCGGGTCATCGGGCGATCCCGCGCGTCCGGCGTTCGCGCCCCGGGCGCGGCGCTCATCGCGGCGCGGCGTCCGCAGCCGACCTTGTTTTCTTCGACTCCGCCGAGTTCATCCTGTGCACGATATCACCGTTCCGATCGGCGCCCGCTCACGGACCTGTCGAAACGAACTTGCGCGGCGTCGACACCGGTTGCCCGCGCTCGACCTCGCCGAGCGCCTGCGCGAGCCGACCGACCAGGTCGTCGATCTGGGGCTCGGTGATGATGAGGGGCGGGGCCGCGACGATGGCGTCGCCGATCGCGCGGACGATGAGTCCATGCTCGAGCGCCCGGGCCGCGACCTGCGCGCCGACCTGGCGGGACTTGTCGAACGGCGCCTTCGTCGACTTGTCGGCGACCAGTTCGATCGCGCCCATCAGTCCGACGCCCCGCGCCTCACCGACGAGGGGCGAGGCCGCGAGGCCGCGCAGTCCGTCGAGGAACCGCTGCGAGACCGCGCGCACGTGGCCGGGTATGTCGCGCTCCTCGTAGATCTTCATCGCCTCGAGCGCGACGGCCGCGCAGACCGGATGGCCCGAGTAGGTGTGGCCGTGCCCGAAGATGCCGACCCGCTCGCTCGCGTCGGCGATCGGCCCGTAGACGCGGTCGTTGACGAGCACGGCGGAAATCGGCAGGTAGGCGGACGACAGCCCCTTGGCGCAGGTCAGGATGTCCGGGCGCATGCCGAATGTCTCGCTGCCCCACCATCGGCCCGTACGGCCGAATCCGCAGATCACCTCGTCGGCGATCAGCAGCACGTCGTGCCGGCGGAGCACTTCCTGCACGCGTTCGAAATAGGTCCGCGGCGGGACCAGCACGGCGCCGACCCCCATGACCGGCTCGGCGATGAACGCACCGACCGTGTCGGGTCCCGCCTCGACGATCGCACGGTCCAGATCGGCGGCGAGCCTCGCCGCGTACGCGTCCTCGGATTCGGAGGCGCGCGCGTGACGCCAGTGGTGCGGCGTGTCGACGAAGAGCACATCGGCGGTCGGCAGATTGAAATGCGTGTGGTAGTCGTCGAGGCCGGTGATAGCCGCCGTGGCGATCGTCGTGCCGTGGTAGCCCTTGCGACGCGCGACGATCCTGCGTTTGCCCGGCCGCCCGGTCGCATGGTGGTAGTAGCCGACGAGCTTCATCGCCGTGTCGTTCGCCTCGGATCCCGACGAAGCGAAGAACGCCTTCGACATCGGCACCGGCGCGCGCGCGATCAGTCGCTCCGCGAGGTCGATCAACGACTCGTGGCTGCGGCCCCGGAACGTCGGATTGAACGGCAGCCTGCGCATCTGCCGATCGGCGGCGTCGCACAACCGCGGCTCGCTGAAGCCGAGCGTCGTGCACCACAGCCCGGACATGCCTTCGATGTAGCGCTTGCCGGCCGTGTCCCAGACGTGGATGCCTTCGCCGCGGTCGATGACGAGCGGACCGTCCCGCTCGTGCTGGCGCAGGTTCGTGCAGGCGTGCAGGTGATAGGCGACGTCGCGACCGGCGAGCGAATCGTTCGGGAACGGGGCGGCGGAACGGCTCATGCGCTACCTCCCTCTCGATGCGGCGGTCGCCGCTGCCGGTCGATGCGCGAGCCGCCGGCGTGCTCTTGGCGCGGCCACGCGCCCCGGTCGAGTCCGCTCCGGCGGGGGCGATTCAACGCGCCTTGCTCTCGAGCACCTCGATGAGGGCCGGGACGAGCGCGTGACAGTCCGCCACGACACCGTAGCGCGCGTACCGGAAGATCGGCGCCGCGGCGTCGGTGTTGATCGCGACGATGGTCTTGGAATTCACGCAGCCGGCCATGTGCTGGCCCGCGCCGGAGATGCCGACGGCGAGGTAGAGCTCCGGCGCCACCGTCTTGCCGGACAGACCGACCTGGCGTCCCGGCGGGCACCAGCCCAGATCACAGGCGACGCGGCTCGCGCCGACGGCGCCGCCGAGCGCGACGGCGAGGCGTTCGAGCATCCCGAACCCGTCCGGCCCCTTCATGCCGCCGCCGCCGGCGACGACGATGTTCGCGCTCTCGAGGTTCGCACCGGCGCTCGCGTCCCGGCGCGATCCGCGCACCCGCGTGCGCACGCTCGCGGCGTCGAGCACGGTCGGGACGGCGACGACGTCGCCGTGGCGCGCCGCCTGAGCAGGTGCCGGCGCGAAGCATTTCGCCTTGACGGTGACCACAGCCGTGGCGGTCCGGAACGATACGGTCTCCTCGGCCTTGCCGCCGTAGCAGGGGCGGGTCACCTCGAGCCGGCCCGCGGTCCAGGACGCGCGATTGCACGCGGTCGCGATGCCGGCGTCGAGACGGAAGGCGATCCGCGGCGCGAGATCGGCGCCCTGCGGCGTGTGCCCGATCATCACCGCCGCCGGTCCGACCGCGCGCGCGACCGCGCAGACGTCGGGCAGCCACGCGTCGGCCTGGTAGGGCGAGAGGGACGGCGATGCGATCCTGTGCACGCGGTCGGCCCCCCGCGCCGCGAGCGCTACGGCGGCGGCGTCGAGCCCGTCGCCCAGCACGCACGCGTGGACCGCACCGCCGGTCTCGTCGGCCCAGCGGCGGGCGAGTCCGAGCATCTCCCACACGAGCGGGATCGGTTGACCGTCCGACGTCTCTGCGACGACCAGCGCGCGCACCGGATTCGACATGGGGCCGCCTACAGGATCCTGGCGGCGGACAGCCGCTCGATCAGGGTCGCGGCGAGCGCCTCGGGGCTCTCGCCGGCGAGGAACTCGCATCGGACGTCGTTCTTCGGCACCGCGAGGCGCTCGAGAGTCCGGCGCGCGCCGGCCGCGCCGACGTCGCCGGCGGTCAGTTCGAGGTCCGCGGCCGTCCCCACGGTCAGCGGCTGGCGCGCGGCCTTCATGGTTTCGCGCAGGCTGGCCGGGCGCACCTTGCCGACCTCGTGCGACACGGTGACGAGCGCGGGCAGCGGCGCCTCGACGGTTTCCGAGCCGTCGCCCAGCGACCGCTCGACGACGAGCGCGCCGCCGTCGACGGCGACGTCCATCGCGAACGTCACCGCCGGCACGCCGAGGATCTCGGCGATGCCGCAGCCGACGATGCCGGCGTCGTCGTCGGCGGCCTGCCGGCCGGTCAGCACGAGGTCGACGCCGCCGATCTTGCGGATCGCCGCCGCGAGCGCGCGCGCCGTCGTCGTCGCGTCGCCGCCGTCGAACGCCTCGTCGACGAGCAGGTACGCGTCGTCCGCTCCCAGCGCGAGACCGTTCTTGACGATCGCCTTCGCGGTCTCGTCGCCCAGCGTGACCAGCGAGATCGCCGCCGAGCCGAGCTGGTCGCGCAGCCGCAGCGCGACTTCGATCGCCTGCTCGTCGAACGGACTCGCGACCGACCGCAGGCCCGGCACCGGGACCACGGCGCGCGCCGCCTCGTCGACCTGGAACACCGACGCGGCGATGTCCGGATCGGGGATCTCCTTGACGCAGACGACGATCTTCAACGGGGCTCCGTGCGCGGGCGCGTGCGGCGGGCGGCGCGCGGTGTCATTCGACGGTGACGTGCGTGGGGACGATGCCGTCGAAGTGCTTGCGCAGGAAATTCCACGGCGTCTGCGGCTGCCGGCGACCCTGCTCGTCGGTGGCGCGCGCCAGGATCGTATAGGCGCCGGGCGCATCGACCTTCCACAGGTACGACCAGCGCTTCCACAGCCAGCGATCCGGCGAGTACTCGACGTGCGCGTCGTGCCAGGTATTCCCGCCGTCGACGCTCACCTCGATCCGCTTGATCTCGCCCTCGCCGCTCCAGGCCATCCCCCGGATCACGTGTTCGCCGCGCGCGAGCGGCGGATCCTCGTCGCGCGGCTCGGTGATCACGCTCTTGCAGCCGAGCGCGGTCATCATCTTCTTGTCGGGATCCTCCGGCGACTTCCCCGACACGAAGTAATGCGTCTGGTGATAGCAGTCGGGCATCCGGTCCATCACCTCGATCTTGTGGATCCACTTGACCCACCAGTTGCCGGCCCAGCCGGGCACGATGAGGCGCATCGGTGCGCCGTGCACGTGCTGGAGGTACTCGCCGTTCTGCGCCCAGGCGAGGATCGTGTCCGGGTGCATCGCCTTGGCCAGCGGCAGGCCCTTGTCGTAGTTGATGACGCCGGGGTCGTAGACCTGGAAATCGGTGCGCGCCGCCGACCGGTAGAGCGTGATCGGGTCGGGACGGCCCCGGTCCCAGCCCTCGAGGCGGACGGCGACCGCGCCGGGCTTCACGCCCGCGCGGTTCAGCAGTTCCGACAGCGGGACGCCGGTCCACTCGCCACCGGTCACCATGCAGGTGCTCGGGATCGACTTCACCAGCGACTCGCCGTCGCCGATCGGCTTCTCGCGCTTCTTGCCGGACAGCCGCCAGTGGATGCCGTCGACCTCGGAGAGTTCGAACGACGGCTTCGGCCCGGTTCCGCCCTGCTCGAGATAGGTGAAGAAGTCGGCGTCGTTGCCCGCGCACTCGACGACCGCGCGCACCGTCCGTCCCGGCAGCTTGCGCATGTCGTCGAGACCGAGCTCCAGCGACCGCTCGACCTCGCCGAACACCTCGAACCGGTACTCTTCCGGATGCACGGGCTCGGGCATCTGGACCTGCGCGTTCACGAACGCGTTGTCGGTGGGCGTGATCAGCCCTTCCAGGTCGAGGAACGGCGAACGCGAGCCGACGACGCGGCCCTCGGTGTCCTTGTAGAACTCCGAGCGCGGGCGCTTGCGGTCGGGCCATCCCCACACCCAGTCGCCCTTGATCTCCTTGCCGGCCATGGCGTTATCCGTCCTTTCGGTCCTGCGGGGAAGTCGTCCGGTTGCCGGCCGCGTCGGTCGCGGGCGCTCGCGCGCCCTTTGCGCGGCGGCGATGTCAGCGGGCGGCGATGTCCTCGAGCAGCCGGCGCACCCAGACGCGCGTCATCTCGCGCCGGTACCCGGCCGACCCCTGGTTGTTCGACGACGGCGAGGTCGCATCGGCGGCGGCGCGCGCGGCTTCGTCGATCGCCTCGCGCGTGAGTCTGCGGCCGGCGAGCAGCGACTCGGCCGCGGTCGCGCGGATCGGTGTCGATGCGACGCTGCCCAGCCCGATGCGGGCCGAGCGGCAGGCGCCGGCCGCGTCCTTCACCACGGTCATCGCCACGGTCACCGTCGCGAACGCCTCGGCGGTCGTCGCCGTGTACTTGACGAAGCGGCTCGCGGTGCCGGCCGCCGGCCGCGGTATCCGGATCGCGGCGAGGAGCTCGTCGCCGCCGAGCGCGGTGGTCAGCGTTCCCTGGAAGAACCCGGTCATCGGCAGGCGTCGCTCGCCGCGCGGTCCGGCGATCACCGCCTCGGCGTCGAGCGCGAGCAGCGCGGGCGCGGGATCCGAGGCGCTGTCGGCGTGACACACGTTGCCTCCGAGGGTTCCCATGTTGCGGATCGCCGGGGATCCGACGTGGCCGCAGGCTTCGGCGATCAGCGGGGCGACGGCGGCCACCGCCGGCGAACGCACGATCTCCGCGTGCGTCGCCATCGCGCCGATCGACAGCGCGCCGTTGGCCTCGATCCGGCGCAGCGCCTCGATCTCCGAGAGGCTCAGCACCAGGCGGGGGCGGGCGAGGCGCTCGCGCATCAGGATGACGGTCGTCAGTCCGCCGGCCATGACCAGCGCGTCCTCGCCGGCCTCGCGGCGGACCGCCAGCGCGTCGGCGAGCGTGCCGGGCGCGCGGTATTCGAAGCGGGGCAGGCTCATGACCCGACCGCCGCGACCGGATGGCCGGCGCCGGCCCGCGACGCGGCGAGCACCGCGCGGACGATCGGCGCGTAGCCGGTGCAGCGGCAGAGGTTGCCGACCAGCGCGGCGCGCACCTCTACTTCGGTCGGCGACGGGTTCGATTCGAGCAGCGCGGTCGCGGCGATCAGCATGCCGGACGTGCAGTAGCCGCACTGGACCGCGCCGGCTTCGACGAACGCCTGCTGCAGCGCGGAGAGCCGGTCGCCGGCCGCGAGGCCCTCGACCGTGGTCACCGACTTGCCCTGGCAACGCGCCGCGAGCATCAGGCACGAGCGGACCGCGACGCCGTCGACGAGCACCGTGCACGAGCCGCAGACGCCCTGACGGCAGGCGTCCTTGGTGCCGGTGAGCGCGAGGTCGTCGCGCAGCACCTCGATCAGCGTCCGGTGGTCGGCCGCGTCGAACTCGTGCGGCTCCCCGTTGATCGACATCGACAGGTGACGGGTCACGCGATGGCTCCTGCGGGGCGATGATCGGCGGCGTCAGCGCCGGGTGGCCGCGAGCGCCGCGAGCACCTTCTCCGGCGTGATCGGCAGGCTGGTGACGCGGGCGCCGGTGGCGTTGTAGATCGCGTTGGCGACCGCGGGCGCGGTCGGCGCGAGCGCCGGCTCCGACAGGCCCTTCGCGCCGTACGGACCTTCGGCGTGCGGCGCCTCGACGAACAGCGACACGATCTCGGGGACGTCGAGCGACGTCGGGATCTTGTACTCGGCGAACGACGCGTTGGTGACGATGCCGTCGGCGACGAGCATCTCCTCGCACAGCGTCGCGCCCAGGCCCTGGACGACCCCGCCCTCGACCTGGCCGACCGCGCCTTCCGGATTGATGATCGTGCCGGCGTCGTGGACGGCGACCACCTTCAGCACCTTGACCCGCCCGGTGTCGAGGTCGACCTCGACGTCGGCGACGTGGGTCGCGTACATCCAGAACGCCGACATCTTGGGCGTCTGGCCGGTGTCCTTGTCGGGTGGCACCGTGTTGGGCGGCGTGAACCGGCCCTCGCCGTGCACGGTGCAGCCGCGCGTGCCGAAGGTCTTCTCGATGATCGCCTTCGCCGTCAGGAACCGGTCGCCGCCGACGACGCCGACACCGCCGTCCCGGTACTCGACGCGCTCGACGCCCACGCCCAGCAGCGGCGCCGCGTGCGCGCACAGCCGCCGCGCGAGGTCCGCGCAGGCCGCGAGCACCGCGTTGCCCATGTGGAAGACCGAGCGGCTGCCGGACGTGGACTGGTCGTACGGCGAGTAGTGCGAATCGGGCGGGGCGATCGAGACGTGCTCGAGCGCGAGTCCCAGCCGCTCGGCGACGATCTGGCGCAGCACGGTGGCGATGCCCTGGCCCAGATCGACGCTCGACGAGAGCAGGACGACGGTGCCGTCCTGGTGCATTTTCACGAACGCCGTGGAATGGGTCGGCGAGTTGGTGAGCTTGTGCATCGTCGCGAGCCCGCGGCCGCGCACCACGCGCGGGTCGCCGGTCGGCGCGAGCGGTGTCCGGTACGACGACGCCTCGATCGCGCGCTCGAGCGTCTGCCGGACCCCGACGCTCGTGACCAGGACTTCCCCGGTCGACGTCGAGTCGCCCAGGTCCATGAGGTTGCGCCGGCGGATCTCGACCGGGTCGATGCCGAGGCGATGGGCGATCATGTCCATCTGCGATTCGTGCGCCCAGGTCGCCTGCGGCACGCCGAAGCCGCGGAACGCCCCGCCGATCGGGTTGTTGGTGTAGACGCAGTAGCTGTCGATCCGGACGTTCGGGATCCGGTAGGGGCCGGTCCCGGAGAACGCGCTGTTGCGCGCGACCTGCGGGCCCGCGTCCGCGTAGCCACCGGTGTTGAACACCGAGGTGATCTGGCGCGCGACGATCGTGCCGTCGCGCTTGACGCCGGTCTTGAACTTGAGGTGCGCCGGGTGCTTGACGACGGCGCCGATGAACTCCTCGTCGCGCGTGTGCGCGTACTTGACCGGGCGGCCCTGGGTCCGCATCGCCAGCGCGACCGTCAGCGGCTCGGTCCTCAGGTACATCTTCCCGCCGAACGCCCCGCCGATGCCGGTGGCGATCACCCGCACCCGGTTGTACGGCAGTCCCAGCGCGTTGGAGAGGTCGCGGACGAAGTTGTACGGCGACTGGCAGCTCGACCAGACGGTCACCGACCCGTCGACGGCGACCTGCGCCGCGCAGACGTGCGCCTCCATCGAGCAGTGCTGGACGTACTGGGTGGTGAACACGTCTTCGAACACGAAGTCCGAGTCGCGGAAGCCCTGCTCGACGTCGCCGCGGCGGATCTTCGCGTGGTTGGCGATGTTCGTGCCGTCGACGCCGCCGTAGTAGCCCTCCATCGCGTACGAGCCCAGGTCCGGGTGCAGGACCGGCGCGCCGGGTTCCATCGCCTCGATCGGATCGAAGACCGCCGGCAGCTCCTCGTACTCGACGTCGACCAGGTCGATCGCCTCGCGCGCGATCTCCTCGGTCGTCGCGGCGATCGCCACGACCGGCTCCCCGGCGTAACGGACGCGTCCCCGGGCGAGGAACGGCTCGTCGCGCAACGCCGAGCCGAACAGCCAGGGCAGCTCGTCGCCGGTGACGACCGCGCGCACGCCGGCGAGCGCGCGCGCCCGCGAGGTGTCGATCGACACGATGCGCGCGTGCGGGTACGGCGAGCGCAGGACCTTGGCGTGCAGCATCCCCGGCAACGCCAGGTCCATGCCGTACGCGTAGCGGCCGGTGACTTTCTCCGCCGCATCGCCGCGCCGGACCTCCCTGCCGACGGCGCGCGATCGCTGGACGAGCTCGGAAGTCGAAGAGTCGTTCACCGGGTACCCTCCCCCTGGCTTGCCGTACGCGGCGCGACGCCTCTCTCCGCCCTCCGGAGAGGGCGGACGGTGACACGCGCCGTCGCCGCGCGCATCGGCGGCCGGGATTGCTTTACGACTTGAGGACCGCTCCGGGCGAGCGCTGGACCGCGATCTCGCGCTCGGTCGCGACGTGCGCGACACCGACCGGCTCGGCGAGCAGCTCGACCAGGTCGCCGCGGCGCCGGAGCAGCAGCTCCAGGTTCTCGACGACGTTCTCCATCTTCTCGAACGGGATGCCGAAGATGAGTTCCTCCGGCTTGATCTGCACGAACTGGCGGAAGCCGAAGCAGCCGAGCGTGTAGTGGACCTGGCCGGTCAGCAGCGGCTTGGACAGCACCATCGAGCAGGTCGACGGACCGGTCGTGCCCTCGGTCGCGCCGCCCGCCTCGTAGTCGGCCGCGCGCGCGAGGAAGAGCCCCTGCTTGGCCGTGCAGATCACGTTGACGATGCCGCTGCCCGCCGCCTCGGTGTACGGGAACTCGTCGAGCGGCCCGAACACCATGTACTTCACGGTGCCGGTCGGGATGATGTGGTACTTCTGCAGGTTGCGGCGGAACGCGACCGGCGTGCGCACGATCGCGCGGCCCTTGTCCGGCCAGTCGCCCGCCGACCACTCGCCGGTGTACTGGCCCTCGAACGGCGGCGTGAAGCCGAGGTAATGGCTGCCGTTCTTGCAGTCGCGGTGGTTCTCGACGTCGGTGTAGAAGACCCGCTTCTCGAAGCGGGCGACGTCCCAGAACATGCAGGCCTTGAGCGTCCCCCGGTCGAAGCGCGGAATGCCGTCGGGCTGCTTGTTCATGAACATCACGCCGATCGGCACCGACTCGAGGTGCAGCGCCTTCGCCAGGCGATCGGACAGGTCCTTCATCGGGGTGGCGTTCGTGGACATCGGGTTCGTCTCCTGGTCGGGCGTCTTCGGCGGTCCGTGGGCGGCGGGCTCCGGGGCGGTGCGCCGGCGGGGCGTACGACTCGTCGAACCCCGCTGCCGTGTCGGTCCAGCATAGTGCGAAACGCCCGTCCGGGGGGGCTGCGACGGTGCACATAAACCAAATCGATGGAAGGCATCGACGATTTCGATATGCCGTCCGGCGCTCGGGCCGCCTGGCGATGCCCCCGCCGGCGCCGGGGTCAGCGCGAGCCCGGGACCCCCGCGCGCTCGCGCCGCAGGGCTTCCGCGAGCGGCGCCGGATCGATCCAGTCGTGGAGGTCGATGTCGCCGGCCAGGTAGCCGCGCGCGAGCAGGAAGTCCTTCATCGTCGCGACCGTCGCCAGGAGTTCGGGAGCGAGCGAGGGCGCGAGCTTGTCCGCGAACGCGGGTTCGAAGGCGCGCGGGACGTCGGCCGCCGCGATCGCGCATTCGCGCCCGATGATCGTCGCGGTCGCGTCGGGGTGCGCGCGGGCCCACGTCGCCGCGCGCAGGAGTCCCTGCAGGTAGCGGACCGCCGCCTCCGGGTGGTCGCGCAGCAGCGGTGCGCTCACGGTGACGAGCCGTGGCGACGAGTTGTTGACCCGGTCGTCGATCGCCGGCGACCGGCGCAGGTCGTCGAGCAGCCGGATGGCGCCGCCGGCCTCCTGTTCGAGCCGCACCGCCTCGGCGCCCTTGCCGAAGAGGGCGTCGACGCGTCCCGCGAGGAGCGCCGCGAGCTGCTGCCGGTAGCCGTGCGGCCGGCCGGGGCCGGGCTCGCGCGTTCCGTCGCGGTCCGCGGGCAGGACCTTCGCGACCCCGGTCTCCACGATGTCGACGGCCTCGACGTCGCGCTCGCTCAATCCGTGCAGCGCGAGCGCGGAGGCGTAGCCCTTCTCGGCGGCCGCGCGCCAGAAATCGAACACCAGCGCCGGCCAGCGCGGCAGCGCGATCCGGCGTCCGCGCAGGTCCGCGACCGACGCGACCGGGTCGTCCGCGCGCACGTACACGCCGAGCAGTTCGTCCATGAACGTCACGCCGAGCAGGCGGCTCGCCGCCCCGTTCGCGCGCGCCCAGATCGGCGGGCTGCCGCCGCCTTCGCGGAAGAAGTAGTCGATCGCGTGCGTGTAGTGCGCGGACGCGCCGGCCTCGCCCAGTTCGGCGATGTCGCGAAAGCCGTAGCGCCGGTCCGCGGTGAGCGCGTCGAACACGCCGGTGGCGAGCGCGACACCGGTCGCGCTCGGGACCGGACAGCGGGTGTAGCGGACCGTGGCCAGCGGCGCGTCGTTCACAGGGCCTTCTCCCGGGCCGGCCGCCGGCGCCGCCCGGACACGCCGGTCATCGGGCGCGCGGCACTCACGGCCGCTCGCGCTCAGCACCGGCACGCGCGCTGACGGCGATGCGGTCCGCCAATCCGGGCGACAGCGTCTTCAGCTCGGCGCGGACGTCGGTGGCGAGGATCTGGCCGGCGATCCGCGCGAGCCGCGAGGCGAGGGCCGAGTGCTCGCCGCTGCGCGACACGAGCACGAGCCGGCGCGAGAAGCGCGGGCCGGGGAACGGCAGGATTTTCACGCGCGGCAGGTAGGGGCGGCCGACCAGCAGGCACAGCGGTGTGGTGCTCGTCCAGCCGACACCGGCGGCGACCATCGCGATCAGGCTGTCGGACGTGTCGACCGATACGCGCCGCGTCGCGCGGACGTTGCGGTTCGCGAGCTGCCGCGCGATCTGGGCGCCGAGGAACGAGTGGGGGTGGTAGCAGATCATCGGGTAGTTGCGCGCGAGCTTCGCGAGCCCGGCCTCGCCGCCCGCCGACGGCATCGAGGCCGGAACGAGCAGCAGGAACGGCTCGCGCATCAGCTCGTGGCGGTCCAGTCCCTCGACCTCTTCCATCGCGTCGTTGCCGATGATGAGGTCGACCTTGCGCTGCAGGAACGCCTCGGCGAGGTTCGACGTCAGTCCGGAATAGACGGTGAGGTTCACCGCCTGGTCGAGCAGCGTCCGCATCAGCGCCGGTCCGACGGTCGCGGCGAACGAGTCGACCAGGCCGATCCGTATTTCGGGGACCTTCGAGTCCCCCTGGTCGCGCACCTTGGCGCCCAGGCTCTCGGCATCGCGGATCAGGCGGCTCGCGTGTTCGCGCAGGATGGCGCCGGGGGCGGTCGGTGCGAGCGGGCGGCTCGCCCGGTCGATCAGCACGACACCCAGGTCGTCCTCGAGCTGGCGGACCGACTGGGAGACCGCGGACTGCGACTTCGACAGCCGCTTCGCCGCGAGCGTGAAGCTGCCGCATTCGAGCACGGTCAGGAACACGCCCAGCGCGCGCAGATCGATCATCGGCGGCGCGCGTTCAGGCGTGTCCCCGGCCGAACGCTTCGTCGAACCGCCGGGCGACCGGCTCCCGGGCCAGGTCCTGGGTGATGAACACGAACCGCGAGCGCCGGGGGCCCGCCGGCCAGCGCTCGAGCCAGGTGATCGGGAAGAAAACGTGCTGGACGCCGTGCACGACGGCCGGGCGATCGTCGCCGGCCACCGCGAAAACGCCCTTCATCCGCAGCATCCTGGGCCCGAACTCGGCGGCGAGCGACTGGACGAACGCGTTGAATCGCCCGGCGTCGACCGGCTCGTCGAGCTCGACGACGAAGCTGGAGATGCCGGCTTCGCGCATCGCCTCGTCGTGCCCCGGTCCGGATCCGTGCGCGTGTGTGTGATCGTGGTCGTGCGCGTGGTCGTGCGCGTCGCCGGCCGCGCAGCCGGGGCAGTCGCGCACGGCACCGTCGCCGGCGAGCAGCGCCGCGGCGTCGTCGCCGGGCCGTTCGCCGAACAGGAGTGCCGGGTCGACCTCGCCCATCGTCGCCTCGATCGTCCGCGCGCGGGGGTTGAGAGCGCGCACGCGCTCGCGCAGCTCCGCGTAGGCGGCGCGGTTCGAATGGCGTTCGACGAGGTCGGTCTTCGACACGACGATCAGGTCGGCGACGGCGATCTGCCTCGCCGCTTCGGCGAACCGGTCGAGCGAGTTCGCGGCGCCGATCGCGTCGACGACGGTGACCAGGCGCCCGAGCCGGTAGCGCGCGAGCAGGTCGGGCTCGACCATCAGCGTGTGCAGGATCGGCGCCGGGTCGGCGAGCCCGGTCGTCTCGACGACGACGCGGTCGACGCGCGGGATGCGGCCGGTGTCGATCCACATCGCGAGCGAGCCCAGCTTGTCCGCGAGATCGCCACGGATCGTGCAGCAGATGCAGCCGTTGTTGAGCTCGACCATCATCTCGGTCGAGGTCTCGACGAGCAGGTGGTCGATGCCGACCTCGCCGAACTCGTTGATGACGACGGCGGTCGACTGCATGTCCGGCTGGCGGACCAGGCGGTTGAGGAGCGTCGTCTTGCCGCTGCCGAGGAAGCCGGTGATGATCGTGACCGGCAGCTGCGCGCGGCGCGTCGCGCCGGGGGCGCGCGGCACGGCGTCGGCGCCGGCGCGGTCTTCGGGCGCGCTCATCGCCCCGCACCCAGATCGACGGGCAGCGCGGACCCGGCGGACTCGAGCGCGTCGATGTGGGCGGCGATCGACGCGATCCGTTGCGCGTCGCAGCCGCCGGCGGCCGCGCAGCGCTCGAACTTCTCGCGCAGCCGCGCGTCGGCGAGCGGTCGGGACGGCATGCCGGTCGGCTGGCCGAGCGTGCCGGCGTGCGTGCGTCCGTCCCGGGTCGTGATCGTCACGCGGGCGCCCTCGGGCGCATCGTCCGAGGCCAGCGTGTCGTCGCGCCGCATCGTCACCTTCGCCATCGCCTCGCGCACGCGCGGATCGGCCAGCGTCGCGTCGGTCAGGCATCCGACGTCGAGAAAACCGCGCGCGAGCATCGTTCCCACGGCGAACGGCATCGAGAACTGACCTTCCTGCCACCGGGCCGGCCGATCGTACACGAGACTGATCGCGACCACCGGCGTGACGTCGCAGACCACGGACGCGACCTCGTCGCCGGAGAGACCGTGCTCGCGCAACAGCCGCTCGGTCAGCTCGACCGCGGCATGCGCGCCCGAGCAGACCGGGTACTGCTTGAAAAAGATCCCGGGGACGACCAGGCGCCAGGTCTTCCCGAGCGCGTCCAGGCTCGCGTCGTCCGCGTGCCCGTCGTTCAGCATCGCGAGGAATCCGGTCCTGCCCTCGAACACGGCCCGCGGACCGGTCGTTCCGGCGGCCGCGAGCATCGCCGCCTCGACACCCGACGCGGCGGTGACGCCGGCGAGCCAGGGCTTCGCGTCCGACCCGAACGCCGCCTTGAGGCCGCTCGCGTGCGATCCGGCGAGGGCGAGCGCGGTCGCGGTCCGGCCGGGGTCGAGTCCGAACGCGCGCGCGGCGGCCGCGGCCGCGCCGAAAGCGCCGAAGGTCGCGGTGCTCCACCAGCCGCGATGGTAGTGGCGCGTGGTCGCGAGCAGCGCCACCGCGTAGGCGACTTCGGACCCGGCGACGAACGCCTCGATGAGGCGCCGGCCGCCGCCGCCGGCCGCCTCGGTCGCCGCGAGGGCCGCCGGCAGCACGACCGTCGAGCCGTGCATGATGCCGGTGTAGCTCGTGTCGTCGAAGTCGAGCGCGTGGCCGGCGGTGCCGTTGACCAGCGCCGCGCCGACCGGCGAGAGTCCGGCGCCCGGGACGAGCGTCGTCGCCGGGCCGGCGGCGTAGGTGCGCCGCGCGTGATCGAGCACGCGGCGCGGCAGTTCGTGGACCGACGCAGCGAGCGTGACGCCGACGGTGTCGAGGATGCACCGTCTCGCCGCCCGGACCGCGGCCGGCGGCACGCGGTCCAGGTCGACCGTCGCGCTCCAGCCGGCGATCCGCTCGGCGATCGTCGTCACAGCAGCGCGTCGTAGGTCGGCTTCGCGTAGTACTTCATCCAGAAGTCCTGCCGCATGTCGCGCAGCGTCGGCACCGCGATCCGCGCCTCGTCGACGAGGGCCAGGTCGCAGTCGGCGGCGATGAAGGTGTTCTCCTCCTTCTTGCCGTGCGCGATCACCTGGCCGTGCGGGTTGATGATCATGCTCTCGCCGAAGTACTTCTTCGTTCCCTCGTCGCCGACCCGGTTCGAGTAGACGCAGAACATGCCGGTGTCGACCGCGCGCGCGGTGTTGACGATGTCCCAGTGGACGCCGCCGGCGTAGCCGGGCGCTGCGGTCGGGCAGAACATCATCTCGGCGCCCAGCATCGCGAGGATCCGCGAGGTCTCCGGGTAGCGGCGGTCGTGGCAGATGATCGTGCCGAAGCGCGCGCGCGGCTCGAATCCGGTCTCGACGACCTTGAAGTCGTTGCCGGCGCGGAAGTAGAGCTTCTCCAGCACCTGGACGCCGGCGACCTGGGTCTTGCGGTAGTTGCTGACCACGGTGCCGTCGGGGCCGATCGTCGCGGCCGCGTTGTAGTAGATCCCCGGCGCGGCCTTCTCGAACATCGGGAAGATCACGTAGTTGCCGTACTTCTTCGTGAGCTTGCCCACCGCGTCGGTGCACGGCCCCGGGATCGACTCGGCCTCGGGGAAGAGCGTGACGTCCTTCTTGTCGTAGACGCGGTCGTAGTCCGACGTGCAGAGCTCACCGGCGAGGATGATCTTGCAGCCGTCCTTCGACGCCTTCTCGATGAGTTTCAGCGTCCGGGCGAGTTTCTCCTTGACGCTCGAACGCGGCATCGTCTTCTCCTGCAGCGCCGCCACCCGGATGATCCGCTTTCCCATGTGCATGCTCCCGTGTCGTGTTCGTGTTCTTCGGTTCGGCCCGCCCCGGAGGACGGACCCTGGTCGCTACGCCTTCGCCTCGAGGAACCGGGCGCGTCCCTTCGTCGCCTTGAGCTCGCCGTTCTCCAGCAGGATCTCGCCCCGCTGCATCACGAGCTCGGGCGCGCCGAGCACGCGGCGGTCCTCGTACATCGAGTAATCGGTCCTGGTGTGCGTCTTCGCCGCCTCGATCACGTGCTCGCGCGTCGGATCGAAGATCAGGACGTCGGCGTCCGATCCGGGCAGCAGCGCGCCCTTGCGCGGCCACAGCCCGAAGATGCGCGCCGGCTTCTCGGTCATCAGTTCGACGAGCCGCGGCAGGCTCACCCCGCGGCGATTGAACCCCTCGTCGTAGGTGACCGTGAACATCGTCTCCTGCCCCGGCAGCCCGGAGGCCGCCGTGAAGATGTTGCCGAAGCGCGGTTCCTTGGTCTTCAGCATGTGGCCGGCCGTGTCCGAGCCGATGACGTCGACGCTGCCGTCGCGTACGGCGTCCCACATCGCGTCGACGTCGTCGCGGCCGCGCAGCGGCGGGCTCACCTTGGCGAGCGTGCCCAGCCGCTTCGTGTCCTCGTCGGTCAGCGTCAGGTAGTGCGTGCAGGTCTCGGCGTAGATCGGCGCCTTGTTCCACTGGCGGTAGAGCCTGATCACGTCCATCGCCATCTTCGTGCTGACATGGACGACGTACATCGGGCAGTCGAGGACGTTGGCGAACGAGAGGATCCGGAACGTCGCCTCGGCCTCGGTGATGCCGGGCCGCGACGGGCCGTACCACTCGGGCCCGGTCTTGCCTTCCTTCGCGAACCCGTCCTCGAGGTAGTCGCAGAGGTCGCCGTTCTCGGCGTGGACGCAGAAGAGCCCGCCGCTGTCGCGCAGCGCCGCGAGGATGCGCAGCAGGTCGGCGTCCGACAGGAACATCCCGCGCTTCCGGTACGCCATGAAACCCTTGAACGACCGGACGCCGCGCTCGCAGATGCGCGGGACGAGCTTCTCGAGCTCCGCCATGTCGCCGGCGACCAGGCTGCAGTGCAGTCCGAAGTCGATCACCGAGTCGCGCGCGCCCTCGTCGATGAAGTAGTTGACCGCGTCCCACAGGTTGCCTTCAACGCCCCAGGCCTTGACCGCGCCGATGTAGGGGATGAGCGTCGTGATCCCGCCGTGGACGGCGGCGCGCGACAGCGTGTCCAGGCGGTCGGCGTACACCGGGTGCAGGTGCGCCTCGACGATGCCGGGCAGGACGAACTTGCCCCTGGCGTCGATGACGCGGCGGGCCTTGCGGTCGCTGCCGGGCGGCTCGACGCTGTCGACGAGGCCGTCGCGGATGAACACGTCGGCCAACCTGAGCGTCCTGCTGTCGACGACCACCCCTCCCCGGATGTGGACGTCGCACATCGGCTGCGTCATGTTCCCTCTCCTCCTGCTGTCGGACTTCCGGACACGGGGCCTCGCGGCATGGTCATGGCAGCGGATCGCCGGCGCCGGTGCGCTCGACGATCAGCCGGTAGTGCTCGGGACGGCGGTGGCGCGCGAAGTCGAAGACGTGCCGCCGGAAGTTCTCGCCGAGCGCGAGGTCGGCGTCGGCGACGATCACCTCGTCCTCCTCGCTGGTCGTGCGCGCGACGATCTCGCCGGTGGGCGCGACGATCACCGATCCGCCGATCATGGGGAACCCGTCCTCGGCGCCGCATTTGGCCGCGGCGGCGATCCACATCGCGTTCTGGTAGGCCGCGGCCTGCAGCGAGATCAGGTGCGTCGACATCCGCAGGTGGACCGGCTCGTTCCAGTGGATGTTGTGCGACGGCGTGTTGTAGCCCAGCACCGTCAGCTCGGCGCTCTGGAGCGCGAGGACGCGGAAGGTCTCGGGCCAGCGCCGGTCGTTGCAGATGCACAGGCCGACGCGCGTGCCGTCGGCGCCGAAGACGCGAAAGCCGAGGTCGCCGACCTCGAAATACTTCTTCTCGAGGTGCTGGAACGGCGCGTCGGGCTTGTGGTCCGCGTGGCCGGGGAGGTGGATCTTGCGGTACTTGCCGACGATCGCCCCGCCGCGGTCGACGAGGATCGCCGTGTTGTAACGCCGCCCCTCCGGCGTGAGTTCCGCGTAGCCCAGGTGGAACCCGACGCCCAGGCGGCGCGCGGCGTCGAACAGCGGCCGCACCACCGGATTGGGCATCGCGGTCTCGAAGTAGCGCGCCTCGGCCTCGCGCTCGTCCATCCAGTGGCGCGGGAAGAAGGTCGTGAGCGCGAGCTCGGGGAACACGACCAGCGCCGCGCCGCGCGCCTGCGCGGTCGCGAGCATCGCGACCAGCCGCTCGACGACCGCCTCGCGGCGGTCGGCGGCGTGCACCGGGCCCATCTGCGCGACCGCGACGCCGAGCCGGCGCCGCGTGGCGACCGGCATCACACCCCTCCGGATATCGCGCGTCCCGTACGCTCGGTCGTCGATGCGGCGATCGCCGCGGGCTCGGTCGCGCGGGCCGGGCCGCCCGCCGCCGCCTCGTCTGCGCGGGCGCGCTCGCCGCGGAATCCCAGCGCGTGCGAGATGCGCTGGGCCGCGCGGGTCAGGCGCGGCGCGAGTTCGCCGATCAGCGTGTCGGTCATCCGCTGCGCGGGCACCGAGATGCCCAGCGCGGCGACCGCGGCGCCGGACCGGTCCCGGATCGGCGCGGCGATCCCCCAGACTTCGGCGCGGTACTCGCCGCGGTTGACCGCGTATCCGGTGCGGCGGACTTCGTCGAGCTGTTCGAGGACCTCGCTCTTGTGCACCAGCGTCGCATCGGTGTAGCGGCGCAGCTTGCGCGCGAGGATCCGGTCGACGCGGGGCTTCGGCAGCCAGGCGAGCATCGCCTTGCCGTTGGCCACGCAGTACGCCGGCAGCACGGCGCCGACCTCGACGTTCGGGCGCAGCGACCGCGAGGAGTCGAGCTTGTCGAGGAACACCATGTCGCCGTCCTCGTTGGCGACCGTCAGGTGCACGGTCTCCTCGGTGGCGTCGCACAGTGCTTCCATGACCGGCCGCGCGATGTCGCGGATGTCGAGTCGCGCGACCGCGCCGTTGCCCAGTTCCCAGACCTTTAGGCTCGGCCGGTACTTCGCCGTCTCCGGGTCGCGCGTGAGGAACTGCTGCTCGACCAGCGTGGCCACCAGTCGCGAGATCGAGCCCTTGGCGAGTCCGAACCGCTTCGACAGCTCGGTGATGCCCACCGGCCGGTCCGCGAGCGCCACGGCCACCAGGACATCGAGGCCCCGCTGCAGCGATTGCACCGTTGTTCTGCGAGGGTTGCCCACCGTCGTCTCCCCGGGTTCGTCGCTTCGGCATGATGTTCGCCTCAGCGAAACAGGATTGCGCACATGCGTACGAGGCGCATTCTGGTCGGCAGCGGGACCGCTGTCAAGGAGCCGGGAAGGACGGGGGCGGAAAAGTCGGCGGACGTTTGCGCGCGATCAAACCGCGCGCAGCCGTTCGACAAAGGCGCGCCGCGCCTCGAGACTGTGCAGCGCGGCGAAATCCTGCGGCGCGGGATCGCCCGCGACCACGCGCAGCGTCGCGAACACCGGGCCTTCGGCGTGCAGGACCTCGTCCACCCGCGCGGCGAACGTGTCGAGGTCGGCGAAATCGTGGGCGCCCCGGTAACCCGCCGCGCGCGCCAATCCGGCGAAGTCCACGCGCCCGGCGCCGGGAATCGGGTGGCCGCCGTTGGCCTCGTAGGTGTCGTTCTCGCAGACGAAGTGGACGAGGTTCTTCGGCGCGACGCCGGCGATGGTCACGAGGCTGCCGAGGTTCATGAGCAGGCTGCCGTCACCGTCGAGCACGATCACGCGCTTGTCCGGGCGCCCGAGCGCGAGGCCCAGCGCGTGCGACGACGCCTGGCCCATGGCGCCGACGGCGGTGTAGTTGAGTCCGTCGGGCTTGATCGCGAGCCAGTCGAACGCCGCCTGGAACACCGGGACGACGATCTGGTCGGTGACGCGGGCGGCGAGGATCCGCAGGCAGTGGTCGCGGCGCATCATCGGTCACACCGGCGGGCGGGTCACGATGAACGCGTACGGCATCCAGTCGCGGTAGGCCCGGTCGAACGCCGGCTCGATCGCGGCCTCGTCGCCGCGGGCGCCCAGCCGCGCGTGCGCGATGCCCAGGACGTCGAGCAGCGGCTCGACGACGCGCACGCCCAGGCTCGCCGATCGCGGCGGCTCGCGGTCCGGTTCCAGGCCCTGCAGCCCGACGATCATGCAGATCGGCGTGCCGTAGTCGACGGCGATCGCGCGCAGCGCGTTGACCGAGTCGAGCAGCCCGGTGTGCTGGATCAGCAGCAGCGCGCGCCGGCCGGCGCAGGCGAGGCCCGCGCAGATCGACACCCCTTCGTCCTCCTTGCAGACGCGCACGTGCGCGAGCGACGGGTCGCGCGAGATCGGCCACAGCAGTCCGTCGCTCGTCACGATGTCGGGCACCGACACGACCGTCGCGATGCCGGCGCGGCGGACCGCGGCCAGGATGTCGGCGCCGCGGATGCGTTCCGCGGTCGCGGTGACGGCGCCGGCGGCTGGCGAGTCGATGCGCACGTCGTCCTCAGGCCCCGGGGGCGGGGAAGGGGTCGGGCACCGGGCCCAGGCCCATCCACACGCTCTTCGACTGCAGATAGTCGTAGATCGCCTCGATCCCGTTCTCCCGTCCGTAGCCGCTCTTCCTGAATCCACCCACCGGCGAGAGCGTGCTCACGTGCCGGTAGGTGTTGATGTAGACGGTGCCGGCGGCGAGCCGCTCGGCGAGACGGATCGCCCGGCCCGCGTCCTGCGTCCAGACGCCGGCGGCCAGCCCGTAGCGCGTGTCGTTGGCGATGCGCACCGCGTCGTCCTCGTCGCGGAAGCGCACGACCGCGAGCACGGGGCCGAAGACCTCGTCGCGGTAGATCTCCATGTCGCGCGTCACGCCGGTGAAGATCGTCGGCTCGACGAACCAACCGCCGGGGCAGGCCGCCGGGTGGATCGCGCGGCCGCCGTGCACCCGCGTCGCCCCTGCGCGCTCGGCGCGCTCGACCATCGCGCGCACCTTGTCGAACTGATCGCGGTTGGCGACCGGGCCGATCTGCGTCGCCGCGTCGAGCGGGTGGCCGACGCGGACGTGGCGGACCCCCTCGATCAGCCGCGCGACGAACGCGTCGTGGATGCTCTCGTGCACGACCAGCCGCGATCCGGCGACGCAGGACTGGCCCAGCGACACGAAGATCCCGGACAGCACGCCGTGGACGGCGTCGTCGAGGCGCGCGTCGGGGAACACGATCTGCGGCGACTTGCCGCCCAGTTCCAGCGTGACGCGCTTGATGTCGGCCGCGGCGGCGGCGGCGATGCGCGCGCCGGTCGCCTCCGACCCGGTGAACGTCACCTTCGCCACGTCCGGGTGCGCGACCAGCGCGCCGCCGACCTCGCCGCCGTAGCCGGTGACGACGTTCACGACGCCCGGAGGGAGCCCCGCCTCCTCGAGCAGACGCACGAACTCGATCGTCGACGCCGACGCGTGCTCGGACGGCTTGACCACGACGGTGTTGCCGGCCGCGAGCGCCGGCGCGATCTTCCACGACGCGATCATCAGCGGCGAGTTCCACGGCGTGATCGCCGCGACGACGCCCAGCGGTTCCCAGCGGGTGTAATTGAACATCTCGGGCACGTCGAGCGGGATCACGCTCCCCTCGATCTTGTCCGCGAGCCCCGCGTAATAGTGGAAATAACGCGGCAGCGACTTGAGCTGCGCGACGACCTCGGCCAGGCGCTTGCCGTTGTCGCGCGACTCGGTCCGCGCGAGCGATTCGATGCCGGACTCGAGGTTCGCCGCCGCCTTGCGGAGTACGGCGCCCCGCGCGCTCGGGCTGAGCCCGCGCCAGCCCGGCGACTCGAACGCCTCGCGGGCGGCGGTCACCGCGCGGTCGGCGTCGGCGGCGTCGCCGCGCGGAACGAGCGCCCAGGGCTCTCCGCTGGCCGGGTCGAAAGTCTCGAACCAGCGGCCGGACAGCGGGTCGCAAGCGCGGCCGCCGACGTGGTTCTGGTAGCGCGGCAGGGTCATGGTCGGGATGCCGGGGAGTCGTTCGACGCCGACGCCGTCGTCCGGGGCGCCGCCTTGTCGTTCGCGACAGCGAAACACGCTTGCGTCCTTGCGAACATCCCCCATTCTCGGCGCCGGCCGGCCGGGCTGTCAAGGAACCGGATGCGATGCCGCGTCCATCGCGGGGACGCGACGGACCCAGATACGCAGCGGGGGAAGCCGGCACCGATGTTCGACCGGCGGCCGGCGACGGAGCGCGCTACGGCGTCTCGCCGTACTTGCTCCGGTGCAGCGCGCGCGCCTGGACGACCCACTGGTCGCGGCGGATGCGGCCGGGGAACTCGGGAAGCTTCGCATCGAATTCGTCGATGTCGCGCTCGCTCCAGTGCGCGATCTGGCGATAGGTCGTGACGTGGAGCTGGTGGAGCATCCGCTCGAGCATCGGCCCGATGCCGACGACGAGCTTCAGGTCGTCCGGCGAGCCGGGCCCGTCGAGCAGGTTGGACGGCGCGTTGTTCTCCGCCTCGACGACCAGCGCGCGGTAGCGTGCGGTCTCGGCGCGGGCGTCGGCGACCGAGGCCAGGAGGGCGCGGCGGTCCTCGGCGAGTTCGCGGAGGTGGGCGCAGCGACCGGCCAGGTCGGCGACTTCGGCGCGCAGCCGCGCGTTCTCGGCCTCGAGCGCGAGCGCGATGCGGGAGCGTTCGGCGTCGAGGGACGCGTGCTCGTCCGGGTACGACCTGTCCCCGGCCGGGGGGTCGTCTGGGCCCCCGGGGGCGGCGGCCGCTCCGCCCGGCGGCGGCACCGCAGCGGATGCCGCCGGGGCGGGCACACCCGGCGCCCGCGCTGCCGCCGGCGCACGCGCCTCGCGCCGGCCGGCGATCCGGCCCGCGCGCCAGGCGATGACGATGCCGACCGCGAGCGCGATCAGCGCGAGCAACGTGAGGCCGTTCAACGGTGGGCGCGCCGGAGTGGGACGGGCGGGACGCATTGTAGACCGATCGCTCCGGGATCGGCGCCATGGGACCAGGCGCGGGGGCGGCGGGTGTGCCGCTGCTAGAATCGCCCGCGTGGAAACCGGGAACGAACGCACCGATCGAGCGCGCGATTCCGGCCCAGGGACCGCCGTTCCGCCCCCCCGCGGCGGCCGGGAGCTGCGGAGCCGGGGGATCGCCGCGCTGGCCATCGTCGCGATCGTGCTCGCCGCCGCCGCGTGGCTCGACGCGAGACGCGCAACCGGCGCGCTCCGTTCGGAAGCGGCCGAGAGGCTCGCGGCGATCGAGACCGCGCAGACGCAATCGCGTGCGCGCGAGGCGCAGGCCGCCGCGGAGCTGCGCGAGGCGCAGGCCAAGGTGGCCCTGCTGGAGACGAGGCTCGCCGAATCACAGTCGCAGCAGTCGGCGCTGGAGAGCCTGTATCGCGATCTCGCGCCGTCGCGCGACGAACTCGCGCTCGCCGAGGTCGAGCAGACGCTCTCGCTCGCGAGCCGGGAGCTCGCGATCGCCGCCAACGTGCCTGCCGCGCTCGCGGCGCTGCAGCTCGCCGACGCCAAGCTCGCGCGGCTCGACCGACCCCGGTTCGCGCCGCTGCGCCGCGCGCTCGCCGCCGACATGGAGCGCCTGAAGGCGGTGCCGTACGTCGACACGGCGGCGATCGCCGGGAAGCTCGACGCGGCGGTCGCGACCGTCGACGCGCTGCCGCTCGCCCGCGAGGAGCGGCTGCCCGCGCCGGCGCCGCCGCGCGAGGAGCGACCGGGCTGGCAGCGCGCGCTCGGCGAGTGGTGGGCGGACCTCAAGGGGCTGGTCCGGGTCGAGGTGTCGGACCGCCCGATCGCGCCGCTGGTCGCGCCGTCGCAGCAGTATTACCTGCGCGAGAACCTGCGGCTGCGGCTGTTGTCGGCGCGGCTCGCGCTGATCGCGCGCAACGAGCCGGCGTTCAGCGCCGACGTCAGGGCCGCCGACGCCTGGATCCGGCAGTACTTCGACACGCGCGCGCGGCCGGTCGCGACGGTGCTGGGCGCGCTCGCGTCGATGTCGGGCGTTTCGATGCCCGCCGAGGTCCCCGACGTCTCGCGCAGCCTCGACGCCGCGCGGGCGCTGCGCGTCGTGTTCGACGCGCGCGCCGACGCGCCGCGCGGAAAGTAGCGCCGTGCGCTGGCTGGCCGCGCTCCTGGCGATCGCCGCCCTGGCGATCGGGCTCGCGATCCTCGCGCGCTCGGTCAGCGGCTACGTGCAGATCGTGTCCCCGCCGCTGCGCATCGAGACGTCGCTCACCTTGTTCGTCGTCGGCGCCGTGGCGGCGTTCGTCGGGTTCTACGCGTTGCTGCGCGTCGCCTCGCGGATCGCCGCGCTGCCGCGCGAGGTGCGCGCCCACCGCGCGCGCCAGCAGGTCGAACGCGCGCGGGCGAAGCAGGACGCCGCGCTGGTCGCGCTGCTCGAGGGCCGCTACGGGCGGGTGCTGGAGCTCTCGGAGCAGGCCCTCGCGGCGCCGCGCTCCGGCGGGCTCGCGGCGCTCGTCGGCGCCCGGGCCGCGATCGACGTGCGCGACTACCGGTCGGCCGAGAAGATGCTGGGTCGGGCCGACGCCCGCGTGCCGAGCCTCGCCGTGCCGCGGATGATGCTCGAGGCGGAACTCGCGCTCGAAAGGGGACAGCCGGGACTCGCCCTCGACCGGCTGGACGAACTCAGGCGCGAGGCCGGTTCGCACACGGCCGCGCAGCGGCTCGCGCTGCGGGCGCTGGGCGCGGCCGGTCGTCCGGAGGCGATCCCGGCGGTCGTCGACCAGCTCGTCAAGCGCAAGGTGTACGACGCGGAGCAGGGCGCGATGCTGAAGGCGAGCGCGTACGCCGACGTGCTCGCCGCGCTCGCCGGCGACGAGTCCGCGTTCCGCGAAGCCTGGGAGCGGCTGCCCGACGCCGATCGCGCGCATCCGAAGGTCGCGCTCGCGGCCGCACGGGCGCTGCGCGGCGCCGGCCGCGACCGCGAGGCCGCCGACGCGCTGGAGCGCTCGCTCGAACTGCACTGGGAGCCCGCGCTGCTCCTCGCCTACGCCGAGTGCCGGCCGGGCGATCCCGCGCCGCAGCTCGAGGCGGCGGAGCGCTGGCTCGCCGCGCACAGCCAGGACGCCACGCTGCTGCACGCGCTCGGCCGCCTGTGCGAGCAGGCCCGGTTGTGGGGCAAGGCGCAGACCTACTACGAGGCGAGCCTCGCCCTCGACGATCACTGGCGGACGCGCGTGATGCTCGGATCGATGCTCGCGCGACTGGGCCGTCCGGCCGAAGCGAATCCGCAACTCGCCGCCGCCCTCGATCTCGCCCTGGCCGAGCTGGGCGAGCCCCGCCGCTAGTTGCGGGGAGCCCGCGACGCGCCCGACACCGCGATGCCGCTCGCCATACTCGCCTATCACTCGCACCACGTCGTCGGTCCGGACTACGCCGCCAACGACCATGTCGCGTTCGCCGCCGATCTCGAGTCACTGACCGACGCGGGCTGGCGGATCGCGCCGCTCGCGGAGGTCGTGCGCCGGCACGCCGAAGGCGGGGCGTCGGGGACCGAGCGCGTCGTCGCGCTCACCTTCGACGACGGACCGGTCTACGACGTCGCCGATGTCGACCATCCGTGCTACGGACGGCAGCGCGGTTTCGCGAACGCGATGCGCGACTTCGCCGCGCGCCGTCCGGGCGGGCAGCCCGGCCTGCACGCGACCTCGTTCGTCATCGCCTCGCCCGAGGCCCGCGCGACCATGGAGGCGCACGCCGATCCGGCGTACACCTGGCTCGGGCCGGGAGCGCTGGACCAGACCTGGTGGAATCCGGCGATCGACTCCGGACTCGTCGCGATCGCGAACCACAGCTGGGATCACCTGCATCCGGCGCTGGCGGAGGTCGCGCACGGACAGGACGCGCGCGGCGACTTCGCGCGCGTGACCAGCGTCGCCGACGCCGACCGGCAGGTGCGCGCCGCCGCTCGCTACCTCGCGGCGGCGACGCACGGCCGCGCCGCGCCTTACTTCGCGTATCCGTTCGGCCACCACAACGATTTCCTCGCCGGCGAGTACCTGCCTGCGCTGGGAGCCTCGGTCTGCGCGGCCGCGGTGACCACCGAGCCGCGCCCGGTCGCGCCGACGGACTCCCCGTTCCGGCTCCCGCGCCTGGTCTGCGGCGCGGACTGGGCGAACCCCGACGCGCTGCTCGCGCGCCTGGCCGGGCGCTGACCGGGCCCGGACCGGGCGTCGAAGCGACGCCCGCCGGGCCGCTACCGCCGTGCCTCGGCCTCGGCAGCGTAGGTGAAGCTGTCGGCGTAGAACTCCGACGGGGGCAGACCGCGCAGCGTCGTGAAGTCGCGGCGCGCCGCCTCGATCATCGGCGGGGCGCCGCAGGCGTAGACCTGATAGCCGGACAGATCGCGGAAGTCGTCGAGCACCGCCTGGTGGACGAGGCCGGTGCGACCCGGCCAGCGGTCGTCGGGTCCGGGCTCCGAGAGCACCGGCACGAAGCTCACGCCGTGCTCGCGCTGCCAGCGCCCCGGCGGGTCGGGGAGGTAGAGGTCGCGCACGCGCCGGGCGCCCCAGTAGAGGACCATCGGCCGGTCGACGCCGCGGTGGATCGCGTGCTCGATCATCGCCTTGATCGGCGCGAAGCCGGTTCCGCCGGCGACGAAGATCATCGGCTTGTCGGAATCCTCGCGCAGGGTGAACGACCCCAGCGGACCCTCGATGCGCAGGATCTCGCGGCCCTTGAATTCGTCGAAGAGCTGCGTGGTGAACGCGCCGCCGGGCACGCGGCGGACGTGCAGCTCGATGAGCGCGTCGTCGTGCGGCGGGTTGGCGATCGAGAAGCTGCGCCGCTTCCCGTCCTTGAGCAGGAAGTCGACGTACTGCCCGGCCAGGTACTGGAGCCGCTCGTTCGCCGGCAGCTTGAGCTTCACGATCGCGACGTCGTCGGCCGGCTTGTCGATCGACTCGATCCGGCAGGGCATCTTGCGCACGGCGACGTCGCCGGCGCGGCGCACCTCGCGGACCTCGATCGCGAGATCGGAGAGCGGCTTCGCGCAGCAGAAGAGCGCCCAGCCCGCCCGCTTCTCGTCGTCGGTGAGCGTCGACGGCTGGTGCGGGCCGTAATCGACGCGCCCGTCGAGCAGGCGTCCCTTGCAGGTCCCGCAGGCCCCGTTGCGGCAGCCGTACGGAAGCAGCAGATCGGCCTTCGTCGCCGCGTCGAGCACCGTCTGGTCGCTCTCGCAGTCGAAGGCGTGCGCCGAGGGTCGTATGGTAACCTTGAAAATCATGATCGCTATCGACGTGAGCGTGCGCGCCGCGAAGGCGGGAAGCGCGCACGCGCCGCGCGCATGATGCGCGTGCTGCTCGTCGGCTGCGGCGACGTCGCGATGCGGGCGGCGACGCTGCTCTCGGGACGCGCGCGGATGGTCGGCCTGGTCCGCCGCGCCGACGACGTCGCGCGGCTCCGCGCCCACGGCGTCACGCCGATCGTCGGCGATCTCGACGAGCGCCGCACGCTCGACCGGCTCGCGCTCTCGCCGGACGCCGTGCTGCACTTCGCTCCGCCGCCCGGCGACGGCCGGGGCGACCCGCGCACCGGCCGACTGCTGGCGGCGCTCGGAGCGGCGCGCAGGATACCACAGCGGCTCGTCTACATCTCGACGTCCGGCGTCTACGGCGACTGCGCCGGCGCGCGGATCTCGGAGTGCCGTCCGCGGCGGGCGCAGACGCCGCGCGGGCGGCGCCGCGTCGACGCCGAGAACCGGTTGCGCGAGTGGGCCGGCCGCCACGGCGTGTCGCTCGCCATCGTCCGCGCGCCGGGCATCTACGCACCGGACCGGCTGCCGATCGAGCGCATCCGGCAGGGCACGCCGGTGCTCGTTCCCGAGGACGACGTCTACACGAACCACATCCACGCGAACGATCTCGCGCGCGTCGCGGTCGCCGCGCTGTTCCACGGCCGCCCGAACCGCGCCTACCACGCGACCGACGATGCCGAGCTCAAGATGGGCGCCTGGTTCGACGCGATCGCCGACGCCTGGCGGCTCGAGCGCCCGCCGCGCGTCACCTGGGACGAGGCCGAGGCGCGGATCGCGCCGATGCTGCTGTCGTTCATGGGCGAGTCGCGGCGGCTGTCGAACGCGCGGATGAAGCGCGAGCTGCGCGTGCGTCTCGCGTACCCGACGCCGATGGCGATGCTCGGCGAGGCGGCGCCGCGCGATCTGCGCAAGCAGATGCGCCTCGACCTGTGAGCGCGCGATGGCCGGCGCCCCGGCGGTGACGCGTTCCGCGCTCGCGCGTCGCATCGACGCCTGGGAGCGGCTGACGCGGCTGGACAAGCCGATCGGCATCCTGCTCCTGCTCTGGCCGACGCTGACCGCGCTGTGGATCGCAGCGCGCGGCGCGCCGCCGCTGTCGCTCGTGATCGTGTTCGCGCTCGGCACGGTGCTGATGCGCTCGGCCGGCTGCGCGATGAACGACTGGGCCGACCGGCGCTACGACGCGCACGTCGCCCGCACGCGCGGCCGGCCGCTGGTCGCGGGCGATCTGTCCGGCGGCGAGGCGCTCGCCGTCGGGGCGGTGCTCGCGCTGGCGGCGTTCGGACTGACGCTGTTCACCAACCGCGCGACCATGGCGCTCGCGGTCGCGGCGCTCGCGATCGCCATCGCGTACCCGTTCTTCAAGCGGTTCTTCGCGCTGCCGCAGGCGTTCCTCGGCATCGCGTTCTCGTTCGGCATCCCGATGGCCTACGCCGCGACGCGCGGCGAGGTCGAGTGGCCCGGCTGGCCGATGCTCGCGATCAACCTGCTCTGGGTCGTCGCCTACGACACCGAGTACGCGATGGTCGACCGCGACGACGACCTGAAGATCGGCATGCGCACTTCGGCGATCACCTTCGGGCGCTACGACATCGCGGCGGTCGCGCTCTGCTACGGCGGCTACCTCGCCGGCATGGTCTGGGTCGGGCGACTGATGGCGCTCGGGCCGGTGTATTTCGCCGGGCTGGGTGTCGCGCTGGCCTGCGCCGCCTGGCACCTGTGGCTGATCCGGCGGCGCGAACCCGCCGCCTGCTTCCGGGCCTTCCTGCACAACCACTGGCTGGGCCTGGCGGTGTACGCCGGGACGTTCGCCGACTACGTGTTCCGCGCGAAGTCGTGGCCGAAGCTCGGTTGAGCGGCAGGCGTCGCGCGGCCCCGCCGGGACCGACGCCAGGGCTCGCGCCGGTGCTGCCCGCCGGCGCGCGCGTGCTCATCCTCGGCAGCTTTCCCGGCGTCGCGTCGCTCGCGGCGCGCCAGTACTACGCGCATCCGCGCAACCATTTCTGGCCGATCCTGGGCGAGCTGCTGGGCGAGCCGCTGGTCGCGCTCGATTACGCCGCGCGCCTGGAGCGGATCGGCGAGCGCGGCATCGCGCTCTGGGACACGATCGTCGCCTGCGAACGCGCGGGGAGCCTGGATGCGGCGATCCGCAACGCGACGCGGGCCGAGGTCGCCCGTGTGCGCCGCGCCGCGCCGGGGGTCGCCGTCGTCGCGTTCAACGGCGGCACGGCGGCGCGGGCGATGCCGCGCTGGCGCGACGCCGGCTACGAGACGCTCGCGCTGCCGTCGACGAGCCCCGCGTACACGCTCCCGTACGCCGGGAAGCTCGCCGCGTGGCGCTCGCTGGAACACTGGCTCGGGGACGCGAAGGGTGACGCGCGTGAACCGCGGACGCGCGCAAGCCGCCGCCGCGATGCCGCGGCGGCGGAAGCGGTCACTGCGGTGACGGTCGGAAGCGGTAGCCGATCCGCGCGCCGATCACCCGGCGGTTGATCTCGGCGGATCTTCCGGTGCGTCGTCGTGCGCGAGCGGTGGTATCGTTCAGCGATGCGGACGCGCGATCGCGAGCGTCGCGAACGCGCCGAGCGTCGCGGCGAGCGCGAGCACCACGATACCCGACGACCAGGCGCCCGCGAGATCGCCCGCGGACTTGCTGCGGTCGACGACCCAGCCCACGAGCGGCTGCAGGATGCCGGTGCCGAGGAATATCCCGGTGTTCACCACCGACGTCGCGATGCCCGAGTGCTCGGGTCGGTTCGATTCCTTGGCGATCGTCCACGACAGCGTGAAGCCGGGAATGACCAGTCCCATGGCGAAGAACCAGGCCAGCGTCGCCGCCTGCGGCCAGTCCGCGCGCACGACCCAGGGCAGCCAGCTGGCCGCCTGGGCGAAAGCGGTGAAGCGCATCACGTCGAGTCGGTTGCCCAGCCGGTCCGAGATCACGCCGATCGCGACCGCCCCGAACGCGACGCCCAGCATGAGCAGACTCGTGTGCTGCGCGGCGACGACGCGCGTATACCCGTACGTGTGTTCGAGCCAGGGCACGGCCCACAATCCGGCGAACGCGAGGTAGGTGCCGCCGACGCCCGCGTTGGCGATGAACGCCGCCCAGGTCGACCGCTTCACCAGCACCGCCGCGAGTCCCGCGCGCCAGCGTACCGCGGGCGCGTGGCCGGCAGGCATCGGATTGACCGGCGCGTAGCCTTTCTGCTCCGGACGGTCGCGCACGAATATCCAGGTCGCCGCGGCGAGCGCCGCCGACACCGCCGCGAGTCCGACGAACACCGAGCGCCACGACGTCTGCGTCACCAGCCACGCGAGCGGCGCCCCGGCGGCCACCGCGCCGAGATTGCCGGCGAACATCGTGTAGCCGTTGAGCGTCGCGAAGCGGTTCGCCGGAAACCAGACCGCCGACACCTTCAGGATCGCGAGGAAAGCGACCGACACGCCGATGCCGACCAGCGTGCGGCCGACCGCCGCCCATTCCCAGGCCGGCGCCAGCGCGAACAGCAGCGAACCGACGGCGGCGATCGCCGAACCCGACGCGAGGAGCCGTCGCGGGCCGAGCGTGTCGGCGAGCACGCCCACCGGGATCTGCAGCACCGTGTAGACGTAGAAATACGTCGCGGCGAGCGTGCCCAGGACCGCGGCGGGAATCGAGAAGGCGGCCGTGAGCTCGGCCGCGATCGCGGCCGGCGCGGTCCGGTGGACGAACGACAGGACGAAGCTCGCGAGCACGATCGCGAACACCAGTGCCCGGACGCGCCCGAACGTTCCCTTGCGCTCCGGCGGGTCGCCCATGGGCCGATTCTACCGGCGCGCCCGATGCCGAGATAGGTTCTAGAATGTCCGCGACGACGGAGATTCCGATGGCCTACCAGGACTTGCGCGATTTCCTCTCGCAGCTCGAACGCGACGGCGAATTGCGCCGTGTCGGCGCCGAGGTCGATCCGAAGCTCGAGATGACCGCGGTGTGCGACCGCGTGCTGAGGCGCGGCGGGCCGGCGATCCTCTTCGAACGGCCCGCCGGCGGGCGCCGCGGCCCGTCGGGCGCGCCGATCCCGGTGCTCGGGAACCTGTTCGGCACGCCGGGGCGCGTGGCGCGCGCGATGGGCGCCGACACTTCCGACTGGCGCGCGAGCCTGCGCGAGATCGGCCGGCTGCTCGCGTTCCTCAAGGAGCCCGAGCCACCGAAGGGGCTGATCGACGCCTGGCAGACGACGCGGCCGGTGTTCAAGAAGGTCCTCGACATGGCGCCGAAGGAACGCCGGTCCGCGCCCTGCCAGGAAGTCGTCTGGGAAGGTGCGGACGTCGACCTCGCGAGGCTCCCGGTGCAGACCTGCTGGCCCGGCGACGCGGGTCCGCTGATCACCTGGGGCCTCACGGTGACCCGCGGGCCGAACAAGAAGCGGCAGAACCTCGGCATCTACCGCCAGCAGGTGATCGGTCGCGACCGCGTGATCCTGCGCTGGCTCGCGCACCGCGGCGGAGCGCTCGATTTCCGCGACCATGCGCGCGCCCATCCGGGCGCGCCGTTCCCGGTGGCGGTCGCGCTGGGCGCCGATCCGGCGACGATCCTGGGCGCGGTGACGCCGGTCCCCGATTCGCTGTCCGAGTTCCAGTTCGCCGGGCTGCTGCGCGGCGCGCGCACCGAGATCGTCCGCTGCCTGACCCACGATCTGCGGGTTCCGGCGACCGCGGAGTTCGTGCTCGAAGGCACGATCCGGCCCGACGCCGGCGACCCCACCGGCTACCAGACCGCGGCCGAGGGGCCGTTCGGCGACCACACCGGCTACTACAACGAGGTCGAGCGCTTCCCGGTGCTCACCATCGACCGGATCACGTTGCGCCGCGACCCGATCTACCACTCGACCTACACCGGCAAACCGCCGGACGAGCCGGCGATGCTCGGTGTCGCGCTCAACGAGGTGTTCGTCCCGCTGCTCCAGAAGCAGTTCCCGGAGATCGCCGACTTCTACCTGCCGCCCGAAGGCTGCAGCTACCGGCTCGCGATCGTCTCGATGAAGAAGCAGTACCCCGGCCACGCCAAGCGCGTGATGTTCGGCGTCTGGAGCTTCCTGCGCCAGTTCATGTACACCAAGTTCATCGTCGTCGTCGACGACGACATCGAAGTGCGCGACTGGAAGGAAGTCGTGTGGGCGCTGACCACGCGCGTCGACGCCGCGCGCGACACGCGCATCGTCGAGTCCACGCCGATCGACGACCTCGACTTCGCCTCGCCGGTGTCCGGGCTCGGGAGCAAGATGGGCATCGACGCGACGTCGAAGTGGCCGGGCGAGACGACGCGGGAGTGGGGCCGCCCGAT
>JADZDA010000046.1 GCA_020851255.1 Burkholderiales bacterium | reverse complement strand
GCACCATCGGCTGGCCGCCGGTGGCGATGATCAGGTCGGCGCGCGCCATCAGCGCCTGCGACATCGGGATGTTGACCCGGGTGAGGCACTGCAGGATGTCGGCGGGCGCGCCCTCGCGCTCGAGCGCCTCGCGCATCAGCCGCACGGTCTCGTACGAGGTCTTCTTGCTGCGCGGGTGCGGCGAGAAGATGACGACGTCGCGCGCCTTGATCGCGTAGATCGCGTTGCCGGCCGGCGTGAGGTCGGGATTGGTCGTCGGCACGATGCAGGCGATGACGCCGACCGGCTTGCCGTACTTGACGATGCCCTTCTCGGGGATCTCCTCGATGACGCCGACGCTCTTCTGGCGCAGCGCGTCGCGCAGCACGCCGCGGATCTTCATCCGCTTGCCCATCCGGCTCTCGGCGTCGCCCAGGCCGCTCTCGGCGATCCCTTCGGCGACCAGCCGGGTGAACGTGCGCTTGTTGGCGACCGCCCAGGCCACCGCCTGGCAGAGGCGGTCGACCTTCGCCTGGTCGTAGGTTTCGATGATCGCCAGCGCCTTGCGGGCGCGGGCGAACGCCTCGTCGAGCTCGGCTTGCTGCTCGGGGGTGATTCCCTTGGGGGCTTCGGTGGCGGCGGACATCGTCGGGCCTCGGGGTTCGTGTCGGATCGGGCTGCCGGTTCGGAGGAGGGACGGGGCCGGGGATCCGGGCGACGACGCGATCGGCAGGGACGATGCGCGGGACGTCGGTTGGATCGGTCGGTCTCGGGGGCTCCTCCGGGTGGTCCGGCCGGGCGCTAAGCGCCGGACCGGGCGCCCGCCGAACCGGAGGATCGCAAGGCGACCTGCAGCCGGCGGGTCTTTGTTGGGCGAAGATTAAGGCGACCGTTATTATCCGGTCAAGGGCGATAGGCGACAATCGGGGCGGTCAGCGCACAGAATATTTGCACATCGGTCGATTGTTCGGTATCGTTCGGGCGGGTTGCGGGATGGCGTGGGTTGCCGAGTCGGCGGTCCGGCCCCGGCTCGCGGCCCGCGGGCGAGGCAGGGACCCGGTTCGGAACAGGCAGGCGAGGCAAACGATGGAAGACACCGAAATCGCGTCGCACGCGTCCGGCGCGTCGATGACGCTCCCGCGGGGGAGCGAAACCCGATCGCCGGCGGGCGACGCCACCGCGCTCGCCGCCGCCACGATCGAGGGCATGTCCGACGACCCGGACTTCGTCGCGGCGCTCGCGCGCGGCCTCGCGGTGCTGCTCGCGCTCTCCGACAAGCGGCGGCGGATGTCGATCGCGCAGGTGAGCCACCTGACCGGGATCCCGCGCGCGACCGCCCGCCGCAGCCTGCACACGCTCGTGCGGCTGGGATTCGTCGCGGTCGACGACGCGCGCCGCTTCTACCTGCGCCCGCGCGTGCTGTCGTTCTCGCACGCGTACCTGTCCGCCTCGCCGATCGCGGTGATGTCCCAGCCGATCCTCGACCGGCTGGGCGAGACGCTGCGCGAGGCCTGCTCGCTCGCCACGCTCGACGGCGACGAGATCGTCTATCTCGCGCGTTCGGCGACCTCGCGGATCATGTCGCCGTCGCTCAACGTCGGGCGCCGCCTGCCCGCGTACTGCACGTCGGTCGGCCGGGTCATGCTCGCGCACCTGCCGCCCGAGGAACTCGACCGGTACTTCGCCCGCGTCCGGCTCGTCGCCTACACCGAGCACACGATCGTCGACGAGCGCGAATTGCGCGCGATGCTCGCGCGCGTCCGCGACCAGGGCTACGCGCTCGCGAGCGAGCAGATCGAGCCGCGGCTGTCGACGCTCGCCGTGCCGGTGCGCGACACCGGCGGGCAGGTCGTCGCCGGGATCAACGTGATCCTGCAGAACCGGCTGATGAACGCCGAGGAGATGTCGTCGCGGTTCCTGCGTCCGCTGCAGGACGCCGCGCTCGAGCTCGGTTCGGCGCTGCTGCCCTGACCCGGGCCGGCGCCGCGGCGCCGGTATAATCGGCGCGTTCCCCATCTCCATCCGGACCCCGGGGCCGCGCGGAGCCGACGGCTTTCCCAGTGTCTACGCGGCGTGGGAAGTCCGCCCGCGGGCCCGGATCCCTCCGGGCGCGATTGCGATGAATGTCCTGTTCGAGGACGACGGCCAGTTCAAGGCGGGCGCGATCCTGTCCGAAGCCGAGGCTTCGCTGCAGGTCGAGACCCAGAGCGGCCGGCGGCTCAAGGTGAAGTCCGCCGCCGTGCTGCTGCGGTTCCCGACGCCCTCGCCGGCCGAGGCGCTCGCGCAGGCCGGCGAACTGGCCGGGTCGCTCGATCCGCAGTTCCTCTGGGACGTCTCCGCCGACGGCGAGTTCGGTTTCGACGAACTCGCGCGCGAGTACTACGGCGAGCGCGCGACGCCGGTCGAGCAGGCGGCGGTCGCCCACCTGCTGCACGGCGCGCCGATGTATTTCTACAAGCGCGGCAAGGGGCGGTACCGGAAGGCGCCGCCCGACGCGCTCAAGGCCGCGCTCGCCTCGGTCGAGCGCAGGAGGCGCGAAGCCGGGCAGGTCGACGCCTGGGCCGCGCGCCTGAGGCGGCGCGAGTGGCCGCCCGAATTCGACGCGAAGCGGGCGATGCTGCTGCATCGCCCCGACAAGAACGCGCTCGAATGGAAGGCGCTGGCCGCGGCCTGCGATGCCGAGCGACTGTCGCCGGTCGCGCTCGTCGCGCAGTGCGGGGCGATCCCGTCGACGCACGACTTCCACTTCGAGGCGTTCCTCGCTCTCGCGGTCCCGCGCGGAACGGCGTTCCCGCCCGCCGGGCTTCCGCCGCTGCCCGCGCTGCCGCTCGCGGCAGGCGCGAGGGCGTTCTCGATCGACGACGCGACGACCACCGAGATCGACGACGCTTTCTCGGTGGCCGAGCTCGCCGGCGGGGGCTGGCGCATCGGCGTGCACATCGCGGCGCCGGCGCTGGCGATCGCGCGCGGCGATCCGATCGACGCGATCGCCCGCGAGCGGCTGTCGACCGTCTACATGCCCGGACGCAAGATCACCATGCTGCCCGAGCCGGTCGTCGCCGCGTTCTCGCTCGCGGCCGGCGAGCCCAGGCCCGCGCTGTCTCTGTACGTCGAGGTGAACGATCGCGGCGAGCCGCTGCGCCACGAGACGCGTGTCGAGCGGGTGAGTGTCGCGGCGAACCTCGTGCTCGACCGGATCGGCGAGGCGTTCGCCGCGCCGCTCCCTTCGCCGGACGACCCGCCGTGGACCGCGGAGCTGCGCGTGCTGTGGCTGCTCGCGCAGCGGCTCGCCGAGGCGCGGGGCAAGCCCGACGTCGCCCGCATCGACTTCAGCTTCGATGTCGACTGGAACGCCGCGGGACCGGCCGGCGAACGCGGCCGGGTGTCGATCGTTCCCCGCCCGCGCGGGTCGCCGCTCGACAAGCTCGTCGCCGAGCTGATGATCCACGTCAACGCGACCTGGGGCCGGACGCTCGCGCTCGCGCGCACCCCGGGGATCTACCGCGTGCAGTCGGCCGGCAAGGTGAAGATGAGCACGCGCCCCGGCGAGCACGCCGGACTCGGACTCTCGCACTACCTCTGGTCGAGTTCGCCGCTGCGTCGTTACGCCGACCTGGTCAACCCGCGCCAGCTCGTCGCGGTCGCCCGCGGCGAGCGGCCGCCCTACGCGGACAACGATGCCGATCTGGTCGCGGCGCTGACCGACTTCGAGGCGACCTATTCGCAATACGCCGAGTTCCAGGAGCGGATGGAGCGCTACTGGTGCCTGCGCTGGCTGCTACAGGAGGACCTCGGGGAGACGACCGGCACCGTCGACCGCGACGGCGGCGTGCGACTCGATCGGGTGCCGCTGAGACTGAGGCTCCCGGACCTGCCGTCGCTGCCGGTCGGCAGCCCGGTCCGCGTCCGGATCCTGCGCGTCGATCTCCTCGAAGCGACGGTCGAGGCGCGGTACGCCGGCGGTCCCGACGCGCAGGCGGGCGCCGCATGCGTCGCGTGAGGGGCGGCCCGGCGGGATCCGTCCTCGCGGACGCGCAGCCGGCGCCCGCGAACCTGACCGCGTAGCGAAGTTTCCCTACAATCGGCGTCGTCATCCCACTGCGCGAGCCTGGTGCCCCGTCGATCGAATCCGCCGACCGTGCCCGATCCCGCCGCGACCCCGTCCGGGGCCGGTGGCGGTCGGCGGCGACGCCGCACGCCGGCTCCGGTCCTCGTTCCGGCGGCCCCGGCCCCGGCGCCTGCGTCCGGGGCGGCCGCGCCGCCCGGCGACCCGGCCGCGGGGCCGAACGCGCAATCGCAACCGCGCGTGCGCGCGAAGGCCGCGGCGAAGCCTCGACTCGCGGCCGCGCCGGCGCCGGCGAAGCTGCCCGCGATCGATCAGCCCAGGCCGCACTCCGGCGCGACCGTCCACCCCGCCGGGGCGCTGCCGCCGGCGCGCATACCGCCCGAAGCGCTCGCGCCGCGCCGCGACGACCGCCTGATCGCCTGGGCGGCGGGCCTGTCGGTCGCCGTCCACGCGCTCGTGCTGGCGATCCACTTCGCGCCGATCGACCTGAAGCGCACGTTCGACCGGGGCCCGCCGCTCGAAGTCGCGCTGGTCAACGCGAAGACCAGGGAGAAGCCGTCGAAGGCGGAGCTGCTCGCCCAGGCGAACCTGGACGGCGGCGGCAACACCGATGCGAACCGGCGCGCGAAGACGCCGCTGCCGGTGCTGCCCCGGGACACGCCGCGCGAGGACATCGCGCTCGCCACCGAGCGCGTCCAGACGCTCGAGCGCCAGACGCGCGAACTGCTGACCCAGCTCAAGAGCGCGCCGGCGGTTCCGGCGCAACCCAAGCCGACCGACAACGCGGAGAAGACCGACTCGCCGACCGCCAACGAGCTGATGCAGCGCACGCTCGAGGCGATGCGGCTGGAGGCGCAGATCGCGAAGGACCTCGACGCCTACCAGAAGCGCCCGAAGCGCCGGTTCGTCGGCGCGCGCGCCGAGGAGTACCGCTTCGCGCGCTACGTCGAGGACTGGCGGCTCAAGGTCGAGCGGGTGGGCAATCTCAACTACCCGGAGGCGGCCCGGCAATTGAGACTCTACGGCAGCCTGCTCATCACCGTGTCGATCCGGGCCGACGGCAGCGTCGAGGCGGTCGAGGTGAATCGCTCGTCCGGGCACCGCGTGCTCGACGCGGCCGCCGTGAGGATCGTCGAGATGGCGGCGCCCTACGGCGCCTTCCCGCCGGACATCCGCCGCGACACCGACATCCTCCACATCACGCGCACCTGGACGTTCACGCGCGCCGACGAGCTGAGGTCGGAGTGAGTGTGCGCACCGGGAGTGCGCGGCCACGGCGTCCGCGCCGGCTCGCGCGCTGAGCGGCGCGTCGATGGCCCGCGCGTCCGCCGGTCGCTGGGTGCTGCGCGCGCTGTTCGCGCTCGCCGCCGTCTTCCTCCTCGTGCAGGCGTACTTCGCCGCCTGGATCGTCTGGTACCGGTGGCAGCCGCCGCGCGAGACCGCCTTCATGGCGCAGCGGCTCGCCGAGTTGCGCGAGAAGAATCCGGCGGCGACGATCCGCACCCAGTGGGTGCCCTACGCGCGGATCTCGAACCACCTGAAGCGCGCGGTGATCGCCGCCGAGGACGCGAAGTTCGTCGATCACTCGGGATTCGACTGGGAGGGGATCGCGAAGGCGCGCGAGAAGAACCTCCAGAAGGGGCGCGTGGTCGCCGGCGGCTCGACGATCACGCAGCAGCTCGCCAAGAACCTGTTCCTGTCGCCGTCGAAGAGCTGGCTGCGCAAGGGCGAGGAGGCGATCATCGCCGCGATGCTGGAGGCGATCCTGTCCAAGCAGCGGATCTACGAGATCTATCTCAACGTCATCGAGTGGGGCAACGGCGTCTTCGGCGCCGAGGCGGCGGCGCGCCGCTACTACAACCTGTCCGCCGCGCAGCTCTCCGCCGAGCAGGCGGCGCGGCTCGCGGCGATGGTCCCCTCGCCGCGGCGGTTCGAGCGCAATCCCGGGTCCGAGTACATGGACGGCCGCGTCGCGACGATCCTGGCGCGGATGCCGTCGGCCGCCTTGCCCTGACAGGCTGTAGCGGGCCGGCGCCGGCCACCGGCGCGTAAGGCCGCGCGCTCCCGCACGACCGATGGACGCAGCGCCCGATTCCGGGCGAGCGCGCGGATCCCGGTGGAACACCCCCGCCGCCGCGCGAAACGGATCGTCCACCCCGAGGAGACACTCATGCATGGCATCGCCAGGCTCGCGCTCGCCGCGGCCATCGGATTCACCGCCGCCGCCCAGGCGGGCACGCTCACGCCGTCCAACGCGCTCTACGAGATCAAGGTCGAGCGGATCTGGAACGAAGCGACGCACCCGGCCGCCTGGCCGGGCGACGTCGCGCACTTCTCGCCGGGCATCGGCGCCGCGCATTCCGCCGGCTACCGGCTGTTCGCCGACGGCGCGATCGCCACGCCCGGGCTGGAGACGCTGTCGCAGAAGGGCAAGACGATGCCGTTCGACCGCGAGATCGCCGGTGCGCAGGACCAGGGAGCGGTCGGGAGCGTGTTCATGCTCTCGCCGGTGCGCATCTCCGGCGGCGAGGTGTCGGCGCAGTTCGAGGCCGACGACGAGCACCCGATGGTGTCGTTCGCGCAGATGGTCGCCCCGTCGCCCGACTGGTTCACCGGCGTGACCGCCGTGTCGCTCAAGCGCGACGGCCGCTGGATCGACTCCGAGACGATGCCGCTCTACGCGTGGGACTCGGGCACCAACGCCGCGACGACCTACACGGCGACCAAGATCGAGCAGCGGCCGTTCGTTCCGACCGCGCTCAACCGCGCGCCGATGTTCGTGCGCGACGGCAATCCGGTGCCGGTCGGCAAGGTGACGATCCGGAAGGTCCGCTGAGTCCGGCGGATCGCGGGGCGCCGGCGGTCAACCCCGCCGGTGCCGCGCCCTGAGCGCGATGCAGGGATCCTCGCGCGGCTGGCGCGGCGTCACGACCGTGCCGTCGAACTCGCCGGGCGAGAGGTCGCCTTCCTCGATCAGGCCGACGGCGATCGCGCGCGACGCGAGCGCGGGATCCAGCCAGCGCGCCACGCCGATGTCGCGGCGCACGTGCCCGTTGCCGGCGAGCAGCACGACGCCGCGGTCGCGCCAGCGGCCGACCGAGCGTGCCATGAACTGGTCGCGCGCGATCTGGGCGTCGGCCATCTTCCGTCCCTGCGCGGCGTCCACGGTGTCGCAGTGCGAGTTCACGATCTGCTCGGTCTGGCGCCCGGCGATGTCGGCCGGAACGTCCGCGTCGAATCCGGCGCCGGCGAGGCCGTCCATCGCGATCCGGAACGCGTCCCTGCGCGAGACGTTCGCCGCGACGATCGGCAGATCGTGCTCCAGCGCGAGCGCGAGGAACGGCTTGTAGTGCGCCCAGTCCCAGCCGCTGCCCGCGCTCGCCGCGGCGCGCACGAGCGCGTCCGCGTCGACGTGCGATCCGTCCGGACCGCGCCGCGCACGGTCCAGGTCGTCCTGCTTCTCACGGTCGAACTGCTCCATCAGGAGCGCCGGCCGGGCGCCGGCGGCGAGGATCGCGCGGAACGCGTCGAGCCGCATCGCGTGCTGGACCGCGTTGTCGTGGACTTCGCCCAGCAACACGATCGGTGCGCGCGAGGCGAGGATCCCCGGCGCGGCCGTGACGATCGCGATCGCGGGCGCCGGCGGCTGCGCCGGCAGCGGCGCGCACCCGGCGACGGTGCAGAGCACCGCGAGCACGCCGGGCACGACGCCTGCGGGGCCGCGTACGCGTCTGGACATGCCGTCAGCGTAGCAGACCCTCGCCCGCCGCCGCGCGATCCGCGCCCGCCGCTGCTTCAGCCGCTTCAGCCGTCCAGGTGCGTGATCGCGTTCGCGTAGTACGCGAGCACGTCGAGCTCGCCGTCCGCGGGACGGTACAGGCCGTCGGATTCGACGACGATCCGTCTCAGCGTCAGCATCCGCAGGCCGACGCCGAACGCGTAGTCGTGGTCCTGCCTCGGAATGTAGAGGTGCGCGCCGCGTGCTTCGAGCGCGTGCGTGCGCGCGTGCGCGGCCGCCTTGAGCTCGAGCTCCGACCAGGTGCGCGCCGGGTCCCGGACCAGCAGGCTCGCCACCAGCGATACCGGCAGCACCGGCACGACCGAGCCGATCGCGCGCATGAGCCGCGCCGCGACCTCGGTCGTCTCGGCGCGCCGCGCCGCGTCGTCCAGCGCGGGGAAGTGCACGCGGCGCTCGCCGACGTACGCGCGCATCGACATCGGCGTGCCGAAGTTGACGCACGCGTAGCCGTAGCGGTGCCAGCGACCGGTCAGCATCAGCCACAGATTCGCGCCGGCGAAGCCGAGCGTCGTGCGCAGCGCCCGCCACCGTCCGGCGCGCGGACGATCCGGATGGAGTTTCAGGAGCTGGCTGCGGTCTTCCAGTACGCGGTCGTAGTTGATGCCGACCGGGATGAAGACCAGGTCGCGCTCGCCGCGCTCGTCGAAGGTCTTGAGCATGTAGTCGACGAGCCCGAAGCGCGGCGCGCGCAGCTTCCCGTCGATCGTGAGGCCGCCCTCGGGGAACACCGCCTGGGTCACGCCGCCCTCGGCGGCCATCTGCACGTAGCGCGCGAGCACGGTCCGGTAGAGCGGATCGCCCGAGTTGCGGCGCACGAAGAACGCCCCCATCGACCGGATGAGCTGCTGCAGCGGCCAGACCCGCGCCCACTCGCCGACCGCGTACGAGAGCGCCGCGTGCTCGGCCGCGAGGAACGCGACCAGCACGTAGTCCATGTTGCTGCGGTGGTTGACGACGAAGACGATCGTCGACTTGCGGTCGACGCGGCGGATCGATTCCTCGTCGAAATAACCGATGCGCACGCGGTAGAGCAGCCGGGCCGTCGCGCGCGCGAGCGCGTAGCCGATCCGGAAGTACAGGTAGGCGTTGAACGACGGGACGATCTCGCGGGCGTAGCGCGCGATCCGGCCGCCGACCGCCGTCCGGTCCTCGCCCGACTGCGCTGCGTGCGCCGCGGCCGCGGCGAGCACCTTCGGGTCGTTGAGCAACCGGTCGATCAGGACGTCGCGGCGCGTTAGCTTGAACGACGGCAGCTCGATCTGCAGCCGTTCGCCGACACTCTTCATGACGGCGTTGACGCGCCGGCGGAAGAACCAGCGGACGCCCGGGGCGAACACGAAGACCAGCGCGGCCCAGGCGGCCAGGCATGCGAGGACCACGAACGTCCACAGCGGCAACGTGACCGTCTCGCCCATCGCCCCGCCTCCCCGCGTCGCGGCGTGCCCGGCGCGCCGCGGGTGCATCGCGCGCCGCGCTTCTGCGATCATAGCAGCCATGCGCTGGACACGACGTCGCGCGATCGCCGCCGGCGGGACGCTGATCGCGGCCGGTGCGGCCGCCTGGACCTGGCCCGAACAGGGCTTCGTCAACCCCTGCCTCGGAGGACTGCCGGGCGCGACCGCGGTCCGGGCGCTGCTGCGCGACGCGTACGAGGGCGTCGACGCGGCACGGCTGCTCGATGCGCACGTCCACGTGTTCGGCACCGGTGACGGCGGCGACCGGGACGTCGCGTTCGACGGCGGCCGGGGGTCGCTCCGCTGGCCGATCGGCGCGCTGCAGCGGACGGTGCTGGCGAACGCCGCGTGCGCGCCGGAGCGCGCGTTCGACGCCGGCTACGTCGAGCGCCTGGTCGCGCTCGCCGAGGCGATGCCCCCGGGCGCGCGCTGCCTGCTGCTCGCACTGGACGCGTGGCACGACGCGGCCGGCCGCGCGGATCCGGCGCGCACGCATCTGCGCGTGGGCAACGATTTCGTCGCCCGCGTCGCCGCGCGCGCGCCCGGCCGGTTCCTCTGGGCGGCCTCGGTGCACCCGGCGCGCGTCGACGCGCTCGCCGAACTGGAGCGCGTCCGGCGCGGGGGCGCGGTCGCGGTCAAGTGGATCCCCTCGGCGCAGGGCATCGACCCGGCGTCGCCCGCGTGCGACGCGTACTACCAGGCGCTCGCCGGTGCCCGCCTGCCGCTGATCACGCACGCGGGTACGCAGCGCGCGGCGCCCGGCGACGACGCGCTGGGCAATCCGCTGCGACTGAGGCGCCCGCTCGAGCACGGCGTCACCGTCGTGGTCGCGCACTGCGCGTCGATGGGTGCCTCGCCCGACCTCGACCGGGGCGCCGGGGGACCGGCGGTGCCGAACTTCGCGCTGTTCGAGCGGCTGATGGACGAGCCGGCGCACGCGGGCCGGCTCTGGGGCGACCTGTCGGCGCTGACGCAGTCCGCCCGCGCCGGGGCGCCGCTCGCGCGCGTGCTCGAACGCGGCGTCGAGGGCGGGGACTGGGCGGGGCGCCTGGTGAACGGATCCGATTACCCGTTGCCGGCGATCCTGCCGCTGACCTCGCCCCGGGCTCTCGCCGACGACGGTTGGCTCGACCCGGCCCTGGTCGAGCCGCTGCGCGCGCTGCGCGGGCATGACGCGCTGTCGTTCGACTTCGCCCTCAAGCGCCACCTGCGCATCGGCGGCCGGCGGCTCGCGGCGGCGATCTTCGAAGGCGCGCGCCTGTTCGCGACGACCGGCGATTCGATGTCGTCACCGTCGATGGCGTCGCGCTGACCGCGCGGCGTCGCGCGTCCGGGGCCGGGCGGCCTCGCCGGGGCGGGGGGTGGCGCGTAGAATCGCGACGGAACTCTGGCCCCTTTTTCTCGACCCCGTCTCTTCGTCCCCGCGATGCAGGAAACCGCCGACACCGAAGCGGCCGACCGCGGCGAGCGGCGCGAGCGCATCGAGGACGCGCTGCTCGAGGTGACGGCGCTCCTGCGCAAGAACCGGCTGGTCGAGGGGCTGGTCCACGAGCAGGCGGCGCATGCCCCGGCCTCGGGCAAGGCGGAGCTGGTCGAGAGCCTGGTCACCCGGCAGAACCGCGCGCAGCTCCAGAGGAAGCTCGACCGGCTCCACCCGGCCGACATCGCCTACATCCTCGAGGCGCTCCCGCTCGACGAGCGGATCTACCTGTGGGACCTGGTCAAGTCCGCCGAGCGCGACGGCGAGATCCTGGTCGAGGTGAGCGACGCGGTCCGCGAGTCGCTGATCTCGTCGATGGACACCGACGAACTCGTCGCGGCGGCCGAGACGCTGGAAGCCGACGAGCTCGCGGCGATCGCCGAGGACCTCCCGCAGGAGGTCATGGACGACGTCATCCAGGGCCTGCCGATCGAGGAGCGCGAGCAGTTGCGCGCGGCGATGTCGTTCGAAGAGGACATGGTCGGCGCGCTGATGGATTTCGAGGACGTCCAGGTCCGCCCCGACGTGACGCTCGAGGTCGTGCTCCGCTACCTGCGGCGCTTCGACGAGCTGCCGTCGCAGACCGACCAGGTGTTCGTCGTCGACCGCGACGAGAGGCTCCTGGGCGTGCTGCCGATCGCGACGCTGATCGTCAACGATCCGGACCGGTCCGTCGGCGACCTGATGCGCGAACCGGTGGTGAAACTGCTGCAGCACGAGAACGCCGACGTCGCGGCCAGCGCGTTCGAGCGCTACGACCTCGTTTCGGCTCCGGTCGTCGACACCAACGACCGGCTGGTCGGACGCGTCACCGTCGACGAGGTCCTCGACTTCGTGCGCGCGCGCGGCGAGGAGGAGATGCTCGCGCAGGCGGGCCTGCGCGAGGAGGAGGACGTCTTCGCGTCGGTGTGGAAGTCGTTCCGGAACCGGTGGGCGTGGCTCGCGATCAACCTCGTCACCGCGTTCATCGCCTCGCGCGTCGTCGGCGTGTTCGAGGGATCGATCGAGAAGCTGGTCGCGCTGGCCGCGCTGATGCCGATCGTGGCGGGCATCGGCGGGAACTCCGGCAACCAGACGATCACGATGATCGTCCGCGCGGTCGCGCTGGGGCAGGTCACGCGCGAGCACGCCGACAAGTTGATCCGCAAGGAGATCCAGGTCGCGCTGCTCAACGGCGTCATCTGGGGCGGGGTGATGGGGTTGGTCGCGATGCTGCTCTACAAGGATTTCGCGCTGGGGCTGGTCATGGTGCTCGCGATGTCGCTCAACCTGATCCTGGCCGCGATGATGGGCGTGCTGATACCAATGACGATGCTGCGTTTCGGCCGCGATCCGGCGGTCGGATCGTCGGTGCTGATCACCGCGGTCACCGATTCGGGCGGCTTTTTCATCTTCCTCGGGTTGGCGACGCTGCTGCTGATCTGACGTCCGGCCGCGCCCCGACCCCATGTCCGGCACGCTCTACGACCTGAAGCCGCGGTTCCAGGCGCTGCTGCGTCCGGGCGTCGCGCGGCTCGCCGCGGCCGGCGTCACCGCGAACCAGGTGACGATCGCGACGCTCGCGGTCTCGGTCGCCGCCGGCGGTTTCGTCGCCTGGAGAGCCGACGAGCGCTGGCCGTTCCTGCTGCTCCCCGTCTGGCTGTTCCTGCGGATGGCGATGAACGCGGTCGACGGCATGCTCGCGCGCGAGCACGGCCAGCGGTCGGCGCTGGGCGCCTACCTGAACGAACTCTGCGACGTGCTCGCCGACACCGCGCTGACCGTGCCGTTCGCGCTGGTCGCGCCGTTCGGCTGGGCGGGCGTCGGATCGGTCGTCGTGCTCGCGATCGTCTCGGAGATGGCGGGTGCGCTGGGGCCGATGGTCGGCGCGCCGCGCCGCTACGACGGCCCGATGGGCAAGAGCGACCGCGCGTTCGTGTTCGGTGCACTGGGATTGTGGATCGGGGCGGGCGGCGCGACACCATCATGGCTCGCCTGGGCGATGCCGGCGATCGCGGCGGCGATCGCGTGGAACATCGTCAATCGCGTCCGCGCGGGCGTCGCCCACGCGCGCGACGCCGTCCGGTGATCGGTCCCGTGCGCCGGATCGCCGCCGGTGTCGTCGGGTGGGCGATCTGCGCGTTCGCGCGCGCGCTCACCGGCGCCCGCGCGCTGTGGAAGGGCTGCGCGCCGGTGCCCGAGCAGCGGATCTACTACGGCAATCACACGAGCCACGGCGACTTCGTGCTGATCTACGCGTCGCTGCCGCCGCTGCTGCGCCACGCGACACGGCCGGTCGCCGGGAGCGACTACTGGGACACCTCGGCGCTGCGCCGGTTCGTGATCCACGACGTCTTCGACGGCGTGACCCTCGATCGCACGCGCGCCACGCCCGGCGAGGATCCGGTCGCGATCATGGCGGCCGCGCTCGACCGGGGCGCGTCGCTGATCCTGTTCCCCGAAGGTACGCGCAACACGACCGACGAGTCGCTGCTGCCGTTCAAGTCCGGGCTCTGGCATCTCGCGAGCCGGCGGCCGGACGTGCCGGCGGTTCCGGTGTGGATCGAGAACCTCAACCGCGTGATGCCCAAGGGCGCGGCGATACCGGTTCCGCTGTTGTGCACGCTCACGTTCGGCGTACCGGTGCGGATCGCGGCCGGCGAACCGAAGGACGCCTACCTCGGCCGGGCGCGCGACGCGCTCGCGGCGCTGTGCCCGCCGCGCGAATGAGCCGGACCGCGCGGGACCCGCGGCGATGACGATCACCCTCTCCCCGATGGCGGCGCTGTTCGCCGGTGTGTTCGGCGTGCTCGTCGTCGCCTCGGTCGCCGGCTTCGTCCTCAAGTGGAAGGTCGCCGACGGCGGGCAGCACCCGACCATCGACAACCTGATCGCGCGCGTGAACGCCTGGTGGGCGATGGTCGTCGTGCTGGGCGTGGCGTTCGCGTTCGGGAAGGCGGGCGTCGTCGTCCTGTTCGCCGCGGTCTCGTTCCTCGCGCTGCGCGAATTCGTCTCGCTCGTCTACACGCGGCCGTCCGACCACGCGGTGCTCGCCGCGACGTTCTTCGTCGTGCTCCCGCTGCAGTACGCGCTGGTCGCGATCGGCTGGTACGGCCTCTACTCGGTGATGATCCCGGTCTACGCGTTCCTGCTGCTGCCGATCTTCGCGGCGTTCGGCAGGGACACGCGCCGCTTCCTCGAGCGCGCCGCGAAAGTCCAGTACGCGGTGATGCTCACGGTGTACGGTATCTCGTACGTGCCGGCGTTGACCACGCTCGCGATCCCCGGCGGGGACGGTCTGCTGCTGATCGCGTGGCTCGTGATCGTCGTGCAGTCGTCGGACGTGCTGCAGTACGTCTGGGGCAAGCTCCTGGGCCGCACGAAGGTCGCGCCCGAGCTCTCGCCGTCGAAGACCGTCGAGGGACTGATCGGCGGGGTCGCCAGTGCGACGGCGCTGGGCGCGGCGCTGTGGTGGGTGACGCCGTTCACGCCGTGGCAGGCGGCGGCGATGGCGCTCGTCGTCAACGCGATGGGATTCCTGGGCGGTCTCGTGATGTCGGCGATCAAGCGCGACCGCGGCGTCAAGGACTGGGGCACGCTGATCGAGGGCCACGGCGGGATGCTCGACCGGATGGACTCGATCGTCTTCGCCGCGCCGGTCTTCTTCCATCTGCTGCGGTACTGGTGGGCCTGAGCTCCCTCCGCGCCCCTCCGCGCCCCTCCGCGTCCCCGCAGCCGAACCCGGCGTCCCCCAGGAAGGTCCCCGTCATGATTGCCGCCCTTCTGGCCGCCGTCGCGAGCGCGGCCATCGCCGTCGCTGTCGCCGTGATCGTTGCACGCCGGCGGAAGGCGCGCGAGCCTGCGCGTCCGGCGTCCCGCGCCACGCCCGGCCTCTCGGCATCGCGCGACTCGGCCGCCCCGGAACCCGGACCCGCGGGTCCGGGGCCGGGCAGTCTCCCGGCACCACCGGCGGCGCCGGGCCGCATCGCGCTGCCGTCGCCGGCGCTGCCGCGCCTGTTGTCACCCGAATGCCTGCAGCACGGGAGCTCGCGCGAGCTCGCCGAGATCATCGCCGGTGAACCGGCGGTCACCGCGCGGCTGCTGGCGGCGGTCAACTCGCCGGCGTATGGGCTGCAGCAGCCGGTGAACGGCATAGGCCAGGCGGTCAGGTTCCTGGGTACGAACGCGGTCCGCGACCTTTTCAGCCGGCTGCCGATCGGGCGGTCCATCGGTGAATCGGATGCGCGCCTCCGGGACGCGAGCGAGCGATTGCTCGATGCGAGCGCGATCGCGGCGGATCTGTGCGGTCGGCTCGCGCGCCTGAACGAGTCCTTGCGTCAGCCCGACATCCTGAACACGTTCGGCGTGCGCATGGCGGCGCTCGGGAAGTTCTGAACGCTCACGCCGGGTTCGCACCGGCCGCCGGGGGATCAACGGGCCGAGACGAACCGCGCGATTTCGTCGACGACGCGCTCTTCGACGCCGGCGTAGCCGTGGTGTCCCCTCGCTTCACAAGGATCGCCGCGGTCGACGCCGCCTTCGACGGTGACCAGCGCCTTGCGCGGCGAAGACGTCAGCCGGTCGACCAGCGGCTGCGCCATCGCGTAAGGCGTCACGCGGCAGCCGTCGTGCCGGTGGTGGACGACCAGCGCCGGAATCGCGATCCGCTCGACCGGCATCGCGCTCACCGGGCGCCCGCGCCGCTCGTCGAGGATCGTCGACGTCAGCACGACGCCGTCGGCGCCTTCCGGCGGTGCCAGCGTGTGCGCGAGAAAGCCGGCCGACTGCGTGCCGCGGCTGGTGCCGACGAGCCACACCGGGCGCCTGACCTCCCGCCGCAGCCACGCGATCACCGCCGTCATGTCCTCCGCGTGCTCCCGCGTTTGCCGGAACTGGTTGAGCCACGGCTCCTCCTGGCGGTCCGACGGCGCGTCGACGACGGCGACCGTGATCCCGCGATTCGCGAAGAGCTGCCGCGTGCGCACGAGGAAATTGCCGCCCCCCCAGCCGACCCGGCCCGATGCGTCGATCGCGAGCCCGCCGTGACCTCCGGCGAACAGGATCGCGGCCGCCGTCACCGGCTCCCGGCCCGGCACCAGCAGGAATCGCTGCGTCACGCCCGGGCGGGTGGGGACGTCGACGACGCGCTCGGACTGCGCGCGCGCCCGGGGGCAGGTCGCCAGCGTGATCGCGAGTAGGGCGACGAGCGCGTATCCGGGCCGGGCGACACGAGGTCCGGCCACACACGGCCACCTCGCCGGCGCAACGCCCCCGCGCGCGTCGGCCCGACCGGGGGGGCGGAATAGCAGGGGGGCGGGGCCTGTTCGTCCCCCCGAAGACCGGTTACGCCATCCGGGTGCGCGTCGCAATGGGCAGAAGGGGGTCGACATAAGAACGGGAACACGGCGACTGGCCGCCATGGTACTCGCTGCCGGACTCGCGGCCTGCGCGGTCAACTGGCCGCCGTTCATGGTGGCCGGGGAGGTCCAGGCAACCGCGGACGGGTCGATCGTCACGCGCGACGACGGCAGCCGGCAGTGGGCGTACCTGGGCAAGCCGCTGTACGGCTGGGCGAAGGACGCGAAACCGGGGGACCGGACCGGTGACGGCGTCAACAACGTCTGGCGCGTGGTCAAGTCAGGTTCCTAGGGTTATTCTCGCGGCCTTGCGTGGTCGCGGGCGGCGCGGATCCAGTCGTCGTCTCTCCCCGCGGATCCGCGCCCGTTTTTTTCTTCCGACACTTGACCGACGCCCCGCTGCCCCAGCCGGACCTGGTCGCCGCCCTGCCGCGGCTGCGGCGATACGCGCGCGTGCTCACCGGCGATTCGGCGCGCGCGGACGACCTCGTCCAGGAGACGCTCGCCAGGGGCTGGGAGAAGCGACGGCTGTGGCAGGCAGGGACGGATCTGCGCGCGTGGCTGTTCACGATCATGCACAACGTGTTCGTGAACCAGCGGGCGCAGTCGCATCGGGACGCGCAGACGGTTTCGCTGGACGCGGCCACCGAGGCCGGAGGCGAGTCCTGGCACGTGCCGGTGCCGCCGCAGCAGTTCGTGCGCGTCGAGGTCGTGGAGATGATCGCCCATGTCGGGCGACTGCCGGCCGACCAGCGCGAGACGCTGCTGCTCGCGGCGGTCGAGGAGATGAAGTACGAGGAGATCGCGCAGGTGCTGTCGGTGCCGGTCGGCACCGTGATGTCCAGGCTGTCGCGGGCGCGCGAGAAGCTGCGCCGGATGGCCGACGGTGAAGAGGCGCCCTCGCTCAAGCGGGTGAAGTGAATAGACGATGAACACGACGACGATCACCGACGACGACATCGCCGCGCTGGCCGATGGCCAGCTCCCGGCCGATCGACGCGCGCTCGTCGAGGCGGCGATCGCGCGCGAGCCGTCGCTCGCCGCCCGGGTGGCCGACATCCGCGCCCAGAACTCGCTGTTGCGCGACGCGTTCGATCCCTGGCTCGCCGAGGCGGTGCCGCCGCGGCTCGTCGAGGCCGCGGTGCCGCCGCGGGCGGTCGCGCGCAGCCGCTGGGCGCGCGCGTGGCCCGCTTACGCGGTGGCCGCGACGCTGGTGCTGGGTGTGGCGACCGGGTGGCTCGGCCGCGGCTTCGTGCTCGAACTCTCCGGGACGCCGACGACCTTCGCGCGCCAGGCCGCCTACACGCATGCGCTCTATTCGGCGGATCAGCGGCGGCCGGTCGAGGTGTGGGCGAACGAGGAAGCCGGGCTGGTGCGGTGGTTGTCGCGCCGGCTGGGCTACCAGGCGCACGTGCCCAACCTCAACTCGATCGGTTTCGCGCTGGTCGGCGGCCGGCTCGTCGCCGGCAACGAGAAGCCGACGGCGCTCGTCATGTACGAGAACGCCGAGAAGCAGCGGCTCACGCTGCAGTGGCGCGTGAGCAAGGGCCGCGGCGGCGAGACCGAGTTCCGCTACGCGCACGAGGACGGCGTCGGCGTCTTCTACTGGATCGACGACGATTGCGCCTACGCGCTGTCCGGACCGCTCGATCGAACCCGGCTCCTGCAGGTCGCCCACGTCGTCTACGGGCAGATCATGGCCGCCGAACGCGCGCCGGTTCCCGGATCGGCGCCGGCGCCCTCGGCGCCCGGCGCGCCCGCGACCATCGTTCCCGGCCCGGCCGGGTCGCCGACCGAGCCGCCGAAAGCGACGATCAGCGGCTGAGGCCGCGGCGCGGCCCCGGCCCGGCCGGCCTCTCGTGGAGGTCGCCGTTCCGTCGGTGCCGATCGCCGCCGGGCGATCGCCCGTACGCTCGCCTTGCCCGTCTCGATTCTCTCGAGCCTGGGGTTCGCACGCCCATCGGCCATCGCCTCGAGATTTCCGCGCCTGGCTGCGATCCGCCATTCCAACTTCTTTCGCCGCACTCGCCGGTCCGCACCGGTGTAGCCCGAGCCATCGTCCACCCCGAAGCGCGCCTTCATCCCGAAGTGCCACCGGTCGCCCTTCTTCGTCTGGTGCATCTCCGGATCCCGCGCCTCCTTCGCGTTCCTGGTCGCCCGGCGAGTGCCGGAAGTTGACAATCGTCGTCTCGTCCGGAATCGCTTTCATCAGCGACAGACCCACGAACGCTCGCATCGGCATGATCTCGCCGAGCGCCTCTTCCATCGCCGGGTCGCGCGAATCGATCTTCTTCCGCTACCCCGCGTACTCCGCACACCGAAACGGATCTGGCTCATCGCTCGCCCCGGTTGTCGGCGCCCCGAGGGGCTGACCACGATCAGGGCGACTTGTTCAGACCGTCCGCAGGCGCGCGCTTACCGGTCCTGATCATCTGATCAGCTGCGGTCAGTTGGCCAAAGACGCGAAATCGAGTCAAACTGAGGCCGAATTCAACCGTTCATCCATCGGAGGTTCCCATGAGTCACGCGTCGACGCTGAAAGCCAGGCGGCAGCGCCAGAAGACCAGGAAGCATCTCGAGGTCGCCGCCAAGCAGGCCAAGAAGCAGGCCAAGCTGGCATTGGCGGGGCCGGTCGTGAAGAGGGAGAAAGTGAAGAAGGAAAAGGTCAAGAAGGAAAAGGTCAAGTCGGAAAAAGTGAAAAAGGTCAAGCCGACCAAGGAGGAGCTTGGCAGGCAGGACGCGAAGCAGAACAAGGCGGCCGCCGGGAAGAAGGGCGCGGCCTAGGCTATCCCTGCCGGGGGCCGGCGCGGCTTGTCGCGTCGAGTCGCGCGGCCCCGGGGCGTCTGTAGCGGCGACCGTCGCGGACGTTTCGCAGATCGCGAAGCACCCGGGACATTCCGGTTACTGGATCACGTCATCCGCCAGCACGAGCACCGATGGCGGGATGGCTAGGCCGGGCGCCTTTGCGGTCTTCAGGTTGATGCCCCGCTCGACGGTGGTCCGCTGCTCGACCGGCAGCTCCGACGGTCGCGCGCCTTTCAGGATCCGATCCGCGCAGACGGTCGCACGCCCGATCCGGTCGGAGAGGCTCGCGCCGTACGCCACGAGCCCGCCTGCCTGCACGGCTTCGCAGCGCGCTCCCGGATTCGGGGCCGATAGGCGATACTGGCGCGACCGCCCGCCGTCAGCGGGCATCCTTCCGGCCGCATCCCGATGCAACGCGCCCCCGCCCGCCCCGGCGATCCCGTCGACGCCGTCGAGACGCCCGCGCTCGTCCTGGACCTCGACGTCTTCGAACGCAATCTCGACACGCTCGCGCACGCGGTGGCCGCCCGCGGGCTGCGTCTGCGGCCGCACGCGAAGTCGCACAAGACGCCGGCGATCGCGCACGCGCAGCTCGCGCGCGGCGCGGTCGGCGTCTGCTGCCAGAAGGTCGACGAGGCCGCCGCGTTCGTCGAGGCCGGGATCGCCGACGTGCTCGTCACCAACGAGGTCGTCGCGCCGTCGAAGCTCGCGCGTCTCGCCGCTCTGGCGCGGCAGGCGCGCATCGGCGTGCTGGTCGACGATGCGCACGCGATCGCGTCGCTCGCGCAGGCTGCCGCGCACGCCGGCGTCACGATCGACGCCTATGTCGAGGTCGACGTCGGTGCCGGCCGTTGCGGCGTGCCGCCGGGCGAGCCGGCGCTCGAGCTCGCCACGGCGATCGAGGCGCACGACGGATTGCGATTCGCCGGCCTGCATTGCTACCAGGGCGCGGCGCAACACCTGCGCTCACCGGACGAGCGCCGCGACGCGATCGCGGCCGCCGCCGAGCGGACCCGGCGCACGCGCGCGATCGTCGAGGGCGCCGGCATCGCCGTGCCGATCGTCACCGGCGCGGGCACCGGCACCTGGGAGCACGAGGCCGCGTCCGGCGTGTGGAACGAACTGCAGGCCGGCTCCTACGCGTTCATGGACGTCGACTACGCCCGCAACACGCCGGGCGCGGCCGAGTTGCGCTTCGGTCATTCGCTGTTCGTGCTGGCGGCGGTCATGAGCGTGCCGGTGTCGGACAAGGCGATCTGCGACGCGGGCCTGAAGGCGTTTTCGTTCGACTCGGGACCGCCGCTGGTCCACGGTCGCGGCGATCTCGTCTATCGCAAGGCGTCCGACGAGCACGGCGTTCTCGAACTCGCGGCCGGCGCGGCGCGCCCTGCGCTCGGCGAGCGCGTGTGGCTCGTTCCCGGCCATTGCGACCCGACGGTGAACCTTTACGACTGGGTCGTCGCCTTCCGCGGCGACCGGGTCGAACACGTCTGGCCGGTGGCGGCGCGGGGGGCGGTAGGGTGATGGAGAGGAATCGCGTGGAAGTTCCGGCGCGCGTCGCGCGCAACGCGCGAACGGTCGGACTCGTCGCGCTGCTGCCCGCGACCATGGCATGCGCCGCCGACGCTCCACGCAGACCACACGCGATACTCGCGGCGCTGAGGCAGAGCATGTACGTGGTGGGCGAAACGTCCGGACGACACGCCGACCTCGACAAGGCGGAGCGCGGGGCCGCGATGGAGATGGCGCGCGCGATCGTCGGTGATCCGGACGGCGTCGTCGAGAAGAGCCTCGCGGGGCAGACGCCCCTGATGGCGGCCGCCGCGGCCGGCTACGCGCGGGTCACCAGCACCTTGCTCCAGTCACCCCGGGTGCGCGCGTCGATCGGCGAGGTCGACAGGACCGGCGCGACGGCGTGGACTCTGGCGAGCCTGGCGCTGCGCCAGAGTGCCTGGGTCTGCAATCCGCAGATCCTCGACGATCCGTTCATGTGGGTGCCGCTGATGGTCGTGCAACCTTGTTACGTCGAGGCCGAGACGAACCCCTACCGCAGGACGCGCGAGCTCCTGGAGGCTGCGGGTGCGGTGCCCGATCCCGACGCCGCCAGACGGATCTGGCAGCGGTTCTGTACGAACCAGAACGATACGGTGCGCGCGCGCGTCGACGCGGCATCGGATCTGCAGGGCGCCGTATTGGCCGAGGGAGCGGCAGTACTCGCGCGGTTGCTCGCCGGGCGGCGGTCCGGAATTCGATGAGCGCCGTGCATGTCGAGGACAGCGACCGGCGGCGCGGACCGTCGCTGCGAGTACGCCGCTACACCGAAGGCGACTGGCCGCCGGTGCTCGCGATGCTGCGGGCGACCTTCGCGTCCGGCGACACCTACGCGTACCCACCGGACCTTGACGACGAGGAGATCCGGCGCGCGTGGATCAAGACGCCGCAGGCGACTTTCGTCGCTTGCGTCGATGGCGATGGCGACGGCGGGGGACGGGTCGTCGGCACCTACGCCCTCAAGCCGAACCAGCCGGGACCGGGGTCGCATGTCGCCAACGCCGGCTACGTGGTCGCGCCCGAGGCGCGCGGCTGCGGCGTCGCGACCGCGATGTGCGAGCACTCGCAGGCCGAGGCGCGTCGTCTCGGTTTTCGCGCGATGCAGTTCAATCTCGTCGTGTCGACCAACCAAACCGCGGTCGCGCTGTGGCGGCGGCTGGGATTCGACGTGGTCGGCACTCTGCCGGGCGCCTTCCGGCACGCGCGGCTGGGCTACGTCGACGCCCACGTCATGTTCAAGACGCTCGTCGACTGACCGTGCGCAAGCCGCGTCGCCGCCGCCAGCCGGTGCCGGAGGTCGCCGGCCCGCCCCGACTCTCGATCGCCTTCGTGCTCGCGCCGCGGTTCACGCTGACCGCGTTCGCCGGGTTCGTCGACGCCCTGCGCCTGGCCGCGGACGAGGGCGACCGCAGCCGCCAGCGGTCGTGCCGCTGGGCGATCCTCGGCGCCGACGACGTCCCGGTCGTCTCGAGCTGCGGCGCGTCGGTCGCGCCGACCGCACCGCTCGACCGGCCCGACGCGTACGACGCGGTCGCGGTCGTCGGCGGGCTGCTGCACGGCGGACAGAAGATCCCCGCCGCGGTCACCGGTTTCCTGCGCGCCGCCGCCGCGCGCGGGGTTCCGCTGATCGGCCTGTGCACCGGGTCGTTCGTGCTCGCGCGCGCGGGCCTGCTCGACGGGCACCTCGCCTGTGTCTCGTGGTTCCACCGCGAGGAGTTCGAAGCCGAATTCCCGCACGTGCGCGTCGTGTCGAACCAGATGTTCGTCATCGACCGCGACCGGATGACCTGCGCCGGGGGGACGAGCGTCGTGCACCTCGCGGCCACGCTGATCGAGCGCGCGATCGGCCGCGCCAGCGCGGTCAAGGCGCTCAGGATCATGATCGAGGACGAGCCGATGCCCTCGCGCACGCTGCAGCCGGAGGCGGTCGTCACCGAGCGCGCGACCGACAGTGTCGTGCGCAAGGCGATGCTCCTGATCGAGCAGCGGCTCGCCGCGCCGGCGACCACCGACGCGCTCTGCGCGCCGCTCGGCGTCTCGCGGCGCCAGCTCGAGCGCCGCTTCCGGGCGGACGTGGGCCTGAGCCCCGCGGATTACCGGCAGCAGTTGCGGCTGAGGCGGGCGCGCTGGCTCCTGCAGCACACCGACCTCGACGTGACCGAGGTCGCGTTGCAGTGCGGGTACCACGACGCGTCGGGATTCGCGCGCGCGGTGCGGCGGACGTTCGGGGCGAACCCCCGGGCCCTGCGCAGGGCCGGTCCCTGAATTTCCGCACCAGCCGGACCGCACCGACGGCGATGTTCGCGCCGGACCTGCGCGCCGTCGACGGGCACCGCAAACAGCACGGATAATGTCGCAAACGGCATTGCCGTTCCGTCGTCCGGGTCGGCATGCTCGATCCCCGGGGCGAGCGCGGTCCCGCCCGACGTCCGCGGAGGCATTCGATGCAACGTTTCTCGATCTGGTCGCTCGCGCGCAACGCGATCGGACACCACGAAGGATGGCAGCGCCAGTGGCGCTCGCCGGAGCCGAAACGCGAGTACGACGTCGTCGTCGTCGGCGCGGGCGGTCACGGGCTCGCGACCGCGTACTACCTCGCCAGGGAGCACGGCGTGCGCAACGTCGCGGTCGTCGAGCGGGGGTATCTCGGCGGCGGCAACACCGCGCGCAACACGACGATCGTGCGCAGCAACTACCTGTGGGACGAGGCGACGCACCTCTACGAGAAGTCGATGAAGCTCTGGGAGGGATTGTCGCGGGACATCAACTACAACGTGATGTTCAGCCAGCGCGGGGTGATGAACCTCGGCCACTCGCTGCAGGACATGCGCGACATCGAGCGGCGCGTCAACGCGAACCGGCTGAACGGCGTCGACGCCGAGGTGCTGACGCCGGCTCAGGTGCGGGCGATCGTGCCGTTCATCAACCTGGACACGCGCTACCCGGTGCTCGGCGCCTCGTACCAGCGTCGCGCGGGCGTCGCCCGCCACGACGCGGTCGCCTGGGGATTCGCGCGCGCGGCCGACGCGCTGGGCGTCGACATCCTGCAGAACTGCGAGGTCACCGGGATCCGGCGCGAGAACGGCGCCGTCGTGGGCGTCGACACGGCGAGAGGGTTCATCAGGACGAGAAAGGTGGCGGTCGTCGCGGCCGGCCATTCGAGCGTGATCGCGTCGATGGCCGGTTTCCGGCTGCCGATCGAGAGCCATCCGCTGCAGGCGCTGGTCAGCGAGCCGCTGAAGCCGGTCTTCCCGACGGTGGTGATGAGCAACGCGATCCACGCCTACATCAGCCAGTCGGACAAGGGCGACCTCGTCATCGGTGCCGGCATCGACCAGTACAACGGCTACGGCCAGCGCGGCAGTTTCCAGACGATCGAGCACACGCTGCAGGCGATCGTCGAGATGTTCCCGCTGTTCTCGCGCGTGCGGATGAACCGCCAGTGGGCCGGCATCGTCGACGTCGCGCCCGACGCCTGTCCGATCATCGGGCTCACGCCGGTCCGGGGGCTGTTCATCAACTGCGGCTGGGGCACCGGCGGTTTCAAGGCGACGCCGGGGTCGGGCTGGGTGATGGCGCACACGGTCGCGCACGGCCGGCCGCACGAGTTGAACGCCGCGTTCACGCTCGACCGTTTCCACACCGGCCACCTGATCGACGAGCACGGCGCCGCCGCCGTCGCGCACTGAGGAGCGAGCGATGCTGCTCATCACCTGTCCGTATTGCGGCCCGCGCGCCGAGACCGAGTTCTCGTACGGCGGCGAAGGCGGCGTCGTGCGCCCGGTCGACAGCGACCGGATGACCGACGAGGAGTGGGGCGACTACGTGTTCTTCCGGCGCAATCCCAAGGGCGTCCACCACGAGCAATGGCGCCACGCGGGCGGCTGCGGCCGCTGGTTCCACGCGCTGCGCGACACGGTGACCACCCGGTTCCACGCGACCTGGAAGATCGGCGAAGCGGCGCCGGCCGGCGCGGCGGGGAGCGCGGCATGAGCGCCCGGCTGCCCGCCGGGGGGCGCATCGACCGGAGCCGCAAGCTCGCCTTCGTGTTCAACGGCCGGCGCTACGAAGGCCATCCCGGCGACACGCTCGCCTCGGCGCTGATCGCCAACGGCGTCGCGCTGGTGGCGCGGAGCTGGAAGTACCACCGGCCGCGCGGCATCCTCTCCGCCGGCGTCGAGGAGCCGAACGCGCTGGTCCAGCTCTTCGACGGCGCGCGCACCGTGCCCAACGCGCGGATGACCGAGGCGAGCCTCGTCGACGGGCTGGTCGCGGCGAGCGTGCACGCGAGCCCGAGCGTCGAGTTCGACGCGCGCGCGGTGAGCGGCTGGTTCTCGCGGCTGATCCCGGCGGGGTTCTACTACAAGACGTTCATGGCGTCGCAGCGGGCGTGGCATTTCTTCGAGAAGCACATCCGCGCGGCGAGCGGCCTCGGCGCATCGCCGGCCGAACCCGATCCGGACCGCTACGAGAAGCGCCACGCGCACTGCGACGTGCTGGTCGTCGGCGCCGGCGTCGCCGGCCTCTGCGCGGCGCTGGCCGCGGCGTCGTCGGGCGCGCGCGTCATCGTCTGCGACGAAGGGAGCGAGCCCGGCGGCTGGCTCCTGTCGAGCGACGAGACCGTCGGCGGCGTACCGGCGGCCCGCTGGGCCGAGGAAGCGGCGGCGAAGCTCCGCGCCTCGCCCGAGGTCACGCTGCTGGCGCGAACGACCGCGTTCGGCTACCAGGACCACGATCTCGTCACGCTGATCGAGCGGCGCGCGGACCACCTGCCGCCGTCGCAGGCCCCGGTCTTCCGCGAGCGGCTGTGGAAGGTCCGCGCGAAGGCGGTGGTGCTCGCGACCGGCGCGCACGAGCGGCCGCTGGTGTTCGCGCGCAACGACCTGCCCGGCGTGATGCTGGCCGGCGCGGTCGCGACCTACGTGCGTCGCTACGCGGTGCTGCCGGGCCGGAACGCGGTCCTGTTCACCAACAACGACGCGGGCTACGAGGCGGCGCTCGCGCTCGCGCGGGCGGGCGCATCGGTGCGTGTCGTCGACGCGCGCGCCGAGCCCGACGGTGCGTTGTCCGGGCGCGCCCGCGCGCTCGGCGTCGCGATCGCATCGGGCAGCGTCGTCGTCGAAGCCCGCGGCGGCCGTCGGATCGCCGGCGTGCGGGTCGGCGCGATCGACGCGCGCGGCGAGCTGGCGGGCGGGACGAGCGAATTCGCCTGCGATCTGCTCGCCGTGTCCGGCGGCATGAGCCCGGTCGTCCACCTGCACGCGCAGGCCGGATCGAAGGCGCGCTGGGACGACACGCTCGCCGCGTTCGTCCCCGGCGCTCCCGCGCAATCGGAGCGTTCGGCGGGCGCGTGCAACGGCACGCGGACCTCGGGCGAGGCGGCGGCGCAGGGCGCCGATGCCGGCGCGAGCGCCGCGCGCGCGACCGGGTTCGACACCCCCGGCGTTCCCGCGCCGTCGATCGCGGCGCGCGACCCCGGTTCGATCCGTCCGCTGTGGCTGGTGCCGCATCCGAAGGGCCCGGCGCGCGCCCCCAAGCAATTCGTCGACCTGCAGAACGATGTCGCCGCGAGCGACCTGCTGCTCGCGCTGCGCGAAGGGTTCGAGTCGATCGAGCACGTCAAGCGCTACACGGCGATGGGCTTCGGCACCGACCAGGGCAAGACCGGCAACATCAACGGCATGGGCATCGTCGCGCAGGCGCTGGGCAGGCCGATCCCGCAGGTCGGCACGACGACGTTCCGGCCGAACTACACGCCGGTCAGTTTCGGCGCGCTGGCCGGCGTCGAGCTGGGCGAGGCGTTCGACCCGGTGCGCACGACGCCGATCCACGCCTGGCACGTCGCGCGGGGCGCGCGTTTCGAGGACGTCGGCCAATGGAAGCGGCCGTGGTACTTCCCGGAAGGCGGCGAGGACCTGCACGCCGCCGTCCGGCGCGAGGTGCTCGCGGCGCGCAACGCCGTGGGCGTCCTCGACGCCTCGACGCTGGGCAAGATCGACATCCAGGGACCCGACGCCGCGAAGCTGCTCAACTGGGTCTACTGCAACGCCTGGAGCAAGCTCGAAGTCGGCCGCGCCCGCTACGGATTCATGCTGGACGAGAACGGCATGGTGTTCGACGACGGCGTGACCGTGCGACTGGGCGAGCATCACTACCTGATGCACACGACGACCGGCGGCGCCGCGCGCGTGCTCGCGTGGCTGGAGCGGTGGCTGCAGACCGAGTGGCCGGACCTCGAGGTCTACCTGACGTCGGTGACCGACCATTGGACGACCGTCGCGATCGCGGGACCGAAGAGCCGCGAGTTGCTGCGCCGGATCTGCGACGACGTCGACCTCGACGACGCGGCGTTCCCGTTCATGTCGTATCGCGAGGGCACGGTCGCCGGGGCGCGGGCCCGGATCTTCCGGATCAGCTTCTCGGGGGAGCGGAGCTACGAGGTCAACGTCCCCGCGGCCGACGCGCTCAGGGTATGGGAGGCGGTCTTCGACGCGGGCCGCGACCTCGGTGTCACGCCTTACGGCACCGAGACCATGCACGTGCTGCGCGCCGAGAAGGGCTTCGTGATCGTCGGGCAGGACACGGATGGATCGGTGACGCCGATCGATCTCGGAATGTCCGGGATGGTCGCGACGACCAAGGACTTCCTCGGTCGCCGCTCGCTCTCGCGCAGCGACACCGCGCGGGCGGACCGCAAGCAGTTGGTCGGATTGCTGAGCGACGACCCGAGGGTCGTGCTCGCGGAAGGCGCGCAGATCGTCGGCGAGCCGTCGCCGGCGATCCCGGCGAAGATGCAGGGACACGTGACGTCGAGCTATTTCAGCCCGACGCTCGACCGGTCGATCGCGCTCGCGCTGATCGAAGGCGGCTCGAAGCGGATCGGCGCGAGAGTGTGGGCGTCGATGCGCGACGGTCGCACGCTGCCCGCGACGATCGCCAACCCGGTGTTCTACGACCCCAGGGCGGAGCGCCAGAATGCCTGATGCCAAGACCATGAACAGGGCGGGACAGTCCCGCCGGGACGAGGCGCTCATCGCCGGTTGGCGCGAGGGCCTGTCGATCGTCAACCTGCGCGGCGATCCGTCGAACGCCGGGTTCCGCGAACGCGTTCAAGGCGTGATCGGCATCGACCTGCCCGAGGTCGGCCGGACGATCGTGTCCGCGCGCGGGCGCGTGGTCTGGGTCGGGCCGGACGACTGGTTCCTCGTCGGAGCGCAGGAGCCCGCGGTCGATACCGTCCGCAGGCTGCACGACGCGCTCGCCGGCATCCATCACGCGGCGACCGACGTGTCCGGCGGCTACACGGTGCTGCACCTGTCGGGCGTTCCGGTGCTCGACGTGCTGGCGCACGGCTGCCCGCTCGATCTGCACCCGCGCGTCTTCGGCGTCGACGCCTGCGCGGGCTCGCACTTCTTCAAGGCGTCGGTCTGGTTGTGGAAGGCGAGCGCGGCGTCGGAGTTCGAGCTGCTCGTCCGGCGCAGTTTCCGGGGTTACGTGGAGGCGCTGCTCGCGCGCTGCAGCGCCGAGTGCGGACTCGTGACCCGAAAGTTCGCCTGACGACGCGTCATCCGGCCCGGGGAACTTCGCGCCGGGCGTCCGGCTCGCCGGCGCGGTAGCGTTGCATGGCACCCGGACGGCACCGATCGCGCTATCCTGCCGGACGATGGCACGGCACGGTCGCCGAATTCGCACCGGCTCCGCGAAGGGCGGCGGCGACCGGTCGCGCCGTACCGCTCTCGAGGTCGCGGGTCTCGCGCTCATCGCCGGTCTGGGCCTGATGCCGATCTCCGGCGACGCCGCAGACCCCGCCGGCCCCGCGATATCGGCGCAGGCCGCGCACGCGATCGCGACCCGCTACTTCGCCCGCGAGATCGCCGTCGAGGGGTCGGTCGGCGAGGGCATCCTGCGCGGCGAGCACTGGGCGTTCCCCGCGAAGTTCGGCGTCGCCGGCCGGGCCGCGCCCGACCCGATCCTCGTCCACGCGACGACCGGCGCGGTGTCCTGGGCCGGGCTCGCCGACCACCGCGCGCGGGTCGAGTCGCTGAAGCGCAAGCCGCGCTGAGCGGCGCGGACGCGTTCGACGGCGATGGGCGACTCCGCGCACTTCATCCTCTACGTCGCCGATCAGCGCGCGAGCGCCGACTTCTACGTGCGCGCGCTGGATTCGCGGCCGCGGCTCGACGTGCCCGGCATGACCGAGTTCGCGCTCGGCGGCGGCGCGGTGCTCGGGCTGATGCCGGTCGCCGGCATCCGCCGGCTGCTGGGCGAGCGTCTTCCCGATCCTGCGCGCGCCGCCGGCGTGCCGCGCGCCGAGATCTACCTGCACGTCGACGACGTCGCCGCCGCCCACGCCCGCGCACTCGCCGCCGGTGCGGTCGAGCTGTCCGCACCCGCGATGCGCGACTGGGGCGATTTCGCCGCGTACTCGCTCGATCCGGACGGGCACGTGCTCGCGTTCGCGCGCCCGTCGCGCGCGGTCACCGGCCGCTGAGTCGCGTCCGTTCGGAGCGCATCGGCGGCGGGCCCGCCGGTCGCGCTTCGACACGAACGCGATATGCTGCCGGGATGTCCGCGTGGATCGTCAACGAGGTATTGCGTGTCGCCGCGCTCTACGCAACCGCCTGGCTGCTCGGCCGCTGGGTGCTCGCGCGCGGCGCGCGCGTCAATTACACCCGCAAGATCCTCCACTTCGTCCTCTTTTTCGTCCCGCTCGCCCTCGCGGACTGGATTCCCTACCCTGCATCGATCGCGACTGTCGTGGGCAGCGGACTCGTTTTCGTCGCGTGCATCGCGACCTTCGCCCTGCCGCTGCGGTCGCGCTCGGACTTCCTGTCCACCGCGTACGCGTCGATCGATCGTCCCGAAGACCGGCCCCATACGCTCGTGTGGATCACGACGCAGGCGCTCGCGACCTACGCGGTGCTGGTCGCGGTCGTGGTCTGGCTCGACCGCTACGACCAGCGGCCACTGGTGTACATCACGGTCCTGGTCGCCGCGATCGGCGATGGACTCGCCGAGCCGGTGGGCGTGCGGTTCGGGCGGCACCGCTACCGCGTGCGCGCCCTCTTCAGCGACCGGACGTACACGCGCAGCCTCGAGGGCAGCGCCTGCGTGGCCGCGAGCGGTGTGCTGGCGGTGCACGTGTTGCGCGGCCATTTCACGGTCCCCGAGTACGCGCTCGCGATGCTGCTGATCCCGGTGGCGATGACGCTCGCCGAGGCGCTGTCGCCGCACACCTGGGACGGGCCGTTCCTCTACGCGACCGGAGGCGCGTCGACGGTCGCGGTGCTCGAACTCGCGCCGCTCGTCTCCGGGTGATGTTCGCGGCGCCCCGCGACCTCGGGGCGGCGGGCCGCACGCCCGGCAGGTGCCGCCGACTCCGACTCCCGGTAGCATGTCGGCCGGTCGCCCCGACGTCCGCGCTGGACGGGCGGCGACGACAACCCTGGGGAGGATGTCCATGCCGATGACGCAGCGATTCGCCGCAGAGTGCCTGGGTACGTTCTGGCTGGTGCTGGGAGGATGCGGGAGCGCGGTGCTCGCCGCGGCGTTCCCCGGCGTCGGGATCGGGTTGCTGGGCGTGTCGCTGGCCTTCGGCCTGACCGTGCTCACGATGGCCTACGCGATCGGTCCGATCTCCGGCTGCCACTTGAACCCCGCGGTGACCGTCGGCCTGACCGCCGCCGGGCGTTTCAAGGCGTCCGACGTGCTGCCCTACGTGATCGCGCAGGTGCTGGGCGCGGTGATCGCCGCCGGCGTCCTGTATTTCATCGCGAGCGGCAAGGCCGGCTTCGACCTGGCCGGCGGCCTCGCGTCCAACGGTTACGCCGACCATTCGCCGGGCAAGTACTCGGCCGCGTCGTCGTTCGTCACCGAGGTCGTGATGACGTTCATGTTCTTGATCGTGATCCTGGGCGCGACCGACAGGCGCGCCGCCGCGGGATTCGCGCCGATCGCGATCGGGCTCGCGCTCACGCTGATCCACCTGGTCAGCATCCCGGTCACCAACACGTCGGTCAATCCGGCGCGCAGCACCGGGCCCGCGTTGTTCGTCGGCGGCTGGGCGATCGCGCAACTGTGGATGTTCTGGATCGCGCCGGTCGCCGGCGCCGCGATCGCCGGGGGCGTCTGGCGGTGGCTGGGCGCCGACGAGCGCGGCTGAATCCGGGCGCGACGGGCGGACGATGCGCGTCGGCCTCGATCACGTCCACCTGTTCGCGTCGGACGTCGACGCGACGATCGCGTACTTCCGCACGATGTTCGCCGCCGAGGTCGTGTGGGACGAGCCGGCCGCCGGCACGCGCAACGTCCGGCTCGCGCTCGGCCGCGCGTTCGTCCACCTCTACGACCAGCCGCCGAAGGCGCCGCGCGGAGGCGCCGTCCATCACATCGGACTCGAGACCGACGACCTGGACGCGTTGGTCGCGCACATGAAGGCGCACGGGGCGGCATTGCGCAACCCGGTCCGCGACGAGCCGAAATTCCGGTACGTGATGGTCGCCGGCCCGGACGACCTGCTGATCGAGCTCTACCAGAGCCGGGAGCCGGCGCGCTGGCGGATCGTGCGCTGAAGCCGCGGATCGCCCGGACGCCGTCGGCCGGGGCGGCGCGGCGGACGCGCGTTCCGCCATCGACCGGGGCCGACCTGCGCGGAGGCTGAATGGACATCGGCGTGTTGCTCGGCATCTTCGTCGGCTACCCGTGGCTCGCGATCGCACCGGCCGCGCTGCTCGTCCTGGCCTGGTTCACCCATCGACACGCGATCGTGATCGCGGCCGCGCTCGCCTGGCTCGCGTACTTTCCCTACGAGCTCGGCATGAAGCTCCGGCTGCTGTGCAGCGGCGAATGCAACATCCGCGTCGACCTGCTGCTCGTCTACCCTCTGCTGCTGTTCCTGACGATCGCCGCGGTCGTCGCGATCGTCCGCCGGCGACCGGCACCGCCGCGCGCCTGACCGCGTTTCGCGCTGTCATCGCGCGCGCGGGCTCGGCCGTTGAGTCCGGGCGCCGTCGACCCGTCGGCGCCTGCGAGGAGAGAGCGATGAGAGCCTTCGTCCACGCGGCCGCGGCCGTGACGATCGCGTGCTGCCCGCTGTCGACCGTGAGCGCCGATCCGGGCAATCGCCTGATCGACTACGCGGCGTTCGAGCGCGAGGTCGTGGCGGCCGGGAAGCTGCGCGCGCAGCGCCGGGTCGACGAGGCGAGGCTCCTGCGGATGGCCGCGGAGCCGGGGACGGTCGTCCTCGACGCGCGCAGCCGCGAGCGCTACGCGGAGCTGCACGTGCGGGGCGCGAAGAACCTGCCGTTTCCCGATGTCACCGAGGCGGAACTCGCCGCGCTCCTGCCCGCGAAGACGACGCGCGTGCTGATCTACTGCAACAACAATTTCGAAGGCGAGCCGGTCGCCTTCGCGACCAAGGCGCCGGCCGCGTCGCTCAACGTGCACACGTACACGACGCTCACCGCGTACGGCTACACGAACGTCTGGGAACTCGGTCCGCTCGTCGACGTGCGCACGACGCGGATTCCCCTCGAGGGGACGCGCGCGCACCGGTAGGCGGATCGATCGCCGGCCCTGGAATGCCGGCGACGAGGACGCGCGAAGCGGGGACGCCCCGGGGCGAGGGCGGGAAGCCCCGCTCGCGGCCGCGGAATCCGGGCCAGGTTGACCATCGTCGGGTCGCCGGCGTAGCCTCGATCCCGCAGTGCGCCCGGAAGTCGCCGGGCGGGGAGGGCCGATGGAACCGCTGATCGTCCTGGTGCTGATGCCGGTCGCGGTCGGGTGCGCCTGCGAGCTGCTGCTGCGCGACGCCCGGCGCGCCTCGCTCGCCGCCGGCGTCGCGACGCTGCTCCTGCTGGCGGCGTCGGTGCAATGGCACGACGCGACCGCCGGTTGGCACTGGGTCGCGGCGGCGCTGGTTTCGCCGCTGCCGATCGCCCTCGCCGTCGGCACCGCGCTGTTCCTCTACGACCGCTTCGGCGCCCGCTATTGACGCCCGCTCCGGCGGCGTGCGTCAATCGCGGCCGATGACCATCGACGATCTCCGCGCCGGCGCGCCCGCGCCGTCCGAATTCGCGCGGGAGCGCGGTGTGCCGGCGCCGCACGGCACCCTGTCTCGTCCATGGACGTGCTGAAGGTCCTCGACCTCGTCGGCGTCGCGGTGTTCGCCGCGAGCGGCGTGCTCGCGGTCGGCGGGCGCGGGCTCGATCTCTTCGGCGTCTTCGTCGTCGCGGCGGCGACCGCCGTCGGCGGCGGCACGCTGCGCGATGTCCTGCTCGATCGCCATCCGATCTTCTGGATCGCCGATCCGGTCTACGTCGCCGTCATCGTCGCGGCGACGGCGGGCACGCTCGTCTGGTTGCGCTTCCGGCCGTTCGGCGGACGCGTCTTCCTCGCCGCCGACGCGCTCGGCCTCGCGCTGTTCGCGCTGACCGGCGCGCGGATCGCCGAGGACGCGGCCGTGTCGCCCGCGGCCGTCGTGATCCTGGGCACGATCTCGGGCGTCGCCGGCGGCGTGCTGCGCGATGCGCTCTCCGGCGAGGTACCGCTGATCCTGCGCCGCGACATCTACGCGACCGCCGCGATCGCCGGCATCGTGCTCTACCTCGTCGCCGCGGCGGCCGGGCTCGATCGCGGCCTGTCCTTCGCGCTCGGCATGGCGACGGTGTTCGCGTTGCGCTGGTGGGCGATCGTCCGGGGGGTCGCGCTGCCGACGTTCCGGGGGCCGCCCGCGTGATCGCTGCGCGCCCGCGCCCCGGCCGTCGCCGCGCACACGTCTTTCATGCGCGACCGCGCGGCGATCATCGCGCTCGCGAACAAGCATCGGCTGCCGGCGGTCTACGAGTGGCCGGAGCAGGCCGACGACGGCGGCTTGATGGCCTACGGCGCGAATCTGGCGGCGTCCTACGACCGCATCGCCGAGGCGGTCGACCGCATACTCTCCGGCACGCGTCCCGGCGACCTGCCGGTGGTGCAGCCGTCCACGTTCGAACTCGTGGTCAACCTGAAGACCGCACGGGCGATCGGCCTCGCGGTCCCCGCGTCGCTGCTCAGGCGCGCCGACCGCGTCGTGCGCTGACCCGGCGGGCGCCGGAGCCGGTTGGCCCGCGTCGGGGCGGCCCGCGCGCGGTCGCAGGAACGCGGCGCTATCCGGCGTACGCGGCGACCGGCAGCCCGCGGACGCCGGCGTCGACGGCGAACAACGCGCCGGACAGCGGCGCCTGCGCGAGCGAGTCCGGATCGAGACGGGCGCGGGCGCTGGTCACGTAGAGCGTCGAGAGGCGGTCGCCGCCGAACGCGACGCTGGTCGGCCGGGGTACCGGCAGCCGGATCGTGCGCACGAGCCGGCCGCGCGCGTCGTAGCGCTCGATCCGCCAGCCGTCCCATACCGCGACCCACAGTCCGCCGTCCGCGTCGGCGGCGAGGCCGTCGGGCTTGACATCGCCGGTGTAGCCGACGAAACGGCGCCGCCGGGACACGCGGCCGCGTCGCGCGTCGTAGTCGTAGGCGTAGACGACCCGGTGGCCGGAGTCGGCGAACCACAGCGTGCGTCCGTCGGCGGAGAACGCGAGGCCGTTGGCGACGGTGAACCCGGTGTCCAGCCGCTCGCTCGACCCGTCGGCGTCGACGCGCCACAGGCTGCCGCGATTCGGGCGGCCGGCGGGGTCCAGCGTGCCGACGAGCATCCGGCCGCGGGCGTCGCACTTGGCATCGTTGTAGCGATGGTCCGGATGGTCGCGCTCGGGGTGGGCGAACGGCTCGCCGGTGCCGCGCCCGGGGTCGTGGCGCACGAGTCCGTCGGGCTGCAGCAGCACGACACCGCCGCGTTTGCGCGGGACCGCCGCGCTCGCGAGTCGCGGCAGCGACCAGCGCTCGCTCGCACCGCCGCGGGCACCGGGGACATGCCGGATCAACGACGGCTCGAGCATGTCGATCCACCAGAGCGCACCGTCGCGCGTCGACCAGTACGGCGCCTCGCCCAGCAATGCCGCCGCGGGATCGACGACGCGCACGCCGCGCGACGGCGGACCGGGACGCGGCGCGGGCGCGAGCGAGGTCGCGCTGCCGCCGGCGTTGTGCGCGACGCGGCGCGCCGCGGCCATCGCGATCGGCGCGAGCGCGTGCAGGCGCCGCGCGTCGAGCCGGAACGCCGGGCCGGCGAGTGCGAGCGCCGCCGCCGACATCCCGTGGATGTCCAGCACCGGCGCCGCGACCTCGGCGACGTCGTTCCCGTCCGGGCCGAACGCGGCGTAGCCGCGGCCGCGCGCGAGTTCGAGGGTCGCGCGCATCGGCTCGCGGCGCTCTGCGGGCAGCGCGGCGATCAGCGTGTCGCGCACGCGGGGATCGGCGAAGGCGACGAGCGCGACGCCCGCGGCGCCCAGGTCCCAGCGCGTGCGTTGCCCGGGCGCGGACGCGTGCCGGATCGTCTGCGTGCCGTCGGCGCCGCCGACGATCACGCACGACTCGCCGTCGATCACCGCGAGCAGCGCGGTCTCGCCGGTCGCGGCGGCCAGCGTCGCGAGCTCCGCGGCGGCGGCGTCGCGCAGGTCGAACTCCGACCAGGCGGCCTGCGCGAGTTCGAACAGCCGGAACCCGAGCCGCCAGCCGCGGTCACGCCCGTCGCGGCGGATCCAACCGCGCGACTCGAGCGCGGCGAGGAGCCGGAACAGCGTCGAACGCGGCAGCGCGGTCGCCGCCATCAGCTCGACGGCGGTCGGAGGCGCCGTCGACGCGGCGATCCGGTCGACCAGGCCGAAGGCCTTGTCGAGCGCGGCGGCGCCGGCGACGCCGCCGGACGGGGACCCTTGACGGGGACGGGGCATGGCGGGAGACTGATCCCAGCTTATGGACTAGATGTCCCATATTATGGGAATTGTGGGGATCCGGACAAGCGTCACCGGGAGGCGGGCGTGACGGCGCGCCGGCTGGCCGGCGTCTGGCCGATCGTCGCGACGCCGTTCGCCGCCGACGGCTCGCCGGCCGTGGCCGACCTCGGCCGGCTCGTCGATTTCCTCGTCGACTCGGGCGTCGACGGCATCGTCTTCCCCGGCGTCGCCAGCGAATTCGAGACGCTCGCGCCGGCCGAGCGCGCGTCGCTGGTCGAGGCGGTCGCCGCGGCCAACCGCGGGCGCGTCGGGTTCGTCGTCGGCGCGTCGGCGGCCGACGCGGCCGCGGCCGAGGGCCACGCGGCGCATGCGCGCCGGGTGGGCGCCGATGCGGTGATGGCGATGCTGCCGCCGGCGCTCAGGGACGACGCGGCAGGACAGCTCGAGTACTACCGGCGCGTCGCCCGGGCCGGATTGCCGGTGATCCTGCAGAACGCGCCGCCGCCCGCGGGCTGCGGACTGGCGCCGGAGCGCGTGGCCGCGATCATCGGCGAGGTCCCGGGGGTCGCGTACGTCAAGGAGGAGACCCTGCCCTGCGGCCAGCGGATCACGCGGATACTCGCGCTCGCGCCGTCCGGGCTGGCCGGCGTCTTCGGCGGCGCCGGCGGCCGGTATCTTCCCGACGAGCTCGCGCGCGGCGCCTGCGGAACGATGCCGGCGGCGGAACTCGCGGACCTGTTCGTCCGCCTGTGGGCGGCCCATCACGCCGGCGATGCGAAGGGCGCGAGGCGGTTGTTCGACCGGATGCTGCCGCTGCTCAATTTCCAGGCGGTGTTCCGGATGGCGATGACCAAGGAAGTGCTGAGGCGCCGCGGCGTGATCGCCGCGACGCGGGTGCGCGCGGCCGGCCCGTCGCTCGACGCGGGCGACCTGCGCGAACTCGACCACCTGCTGGCCGACGCCGCCGATGTCCTGCCCGATGCGCCCGGCATCGCCACGCACCCGGTTCCGGGGATACGCTCCGGATCGGCCCCCCGGTGAGACGCCCGATCGAACCGACGCCGGTCCCGGCGCGCGTACGGGCACGCGACACAGGAACGAAGGAGACTGCGATGACGAAACCGTGGAAACGCGCGCTGGCGCTCGCCGCCCTCGCCGCGACGACCGTGCTGTCGCCCGTGACGCACGCGCAGACGACGCTCGACTTCCCGACCTGGCAGGCCGAGGAGCCCGGCATCTCGACCTGGTGGAAGGATCTGATCGCCGCCTACGAGGCGAAGTATCCGGGCGTGAAGGTGAACCTCCAGCAGGTGCCGTTCGCGCAGTTCGTCAAGCAGATGACCGTGCGCTTCGCGGCGGGGACGCCGCCGGACATCGTGCACCTGCCGTCGCGCGACTTCGCGAGCTTCGCCGACCAGGGCTGGCTCGAACCGCTGGACGAGCGACTCAGGTCCACCGACATCGCGGCGAACTGGACGCCGCTGCAGTCGGAGATGAACTGGAACGGCAAGACCCAGGGCGTGCTGCTGATGGGTTACGGCGGGATGCTCTTCTACAACGAGCAGAAGCTCCGGGACGCGAAGGTCGCGCTGCCGAAGACGCCGGACGAATGGCTCGCGGCGATGAAGGCGACGACCGACGCGGGGAAGGGACAGTTCGGCCTCGCGACGATCACCGCCGAGCATCCGAACATGGTCGTGGAGATGGCGAGCTGGGTGATCGGCTCGGGCGCCGACTGGCTCAAGGGCGGCCGGTACAACTTCACCGATCCCGCCGTGGTGAAGGCGGTCGACGGCTGGCGCCAGTCGGTCGGTTACGCGCCCAAGGGCACGAACTCGGCGACCGCGCGCCAGCTCTTCGTCGACGGCAAGGTCGCGTTCCTGCGCGACGGACCCTGGGTCTGGGGCGCGGTCGAGAAGGCGCAGGCCGGCGTGAAGCCGCAGCTCAAGGTCGGCGCGCTGCCGTTCCCGGCGACCCCGGGCGGCGCGAGCAACAGCCTGCACATCGCGGCGAAGACCGACGCGCGCAGGAAGGACGCGGTGTGGAACTTCATCGCGATGGCCGCCTCGCCCGAGTGGCAGCACCGCTACGCGCTCACCGGCTCGCCGGCGCCGCGCAAGGGCGTGCTCGGGCCGGCCGACATCGCGGCGAAGCCGCAGCTCAAGGCGATCAACGACGAGGCCGCGAAGGCGAGGAACCTGTTCCCGGAGGTGCAGGCGGTGCGCGCCGGCTACAACGACTTCGCCACCGCGGTGACGCGGGCCGCGATGAAGATGATCTCGACGCAGGAACCGACCGCGAAGGTGCTCGCGGACCTCCAGTCGGACCTCGACCGGCAGATCCCGCTCCGCTAGGGAATCGGGGTCGCCTGCCGGACCCGACGGGATCGGCCCCAGCGACGGACGATGGCCGCGATCTCGCACAAGTCCGCCGAGCGCCGACTCGCCTGGGCGCTGCTCGCGCCGGCGTTCGTGGCGGTCGCGCTGCTCGTCGCCTGGCCGATCTGGATCGTCGTGCAGATGAGCCTGCGGCCCGGGCGCGCGCTCGCGCTCGACCAGTTGATGTCGCGCCCGCTCGGGCTGGCGAACTTCGAGCGCGTGCTCGCGGACCCGGCGACCTGGTCGGCGTTCGCGCACTCGACGGTCTACACGGCCGGCACGCTCGCACCGGCGTTCACCTTCGGACTCCTCGTCGCGCTGCTGTTCAACCGGGTCTTTCCCGCGCGCCGGTGGCTGCGCAGCCTGCTGTTGCTGCCGTGGGCCGTGCCGGGCGTCATCGTCAGCGTCACGTTCCTGTGGATGCTCGACGCGTCGTTCGGCGTGGCCAACTCGGTGCTGCGCCGCGCCGGACTCCTGTCGACCGACCTCGCGTGGTTCGTGGACGCCGATACCGCGATGCTCGCGGTGATCGTGCCGACGGTCTGGAAGAGTTTCCCGTTCTTCGCGATCACGATCCTCGCGGCGCTGCAGGGGATCCCCGCGGCGCTCTACGAGGCGGCGCGCGTCGACGGCGCGAGCGCCTGGCAGCAGTTCCGCCACGTGACCTGGCCGGGCATCCGGCGCCCGGCGATGCTCGCGGTGCTGCTGAACGCGCTGTGGACGTTCCGCGAATTCGACATCATCTACGCCTCGACCGGCGGCGGACCCGCCGGCGCGACCGAGACACTGGGCATCCTCGTCTACCGCGAGGCGTTCGCGAGCTTCCGGTTCGGGACCGCCGCGGCGCTCGGCGTGCTGATGCTCGCCACCGCCGCGATCGTCGTCGCGCTGGCGATGCGCGGATTGAAGGAGGAGTTCCGGTGAGCGCGGCCGCCCGGCGATGGACGCTCGCCGCGCTCGCGGCGGCGGTGGTCGCGATCGTGCTGTTCCCGATCTACTGGATGTTCGTCACCAGCGTGCTGCCGTCGTCGCTGGTGCTGTCGCGCCAGCCGCCGCTGGTGCCGCCCGTCGACGCGATCTCGTTCGCGTCCTATGTCGAGGTGTTCCGGCGGCGCCCGGTGTTCGTGTGGCTCGCGAACAGCGCGATCGTCGTCGCCGGTTCGGTCGCGATGAGCCTCGTCGTCTCCACGCTCGCCGGCTATTCGCTGTCGCGCTTCCGCACGCCGGCCCAGCGCGTCGCCGGCGCGACGCTGCTGCTGTCGAAGATGCTGCCGGGCAGCCTCGTCGTCATCCCGTTCTTTTTCATGTACACGACGATCGGGCTGATCGACAGCCTGGCCGGGCTCGTGCTGGCGAACGTCGCGGTCGGCGTTCCGTTCGCCACCTGGATGATGAAGGGGTTCTTCGACACGCTGCCGCGCGAGCTCGAGCAGGCGGCCGCGATCGACGGCTGTACGCCGATGCAGACACTCTGGTACGTGATCCTGCCGCTCGCGCGGCCCGGGCTCGCGGCCTGCGGCATCTATCTCGCGATCGTGTCGTGGAGCGAGTTCGTCCTCGCGCGCACGCTGGTCACGAAGCCGGATCACTGGGTCGTGACCGTCGGCCTGCAGTCGTTCGTCGGCGAGTACCTGGTCGACTGGCCGGCGCTGATGGCGGCCGGTGTCGTGTCGCTGGCGCCGATGCTCGTGCTGTTCCTGCTGCTCGAACCGTTCCTCGTGTCCGGACTCACGTCCGGGGCGGTCAAGCAATAGTCCCGCCGATAGTTCCGCCGATTCGTCCGGCGCGCCTTCGACGGCGGGGGTGTCCGCGGTCGGGCGGCGGATCGCGGCGGTCCTAGCCGGCGTTGGCGGGCGTATCGGTCTCCGAGACGACCGGCTCGCCTTCCTCGTTGCGGGTCCCTGCCGCCTTGGCATCGGCCTTGGCGCGTAGCTTCTCTTCCTTCTTCTTCTTCTTGGCGAGTTCGCGCTGTCGCTTCTGGAATTCGTAGTTCGGCTTGGCCATCGGGTCGATCCTCGTCGCGGGGTGGGTAGGGCGCCCGGCGCCCTCCGGCGGCAGGCGGCGGCCCCCATTGTGACAGATCGGACCTGCCTTCGATCCGGGGACGGCCCCGGGGACGGCCGACGGAACGCCCCTCGCCTCGGGCGCCAGGTCGCGGACCCGGTGATCGCGCGTCGCGCGATCAGTCGGGCGGTCGAATCAGTCGGGCAGTCGATACCGGTCGAGCGATGCCCGCGGTTCGACGCCCAGCCCGGCTCCCTGCGGAAGCCGGTAGAGCCCGGCCGCGCAGGCCATCGTCGTGTCGACGTGCTCGACGTTGCGATCGAAGACCGACGGCTGGTACTCGTGCATCGGGCAGTGGTCGAGCGTCGAGGCGACCTGAAGGCTCGCCGCGAGGAAGATGCCGACGCCGATGGTCGCGTGCGGGACGACCCGCGCGCCGCACTCCCGGGCGAGCGCGGCGATCGCGAGGAACTGCGAGACGCCCGTGTGCCCCATCTCCGGCTGGACGATCGCGAGCCGCGCGCGCGGCAGGCGCATCCGCGCCTCGTGCACGCTGTGCCATTCCTCGCCCGCGGCCACCGGCAGGCCGCATTCCGCCGCGACGCGCGCGAGCGCGTCGATGTCCTCGGGCGCGCAGGGCGCCTCGATGAACCAGGGGCGCGACGGCGCGACACCGCGGGCCACCGACAGCGCCTCGCCGACCGAATACTTCCAGTGCAGATCGACGGCGAGGTCCGGGTCCGGGCCCAGCGCCTCGCGCAGCGCGGCCATTTCGGCGGCGACGCCCTCGTGCGACACCGCCGCCGCGTACTTGAACGCGCGAAAGCCGCGATCGCGCCATTCGGCGGCGAGCGCGACGCGCTCGGAGAGCGTCGCCTTCGGCAGCCCGGAGACGTACGCGGGCACCTCCGCCACGCGCGCTCCGCCGGCCAGCGTTGCGAGCGGGACGCCCGCCTCCTTCGCCGCGAGGTCCCACAGCGCGATGTCGATGGCGGCGAGCGCGTCGCCGTAGTAGCCGCCGGACGCGCCGCGCACGCGCATGAGGTCGTACAGGTCGTCGTAGATCGTCGCCGCGTCGCGCGGATCGTGCCCCTCGACGACCGGGATCAGCACGTCGCGCAGGATCGCGAGCGTGGCCCGCGGCGCGACGATGCCGTAGGTCTCGCCCCAGCCGACCGTGCCGTCGGCGGTCTCGGCGCGCACGATCACCGACATGTCCGTGGTCGGATAGATCGTGCGGTTGCCGCGACGTACGATGTAGCCCTTGCGGTTGACGGTCTCGCCGGGCCCGAGGGGACCGAGATAGGGGACGTCCCGCGGCAGCGAGACCGCGTACGCTTCGATCGTTCGAATCGCGGGCATCGGCGGACGGGCGTGCGGCGGACGCGGAACCCGGGTTCTACAGCGTGACCAGGCCGCGCGGCGTGCGCAGCATCGCCGCGAGCCGCGGCTTCGCGTCCCAGGTCACGCGTACCGCGTAGGGCGCGCCCAGTGCCGCGTGCGCGGCGCGGATCGTGTCCGGCGACGGATGGGAACCGGCGAGCTCGACCAGGGACCCGCCGTCGTCGGGCAACCGGTCGGCGGGGTGGATCGGGACGTCCCACTGGATCAGCGTGGGCACGAGGCCGTCGCCCGGGCGCCGGCCGTCGTCGGGAACCGTGATGCGCCAGCGATAGTCGCCGCGGGAGAACGGGAGCACCGGCCCGGGCGCGTGTTTCGCCGCAGCGACCGCGCGCGCGATGTCGTCGGTGCGGGCGACCCAGTGGATCAGGCGGGGCCGCTCGCCGATCGCCTCGACGAGCGCGGGCTCGTCGAGGTCGAACCAGCGCGGCCGCGCGGGCCGCACGCCTTCCGGATCGACCGCGATCAGTTCGAGATAGAGGCGCGGACCGAGGCGGACGAGCGCGTTGTGCGTGCCCATCGCCTCGTGCCGGCCGCCGGGACGCGCGGCGACGCCGGTGAGGTCGGCGAACCACTCGATCGCCTGGGCGAGCGTCGCGCCGGCGACGACGAGGTGGTCGAGCGTGACTTCCGGCGGTCGGGTCATCGGGGCGATGGCGGGCCGTGCCCGGCTTCTGCGGGGGCGCGGTTCGCGCCCGGCCGGCGCTACATGAGGACGATGTCGAACTGCTCCTGCGTGTAGAGCGTCTCGACCTGCAGCGAGATCGGCTTGCCGATGAAATCGCCCAGGCCGGCGAGGCTCGGCGACTCCTCGTCGAGGAACATGTCGATGACCGGCTGCGCGGCGAGGATGCGGAACTCGCGGGCGTTGAACTGCTTCGATTCGCGCAGGATCTCGCGCAGGATCTCGTAGCAGACCGTCTGCGGCGTCTTGAGGATGCCGCGCCCCTTGCAGGTCGGACACGGCTCGCACAGCACGTGCGCGAGGGACTCGCGCGTGCGCTTGCGGGTCATCTCGACCAGGCCCAACTGCGTGAAGCCGTTCACCGTGAGCCGCGTGCGGTCGCGCTCCAGCGCGCGGTTCAGCTCGGAGAGCACCGCCGCGCGGTGGTCGGCGTTCTCCATGTCGATGAAGTCGATGATGATGATGCCGCCGAGATTGCGCAGCCT
>JADZDA010000045.1 GCA_020851255.1 Burkholderiales bacterium | reverse complement strand
GGCGTCAGGGTGATCGAGGGCTTCGAGCAGCGCATCGTGTTCATCGGCATGGACCAGGGCCGCGACGAGCTGCTCTACTCGAGCGTGAAGGGCAGGAACCCGTTCAAGGACAAGCGCGTCCGCGCCGCGCTCTACCACGCGATCGACATCGACGCGATCCACAAGGCGACGATGCGCGGCCTGTCGAAGCCCTCGGGTGCGATGACGCCCTCGCCGGTGCAGACCACGTCCGAGATCGAGAAGCGCTACGCGCACGACCCGGCGCTCTCGAAGAAACTCCTCGCCGAGGCCGGCTACCCGAACGGCTTCGAGGTCCAGCTCGACTGCCCGAACAACCGCTACGTCAACGACGAGAAGATCTGCCAGGCGCTCGCCGCGATGTGGACCAAGATCGGCGTGAACACCCGGCTGGTCACGCTCCCGCGCGCGCAGTACTTCCCCAAGCTCGAGAAGCTCGACACGAGTCTGTACATGCTGGGCTGGGGGGGGGCGTCGACCGACGCGATCTTCACGCTGCAGCCGGTCCTGTCGACCTTCAGCGGCAAGGGCGATGGCGACTACAACTACGGCCGCTACGCCGACTCCAAGTTCGACGCGATCGTCGGCGAGGTGAAGGTCGAGATGAACACCGAGAAGCGACTCGCGCTGATCCGCCGGGCGCTCGAGATCCAGCGCGCCGAGATGTACCACCTGCCGCTGCACCGGCAGGTGATCCCGTGGGCCGGCCGCTCGAACGTCGAGATCCCGCACCGGGCCGACAACCAGGTCTGGCCGATCTGGGCGAAGATGAAGTAGGTCGCCGCCGCGCGGTCACCGCCATCCCGTTCCGCGGAGCGAAAAATGGGCTTCCTGATCCGCATCGCGGTGGCGGTCGCGCTGGTCGCCGCGACCTGGAATCCGACCGGCACCTCGTACGTCCACTGGGCGCTCGCCGGCCCGTTCGACGCCACGAAGGCGCTGGTCGGCGCGCTGCTGCTGGCCGGCTGGGTCATGTGCGTGCGGGCGACGTGGGTGTCGCTGGGCGCGATCGGCGTCGTGCTGACCGTCGCGATCCTGGGAACGCTCGTCTGGTGGCTGTACTCGATGGGCTGGGTCGCGCGCGACGCCACGACGGTCGCGTGGATCGCGCTCGTCGCGGCGGGCGTCCTGCTCGGCGTGGGGATGGGCTGGTCGCTGTTGCGCCAGAAGGCGACCGGCCAGGTCGAGGCCGACTAGACCGCCCGCGGCCGCCTGCCCGCGAGCGGGAACGGCGTCACAACGAGGGTCGCAGGCCGACCACACCCTCGCCGGCGAGCCGGGCGATGGTCGGGTCGTCGTATCCCAGCCTCTCGCGCAGGCTCTCGGCCGTGTGCTCGCCGAGCAGCGGCGGCGCCGTCGTGGCGTTGCTGCCCTGCGCGTCGAACCGCAGCGGGAATCCGACCTGAGGCACGGTGCCGGCGAGCGGATGCGGCAGGTCGAGGCGCAAGCCGCGCGCGGCGAGCTGCGGCTCGGCGAACACCTGATCCACCGTATTGATCGGTCCGCAGGGGACGCCCAGCGGTTCCAGCCGTTCGAGCCACTCGCGCCGGCGCCGCGTCCTCATCACCGCCGCGACCCGGGGCACGAGCTCGTCGCGATGCCGGACCCGGTCGGCGTTCTTCGCGAACCGCGGATCGCTGGCCCAGTCGACGACGCCGGCGACCTCGCAGAACTTCGCGAACTGCCCGTCGTTGCCCACGGCGAGGATCAGGTGCCCGTCCGCGCCCGCGAACGCCTGGTAGGGCACGATGTTCGGATGCGCGTTGCCGTAGCGCCCGGGCGCGCGGCCCGAGACGAGGTAGTTGAGGTTCATCACCGTCATCATCGCGACGGCCGAATCGAAGAGGCAGGCGTCGACGTGCCGGCCGCGGCCGGTGCGTTCGCGCTCGGAGAGCGCCGCGAGGATGCCGGTCGCGGCGAACAGCCCGGTGACGAGGTCGGTGATCGCGACGCCGGCCTTCTGCGGCCCGCCGCCGGGGAGATCGTCGCGCTCGCCGGTCACGCTCATGAAACCGGCCATGCCCTGGATGATGAAATCGTACCCGGAGCGCTCGGCGTACGGACCGCTCTGGCCGAAGCCGGTGATCGAGCAGTAGACGAGGCGCGGATGGGCCGCCGCGAGGCTCGCGTGGTCGAGCCCGAACTTCGCGAGTCCGCCGACCTTGTAGTTCTCGACGAGCACGTCCGCCTGCAGCGCGAGCGCGCGCACGATCGCCTGGCCGGCGGGTCGGGCGAAGTCGACGGCGATCGATCGTTTCCCGCGGTTGCATGCGAGGTAGTACGCGGCCTCGCTGGTATCGTGGCCGTCGCGGTCCCTGGCGTACGGAGGGCCCCAGGCGCGCGTGTCGTCGCCGGTCTCCGGCCGCTCGATCTTCCAGACCGTCGCGCCGAGGTCGGCCAGGTGCTGCGTGCACCAGGGCCCGGCCAGGACTCGGGAGAGGTCGAGGACCGTGACGTTCGCGAGCGGACGGTGCACGACCCCGGCCGCCCGGTCAGGCCTTGAGCGCGGCGAGCACCTCGTCGAGCATCTTCTTCGCGTCGCCGAACAGCATCCGGTTGTTGTCCTTGTAGAACAGCGGATTGTCGACGCCCGCGTAGCCGGAGGCCATGCTGCGCTTCATGACGATCGACGTCTTCGCCTTCCACACCTCGAGCACCGGCATGCCGGCGATCGGGCTCGACGGATCGTCCTGCGCCGCCGGGTTCACGATGTCGTTGGCGCCGATCACCATCGCGACGTCGGTGCCCGGGAAGTCCTCGTTCAGCTCGTCCATCTCGAAGACGATGTCGTAGGGCACCTTCGC
>JADZDA010000044.1 GCA_020851255.1 Burkholderiales bacterium | reverse complement strand
CTGCTGCGCGCGATCCAGGAGAAGCGCGTGCGCAAGGTCGGTGCGACGAACGAGGATCCGGTCGACGTGCGCATCATCAGCGCGACGCACCAGAACCTCGCTCAGTGCGTCGCCGCCGGGCGGTTCCGCCAGGACCTCTTCTACCGCCTCCACGTCATCGAGCTCGCGATGCCGCCGCTGCGCGAGATGCAGGAGGACATCCCGGTCATCGCGCAGGCGATCCTCGCGCGGCTCGCGCGCGGCTCGCCCGCCCGGCTCGAGCCGGACTCGCTCGCCGCGCTCCAGCGCTACGCGTTCCCGGGCAACGTCCGCGAACTCGAGAACATCCTCGAGCGGGGACTTTCGCTCGCCGCCGACCCGCAGCACATCCGCGCCGACGACCTGCACCTGACGCCGGCGGCGGACGAGGACGGCGGGGTGCCGGCCGCGGGCGAGAAATGGCCGCTGCAGGACTACCTCGACCGCGTCGAGCGTCAGGCGATCAACGAGGCGCTCGAGAAGACGCGCTTCAACCGGACGGCCGCGGCCAAGCTCCTGGGCATCACGTTCCGCGCGATGCGCTACCGGATGGAGCGGCTGGGGATCAAGTGAGGCGGCGCGGCAGGCTCGCCGCCGCCGGCGGGGCCGGCTGGCGTCAGCGACGGTCGGACCGCCGCCTGGGCGGCAGCGTGCGGATCCGGCCCATCATCGTCGTGGGATCGTCGTTGGCGCGCATCTCCGCGCGCGAGCTGCGCCGGTCCTTCGGACGCGACTTCTTCAGACGCTCGTCGCGCGAGCGCGTGTACGCCTCGAGGCCGCGGCGCCGACGCGTCAGCATGCGACGCACGGCGACGAGTCCGACGACGAGCGCGGCGACGAGGGGCAGTCCGACGGTGAGATCCATGGGATCCGCATTGTCGCACCGGCCGCTCGTCCCCGTCATCGCTGCGACGCAGCGACCCGACCGGCGGCCGCGCGCGTGAACGACGAGCGTGCCCGTCGACGGCGGGTCGCCGACGCGGGATTCGGCGCGGGCGGCTGGCTCGCCGGCGTACGCCGGGTGCGCACGCCCAACGCGGACGCGCGCCCCCCCGGCACGACGGTGTCGCTCGTCGTCGTCCACGGGATCTCGCTGCCGCCGGGCCGATACGGCGGCGACGCGATCGAGCGGCTGTTCACCAACACGCTCGATCCGGACGCGCACCCGTCCTACCGCGACATCGCCGGCCTGCGCGTCTCCGCGCACTTCCTGATCCGGCGCGACGGCACGCTCGTCCAGTTCGCCGGCTGCGACGACCGCGCCTGGCACGCGGGCGTGTCGAGCTGGAACGGGCGCGAGCGCTGCAACGACTACTCGATCGGCATCGAGCTCGAAGGCACGGACACGAGGCCCTACACGGCGCGGCAGTACCGCCGGCTGGCCGCGCTGCTGCGGCGGATCGCCGCCCGCTATCCGATCGCCGCCGTCGTCGGCCACAGCGACGTCGCACCCGGGCGCAAGACCGATCCGGGGCCGGCCTTCGACTGGTCGCGGCTCGCCGGGGCGCCGGGGTGGGCCGGGCTATAATGTTCGATTGATCCGTGGCGGCCCCGGCTTCTTCGTCCGAGGCGTCCCCATGCAACTCCTCGCCGACTACTTTCCGCTGATCGTCTTTTTCATCGCCTACAAGTGGGCGGGGATCTACGCGGCCACGGCGGTCGCCATCGTCGCGTCGGTCGCGCAGATCGCCTGGTTCCGGTGGAAGGGCAAGGTCTCCGCGGTCCATTGGCTCTCCCTCGCCATCATCGGCGTCTTCGGGGGGGCGACACTCGTGCTGCAGGACGAGACCTTCATCAAGTGGAAGCCGACCGTGCTCTACACGCTGTTCGGATCGGTGCTCGCCGTGGGCAAGCTCGGTTTCCGCAAGGACCTGATCGCCGGGCTGCTGCGCGATCTCGACCTGCCCCCGCCGGTGTGGACCGCGCTGACCTGGTCGTGGGTCGGGTTCTTCGCCGCGATGGCGGTGGCGAACTGGTACGTCGCGTTCCACTACCCGACCGACGTCTGGGTCAATTTCAAGGTCTGGGGCGGCATCGGCCTCGTGCTGGTCTTCGCGATCGGCCAGGGACTGTGGATCTCCCGCTACCTGGACGACGACCGCCCGCCGGAGAAGGCCGGTCCGTGAGCCCGACCGCCGAACTGGTCGCGCGCCGCCTCGCCGCGCTCGAGCCCCTGCATCTCGCGCTCGACGACGACAGCGACGACCACGCCGGACACCCGGGCGCCGCGGGCGGCGGCGGGCACTTTTCGCTGACGATCGTGTCCGAGCAGTTTCGCGGCGCCACCCGCCTCGCCCGCCACCGCGCGGTGCTCGAGCGGGTCGGCGACCTGATCCCCCACCCGGTGCACGCGCTGGCGATCCAGGCGTACGCCCCCGACGAGTTCGACTCCCCCTCCCCCGACAGGACCTCCCGATGATCCGTCCGTCGCTCGCCATCGCGTTCGCGCTCGGCCTGGCCGCCGCCGCGCCGGCGTCCGCCCAGACGCCCGCGGCCCCGAAAGCCGCTCCGAAGGCCGCCGAGCCCAAGGCCCTGTATCCGCAGAGCCAGTTCGACCTTCTCCTCAAGGAGCGGATGGCCCAGGGCCAGCCGGATTCGCCGGACCTGCGCGCCGGTATCCGCGACGAACTCAACACGCGCGAACTCCTCTCCCGCGAGGCGAAGAGGAAAGGCATCGACAAGAACGCCGAGGTGAAGTCGCAGATGGACCTGTCGGCGCAGACCGTGCTCGTGCGCGCCTACATCGCCGACTGGATCAAGGCGAATCCGGTGCCCGAAGCGGACATGCGCAAGGAATACGACGCGATCAAGGCGCAGATCGGCGACCGCGAATACAAGGTCTCGCACGTCCTCGTCGACAAGGAGGACGAGGCGAAGGAAGTCGTCACCGAGCTGCAGAAGGGCGGGAAGTTCGCCGACATCGCGAAGGCGCGCTCGAAGGATCCGGGGTCCAAGGACCGCGGCGGCGATCTCGACTGGAACGCGCCCGGCAACTTCGTCAAGCCGTTCGGCGACGCGATGAGGACGATCGAGAAGGGCAAGTTCTCGGCGCAGCCGGTCCAGACGCAATTCGGCTGGCACGTGATTTTGATCGAGGACGTCCGCGACGCGAAGGTCCCGGCGTTCGACGAGGTGAAGCCGCAGCTCGTGCAGCGGATGCAGGGCCAGCATCTCGAGAAATACCTCAGGGACCTGCGCGCCAAGAACGGCGTCTGACCGTCAGGCGCCCTGATTCCGCGGACGACGGGCCGCGCTGGCCCGTCCTTCGTCGCCTCCGGCGCCGGGAGCGTCGCCGCCGCGACATTTCGATGGTATCGTCCGCAGCGAAGCGCATCCGGGGCGACCCTTATCGGAAACGACCGCCGGCGCAGAACCAGTAACCGCGTGGGGAGGAAGCATGGGCTGGATCCGCAATCCGAAGGACTTCGGGTCGGGGTGTCTGTTCGCCGCCTTCGGTGTCGCGGCGATCGCGATCGGATCGAGCTATCCGGTCGGCAGCGCGGCCCGGATGGGCCCCGGGTACTTCCCCAGAGCGCTCGGCCTGATCCTCCTCGCGCTCGCCGCGATCCTCCTGATTCGCGGCCTGCGGACCCAGGGATCGCGCGTCGCCTACGGTGACCTCAGGCCGATCCTCATCGTACTGGGCGCCGTGCTCCTGTTCGGCCTGACGGTCCTGCCCCTGGGACTCGTCCTCGCGACCATCCTGCTGATCGTCGTCTCCAGCATGGCGAGCCACGAGCGCAACCTGAAGGAAGCGCTGATCGCGTCGATCGCACTGGCGATCTTCGTCGTCCTGGCGTTCGGCTACGGACTGAAGCTCCAGCTTCCGATCCTGCCGCCGATGTTCACGCGCTAGGATCCGGACATGGATCTCATCTCGAACCTGGCGCTGGGGCTGCAGGTCGCATTCACGTTCCAGAACCTCCTCTACTGCTTCTTCGGCGTGCTGCTCGGCACGTTGATCGGTGTGCTGCCGGGCATCGGTCCGGTGCCGACGATCGCGATGCTGCTGCCGATCACCTATGCGCTGCCGCCGGTCTCGGCATTGATCATGCTCGCCGGCATCTACTACGGCGCCCAGTACGGCGGGTCGACCACCGCGATCCTGGTGAACCTGCCCGGTGAATCGTCGTCGGTCGTCACCTGCCTCGACGGCTACCAGATGGCGCGACGGGGCCGCGCGGGCCAGGCGCTCGCGATCGCCGCGATCGGTTCGTTCATCGCCGGCACGTTCGCGACCCTCGTGGTCGCCGCGTTCGCACCGCCGCTCGCGGAGTTCGCGCTCAAGTTCGGGCCGGCCGAGTACTTCTCGCTGATGGTGCTCGGACTGATCGCCGCGGTCGTGCTGGCATCGGGATCGCTGGTCAAGGCGATCGGAATGATCATCCTGGGGCTGCTCCTCGGCATCATCGGCACCGACGTCAATTCCGGCATGCAGCGTTACACGTTCGGCGTGGCCGAGCTGTCCGACGGTATCGGCTTCGTCGTCGTCGCCATGGGCCTGTTCGGCTTCGCCGAGATCATCATCAACCTCGAGCACAAGGAGCACCGCGAGGTCTTCACCGACAAGGTCGGCCACCTGCGCCTCACCTGGGCCGAATTCAAGGAGGCGCTGCCGGCGGTCATCCGTGGCACCGGGCTGGGGTCGATGCTGGGGATCCTGCCCGGCGGCGGCGCGCTGCTCTCGGCGTTCGCCGCGTACACGCTCGAGAAGAAGCTCGCGAAGGACCCGTCGAAATTCGGCAAGGGCGAGATCCGCGGCGTCGCCGCGCCGGAGAGCGCGAACAACGCCGGCGCGCAGACCTCGTTCATCCCGCTCCTGACGCTCGGCATCCCGCCCAACGCCGTGATGGCGCTGATGGTCGGTGCGATGACGATCCACAGCATCCAGCCGGGCCCGCAGGTGATGACCAGCAACCCCCAGCTCTTCTGGGGGCTGATCGCGTCGATGTGGATCGGCAACGTGATGCTGGTCGTGCTCAACCTGCCGATGATCGGCATCTGGGTGAAGCTCCTCAAGGTGCCCTACCGGCTGCTGTACCCGGCGATCCTGCTGTTCTGCTGCATCGGCGTCTACAGCCTGCAAAACAACGTGTTCGACGTGATGCTGACCGTCGTGTTCGGCGTGCTGGGCTGGATCTTCGTCAAGTTCGAGTGCGAACCGGCGCCGCTGCTCCTCGGGTTCATCCTCGGACCGCTGATGGAGGAGAACCTGCGGCGTGCGCTCCTGCTGTCGCGCGGCGACCCGACCGTGTTCGTCACCCGGCCGCTGTCGCTGGCCATGCTCGCGCTGGCGGGCTTCCTGCTGCTCATCATCGTGCTGCCGGCGGTCCGCAAGACCCGCCAGGAAGCCTTCAAGGAAGAGGCCGCGTAAGGCCGTGATCGGCGCGAGCTGGACGCAGCCCTACCCGTCGCACCGATCGCCGGTCCTCGCGCGCAACGCGGTCGCCACCAGCCAGCCGCTGGCGACCCAGGCGGGCGTCGCGGTGCTCGCGCGCGGCGGCAACGCCGTCGACGCGGCGATCGCGACCGCGATCACGCTCGCGGTGGTCGAGCCGGTGTCGAACGGCCTGGGTTCGGATCTCTACGCGATCGTCTGGGACGGCGAGCGCCTCGAGGGACTGAACGCGTCGGGTCGCGCGCCGCGGGCCGCCAACCTCGCGCGGCTCGCCGGACGATCCGAAGCGCCGGTGCGTGGCTGGGAGAGCGTGACCATACCCGGCGCGGTCTCCGGATGGGTCGCGCTGTCGAAGCGCTACGGCCGGCTCCCGTTCGCCGACCTCTTCGGACCGGCGATCCGCTACGCACGCGACGGCTACGCGGTCTCGCCGATCGTCGCGCGTCAATGGGCGCGCGCGGCCGGCGTGCTTCCGCACGACCTCGGATTCGCCGAGCATTTCCTGCCGGGCGGGCGCCCGCCCGATGCCGGCCGGACGTTCCGCTGCGACGCCATGGCCGGTTCGCTCGAAGCGATCGCGGCGACCGGCGGCGAGGCGTTCTACCGCGGCGAACTCGCGAAGTCGATGGTCGCGCACGCGCGCTCGCACGGCGCCGTCCATGCGCTCGACGACTTCGCCGAGCACGCCTGCGACTGGGTGCGCCCGCTCGCGTTCGACTACCGCGGTACCACGGTGCACGAGATTCCGCCCAACGGCCAGGGCATCGCGGCGCTGATCGCGCTGGGCATCCTCGAGCGACTCCCTGGAACCGACGGGACCGCGGACTCGGTCGCCGCCCAGCACCGCGCGATCGAGGCGATGAAGCTCGCGTTCGCCGATGTGTACGCGCAGGTCGCTGATCCGCAGCACCTGCGCGTATCGCCGGAGGCGATGCTGGACCGGGATTACCTCGCGCGACGCGCCGCGCGTTTCGAAGCGGGCCGCGCGCAGGATTTCGGCCCCGGTTCCCCGCCGGCCGGCGGCACCGTCTATCTCGCGACCGGGGACGCGGACGGGATGATGGTCTCGCTGATCCAGTCGAATTACATGGGGTTCGGATCCGGCGTCGTCGTCCCCGGCACCGGCATCAGCCTGCAGAACCGCGGCGCCGGCTTCTCGCTCGACCCGTCGCACCCCAACGCGCTCGCCGGCGGCAAGCGCCCGTTCCACACGATCATCCCCGGGTTCCTCACGCGCGACGGGGCGCCGCTCGCCGCCTTCGGTGTCATGGGCGGGCCGATCCAGCCGCAGGGTCACGTCCAGTTGCTGACCCGCCTGCTCGATCACGGCATGAACGCGCAGGCGGCGATCGACGCGCCGCGCTGGCGCTGGAATCGAGACGGCACGCTCGATATCGAGCCGACGGCGCCGGCGGAATGGCGCACGGGCCTGGCCGCGCTCGGCCACCGGATCGCCGCGCACGACGACACCTTCGACTTCGGCGCCGGACAGTGCGTGATGCGATGCGGCGACGGCTACCTGGCCGCATCGGACGCGCGTCGCGACGGACAGGCGGCGGGGTTCTGATGGGGACGACGGCGCTGCGCGCCGCCACCGTCTTCGCGTGCGCGCTGGCGACGGCGCTGGTCCCGCCATCTGCGACCGCGCAGTCCGGCGCGCCGCGCGTCCTCAGGCTGCCGATGCCCGCCGACGTGGAGACGCTCGATCCGGCGCGCGCGGGCGACCTCTCGACGCTCACCGCGATCGCGCCGCTCTACCACCAGCTCCTCGCCTACGACCTCGTCGCGCGCCCGGTGCGCCTGGTCCCGTACGCCGCCGAGGCGATGCCGACGATTTCGGCGGACCGCCGGACCTACACGATCCGGATCCGGCGCGGACTGCTGTTCGCGCCGCACCCGGCGTTCGGCGGCCAGCCGCGCGAGCTCGTCGCGCAGGATTTCGTCTACAGCTGGCTGAGGGTCGCCGAACCGGCCTACTCGTCGATGAGCTGGTCGGCGCTCGAAGGACTGATCGAGGGCCTGGACGAGCGTGTCGCGCGCGCGCGACGGGAGTCGCGTCCGCTGGATGCGGCCGCGCCGGTCGCGGGCCTGCGCGCGGTCGACCGCTACACGCTGGAGATCCGGCTCACGCGTCCGGACCCCACGTTCGTCTACAACCTCGCCTACGCGGGCCTGTCCGCGGTGCCGCGCGAGGTCGTCGACGCCGAGGGCGCGGAGTTCGCGCGACGTCCTGTCGGCAGCGGGCCCTATCGCGCGGTGCGCTTCCAGCCGGCCACCCGACTCGACGTCGAGCGCAATCCGTCGTTCACGCCGGTGCCGTGGGAGGCGTTCGCGCCGAACGCGCCCGCCGACCATCCCGCGGCGCGGGCGATGCGCGGCAGGAAGATCCCGGTGCTCGACCGCGTCGAGCTCGTACGCATCCCCGAGCCGTCGACCGCGGTCCTGTCGCTCGTCCGGGGCGAAGTCGACATGGTGGCCTACGCGCGGCCGCCGCTCGTCTTCGACGGCGCCGAACTCAAGCCCGACCTGCGCGCAGCGGGCGTGCGCGCCGAGCGCGCTCCCGACCAGGGCATGTACCTGCTGCTGTTCAACCTGCGCGATCCGGTCGTCGGCGGACTCGCGCCCGAGCGCGTGGCGCTGAGGCGCGCGATCTCGATGGCGATCGACGACACGGCCTGGCTGCGCACGTTCGACCAGGGCGTGGGCAGCGTGCGCCAGCACGTGGTCGGCCCGGACGTCGTCGGCCACGATCCGGCCTACCGCAACCCCAACGGCTACGCGCCGGCGACCGCGAACGCGCTGCTGGACCGGATGCGCTACGCCAGGGGCTCCGACGGCTGGCGCCGGCGTCCCGACGCGACGCCGCTCGAGCTGCGCGTGATCATCGGCACGACCTCGGAGTCCCGGCGCCTCGCCGAATTCGTCAAGCGCAGCTTCGACGCGATCGGCCTCAAGGTCGCCTTCGACTCGATGCCCGGCGGCGATCGGCTGAAGAAACTCGCGAACTGCCAGCACCAGATCACGACGATGACCTTCGGCGGCGGCGCGCCGGACGGTACGAGTCCGATGGAGAACTTCCACGGGTCCAAGATCGGGACCGTGAACTTCTCGTGCTACGGCAACGACGACTACGACCGCGTCTACGAACGCCTGCGGCTCATGGACCCCGGACCGGGGCGCGCACCGCTGTTCGCCGAGCTGACGGCGCTGCTCGACGCGCACGCGCCGGCGCGCATCCTGCCGGCCGCCGACGAAGTCACGCTCGTGGGGCCGCGCGTGGCGGGTTTCGCGATGAATCCCTACCTGCCGCTGCCCTACCACCTGCTCGACGTCGCGCCGGCCGCCCGCTGAACGCGCGGCAGGATCAGGCGAGTATCGAGCCGGTGATCGGGTTGGGCCTGAACACCGTGCAGCCCTTGAGCCCCAGTTCGAACGCGCGGACGTAGATCGACGCGAACGCGTCCCGGTCGATGCCGGCGGCGACGTTGGTCGTCTTGGAGATCGCGTTGTCGACGTGCGGCTGCAGCGCCGCCTGCATGAGGAGCTGCGCCTCCGGGCCGATCGCCGTCGCGGTGACGAACGCGTCGGGCGGTTTCGCGCCGGCGGGCGCCGCGCGCCGCCAGCTCTCGAGCGCCGGGCAGGCCACCGCGACCTCGGCGTAACCGCCGTCCTCCTGCCGCACGCGCCGCGTGCCTTCGAGCGTGTAGATCGGCTCGACGCCGCCCGAGACTCCGCCGGCCAGCACGCTGATCGTACCCGCCGGCGCGATCGCGGTCAGGTGGCTGTTGCGTATGCCGTGCCGGGCGATGCCGGCGCGGATCGGCGCCGGCAGCCGCGCGACGAACGGCGCCGCGAGATAGGGCTCGCGCTCGAATCGCGGGAACGCGCCGCGTTCGCGCCCGAGTTCGACCGAGGCCGAGTACGCCGACTCGGCGATCGTGCGCATGACCGCGGCGGCGCAGGCGCGTCCGTCCTCGCCGTCGTAGCGCAGCCCCAGCATCGCCAGCGCGTCGCCCAGCCCGGTGATCCCCAGGCCCAGGCGCCGGGACGAGCGGCCCTGCGCCTCCTGCGCCGCCACCGGGAAGCGCGTCACCGTCCAGACGTCGTCGAGCATCCGCACCGCGACCGGAACCAGGCCGGCGACCGCGTCCAGGTCGAGACGCGCGCGCGGCGTGTGCGGGTCATGGACGAACGCGGCCAGGTTGATCGAGCCCAGGTCGCAGGCCCCGTAGGGCGGCAGCGGAATCTCGCCGCAGGGATTGGTCGCGCTGATCGTCTCGCAGTACGCGAGGTTGTCGTCGGCGCGTATCCGGTCGATGAACAGCACGCCCGGCTCGGCCGAGGCGTATGCGCCGCCGACGATCGCGTCCCACAGGTCGCGTGCGCGCACCGACCGCGCCATCGCGAAGCGCGGAAACGCGAGTGTCCACGGATCGTCCGCGGCGACCGCGCGCATGAACGCGTCCTGGACGAGCACCGACACGTTGAAGTGGGTGAGCCGGCCGGCGCTGCGCTTCGCGGCCACGAACGCGTGGATGTCCGGATGGTCGCAGGCCATCACGCCCATCATCGCGCCGCGACGCGGCGAGTTGTCGGTCACCGTCGCGGCCATCTGCTCCCAGAGCTGCATGAACGACACCGGCCCCGACGAGCGTCCGCCGGTCGCGTCGGTGCGCGCGCCCTTCGGCCGCAGCGGCGAGAAATCGGTGCCGACACCGCCGCCCTGCTGCAGCGTGTTCGCCGCCTCGTGCAGCGCCCGGAAGATGCCGTCGAGCGAATCGTCGAGCGTGCCCATGACGAAGCAGTTCATCAGGGTCACGCGCCGGCCGGTCCCCGCGCCGGCGAGGATCCGCCCGCCCGGCAGGAACCGGAAACCTTCCATCGCGTCCCGGAAGCGTCGCGTCCACGCGTCGCGGTCGGCCGTCTCGGCCTCGCCGAGCGCGCGCGCGACGCGGTCGAGCGTGGCGTCGACGTCCGGTTCGTCGGCGTGGCGGTAGCGCGAACGCCAGACCGCCTCGGCGAGCGCATTGGCGAAGGCGGTCACGCCGCCGCCCCGGTCAGCGTCCGGCGCGCTCGCGCGCCTTGACCACGGACAGCGGCAGCATCTCGGGCAGCTCCATCCGCCGGCGCCCGGGCTCGACCGCCGGCAGCGGATCGGTCTCGCGCATGCTGGCGAGCGAGACGCGCGCGAGCATCTGGTACTGCTGCGTGCCCTTCACCTTCCACGAGAGCTCGGTGTCGGTGAGTGCGCGCACGACCTTCGCCGGCGTCCCGGCGACGAGCGACCGCGGCGGGATCACCATCTGCGCCTTGACGAAGGCCATCGCCGCGACGATCGACGACTCGCCGACGACCGCATGGTCGTTGACCACCGAGTTCATGCCGACCAGGCCGTTGCGCTGGATCGTGCAGCCGTGCAGCACCGCGCCGTGGCCGATGTGCCCGTCCTCCTCGACCACCGTGCCCAGCCCGGGGAAGCCGTGCAGGATGCAGCAGTCCTGGACGTTGGCGCCGGATCGGACCTCGATGTGGCCGAAATCGCCGCGCAGCACCGCGCAGGGCCCGATGTAGCAGCCCGGCCCGACGACGACGTCGCCGATCAGCACGGCGGACGGATGGACGAACGCGGTCGGGTCGACGACCGGCACGATGCCTTCGAGCGCGTAGACCTTGAGTTTCATCGCGGAATCCTCGGGCGTGGCGGGTGGACTCAACCGATCGCGACGCGCGCGTTGCGGAACATCCGCAGCCACGGCGAAGCCTCGCCCCAGCCGGTGGGCGCCCACGAGAGCTGCGCCGTGCGGAAGACCCGCTCGGGATGCGGCATCAGGATCGTCGTGCGTCCGTCGGCGGTCGTCAACCCGGCGATGCCCTCGGGCGAGCCGTTCGGATTGTGCGGGTAGCGCTCGGTCGGCCGGCCGGCCGGATCGACGTAGCGCAGCGCGACGAGGCCCCGGGCCGCGGCGAGCTGCGTGTCGTCGCGGAACTCCGCGCGTCCTTCGCCGTGGGCGGTCGCCACCGGGATGCGGCTCCCCGCCATTCCGGCGAGGAAGATCGACGGCGTGGCCGCGATCTCCAGCATCACGAACCGCGCCTCGAACTGCTCGGACCGGTTGCGGACGAACCGCGGCCAGTGCGCGGCCCCGGGGACGAGCTCGGCGAGCGCGCTCATCATCTGGCAGCCGTTGCACACGCCCAGCGAGAACGCGTCGGCGCGCGCGAAATGCGCGGCGAACGCGTCGGCGAGCCGCGCGTCGAACCGGATCGACTTCGCCCAGCCTTCGCCGGCGCCGAGCACGTCGCCGTACGAGAATCCGCCGCAGGCGACCAGGCCCTGGAATCCGGCGAGCGAGCGCCGGCCGCTCGCGAGGTCGGTCATGTGCACGTCGTAGGCGTCGAAGCCGGCGCGGTCGAACGCCGCCGCCATCTCCACCTGGCCGTTGACGCCCTGCTCGCGCAGGACCGCGACGCGCGGCCGGGCGCCGCGCGCGACGTACGGCGCCGCGACGTCTTCGGCCGGATCGAACGACAGCCGCGGAACCAGCCCGCGGTCCCGCGCGTCGCCGATCCGCGCGTGCTCCTCGTCGGCCGCCTGCGGCAGGTCCCGGAGCCTCTGCATCGCGTACGTGACCGACGACCACTCGCGGTGGAGGTCGTCGCGCGCCGCGTCGAACAGCGTGTCGCCGTCGCGCAGGATCCGGATCCGGTCGTGCGCGGCCGGCGTGGCCAGGACGCGCGCGCCCAGGCCGGCCGCGCGCGCGTCGTCGACCAGACGCATCGCGTCGGCCGTCCGCACCTGGACGACCGCGCCGATCTCCTCGGCGAACAACACGGCGAGCGGGTCCGTGTCCCCCGCGCCGAGCGCGACGTCCAGGCCCGTGAGCGCCGCGAACGCCATCTCGGCGAGCGTCGCGAAGACGCCGCCGTCGCCGACGTCGTGGTAGGCGAGGAGCGCGCCGCGCGCGCGGGCGTCGTGGACCACGCGCACGAAAGCGGCGAGCGCGTGCGCGCCGACATCGGGCGCCTGGTCGCCGAGCTGGCCGGTCACCTGCGCGAGCGCGCTCGCCCCCAGCCGATGTCGTCCGGGCATCGCCTGCAGCCAGACGAGCACCGTGCCCGGGGGATCCGACAGCAGCGGCGTGAGCGTCCGGCGGACGTCGTCGACCGGTGCGAACGCCGTGACGATCAGCGACACCGGCGCGGTCACCGACCGTTCGACACCGCCGTCGCGCCAGGCGGTCCTCATCGACATCGAATCCTTGCCCACCGGAATCGACACGCCGATCGCGATGCAGAACTCCGAGACGGCGCGCACCGTGTCGACGAGCACCGCGTCCTCGCCGGGGTGGCCGGCCGGTGCCATCCAGTTCGCGGACAGCTTCACCCGGTCCAGCGCCCCGAAATCGGCGGCGAGCAGGTTGGTGATCGCCTCGGCGACCGCGATCCGCCCCGATGCCGGTCCGTCGATCAGCGCGAGCGGCGTGCGCTCGCCCATCGCCATCGCCTCGCCCGCGTGGCCGGCGAAGTCCATCAGCGTGACCGCGACGTCGGCGACCGGCACCTGCCGGGGCCCGACCATCGGATCGCGCGAGCACAGGCCGCCGACCGTGCGATCGCCGATGGTGACCAGGAAGGTCTTGTCGGCGACCGCGGGGAAGCGCAGCACCCGGCGCGCGGCCTCGTCCAGCGCGAGCCCCGCGAGCGCGAGCGCGGCGAGCCGTCGTTCGACGCGCCGGACGTCGCGGGTCATCCTCGGCGCCTTGCCCAGGATCACGTCGAGCGGCAGATCGACCGGCGCGTTCCCGAAGCGCGCATCGTCGACGACCAGGCGCCCGTCCACGCGCGCCCGGCCGACGACCGCGTACGGACAGCGCTCGCGCTCGCAGATGGCGGCGAAACGGCCGAGGTCGTCGGGGGCGATCGCGAGCACGTAGCGCTCCTGCGCCTCGTTGCACCAGATCTCGCGCGGCGACATGCCCGGTTCCTCGGATGGCACCGCGCGCAGGTCGAAGGCGCCGCCGGCGCCGCCGCCGTGCACGAGTTCGGGCAGCGCGTTCGAAAGTCCCCCGGCGCCGACGTCGTGGATCGACAGGATCGGATTGGCCGCGCCCGATTGCCAGCACCGGTCGATCACCTCCTGCGCGCGCCGCTGGATCTCGGCGTTGCCGCGCTGCACCGAGTCGAAGTCGAGGTCGGCCGCGTTCGCGCCGGTCGCCATCGACGACGCCGCGCCGCCACCCAGCCCGATCAGCATGCCGGGCCCGCCCAGCTGGATCAGCAGCGTGCCTTCGGCGAGCGGGTGCTTGTGCGTGTGGCGCTCGTCGATGTTGCCGACGCCGCCGGCGATCATGATCGGCTTGTGGTAGCCGCGGACCTCGCCGCCGGCGTCGAGCTCGAACGTGCGGAAGTAGCCGCCGAGCGCCGGGCGTCCGAACTCGTTGTTGAACGACGCGGCGCCGATCGGGCCTTCGAGCATGATCGACAGCGGCGAGGCGATCCGGTCGGGCTTCGCGAGCGGCTGTTCCCAGGGCTCGGCGCGCCCGGGCAGGCGCAGGTGCGACACGGTGTAGCCGACGAGCCCGGCCTTGGGCTTCGCGCCGGTCCCGGTCGCGCCCTCGTCGCGGATCTCGCCGCCCGATCCGGTCGCCGCGCCGGGAAACGGCGCGATCGCGGTCGGATGGTTGTGGGTCTCGACCTTCATCAGCGTATGCGCGACCGCATCGTGCGCGCGGTAGCCGCCGTCCGGATCGGGATGGAACCGGCGCACCGGGCGCCCGCGCATGACCGCCGCGTTGTCGGCGTACGCGACGATCGTGCCCTGCGGATGCGCGGCGTGCGTGTCGCGGATCATCGCGAACAGACTCTTCGGCTGCCGCACGCCGTCGATGATCCATTCGGCGTTGAAGATCTTGTGCCGGCAGTGCTCGGAATTCGCCTGCGCGAACATCATGAGCTCGACGTCGGTCGGGTCGCGGCCCAGCGCCCGGAACGCCACGGCCAGGTAGTCGATCTCGTCGTCGGCCAGCGCGAGGCCCAGCTCCGCGTTCGCGTCGACGAGCGCTCTCCGGCCGCGCGCGAGCAGCGGCACCGTCGACAGCGGCCTCGGATCGAAGTGCCCGAAGAGCGCCTCCGCCTGCGCCGGCCGGTCGAGCACGGCTTCGGTCATCCGGTCGAACAGGAGCGGGAGCAGTGCCGCGCGCTCGTCCGCGCCGAGCGCCGCAGCGGCGGCGGTTTCCACCCGCCATTCGACGCCGCGCTCGACCCGTCGCACCACCGACAACCCGCAATTGCGCGCGATGTCGGTCGCCTTCGACGACCACGGCGAGATCGTCCCGGGACGCGGGACGACGATGAAATCGGCGTCGCCGGCCGCCGTACCGACGTCGCGCGGGCCGTACTCGAGCAGCGCGTCGAGTCGGCGATGCTCCGCCGGGTCGAGCGGGCGCGCGGTCTCGACGAAGTGCAGGTAGCGGGCCGCCAACCCGATCACGCGCGCACCCGGGCGGGCGAGCCGCAGCCGGTCGAGCAGCCTGGCGATGGTGAACGGCGAGGCGGCCTGACGGCCGGGCAGCGCGAGGATATCGGCCACGGGCGGGTGGCTGGCGGAAAGCGTGATTCTACACCGCCGGTCCGCGTCCCCAGGATGTACGGCCCGCGCCGCCCGCCGGGCCTGTCATTCGAGCTTTCCGACCGCCTTCACCACGTCGGCCATCTTCGCGGCGTCCGCGTCGACGTAGCGCTGGAACTCCGGCGCGTCGAGATAGAGGATCGGACTGCCCGCCGTGCCGAGCACCTGCCTGACGCGCTCGTCGTTCGCCGCCGCGCGCGCCGCGTCGCGCAGGCGCGTGACGACCGTGTCCGGCGTCCCCGACGGCACGAACAGCCCCGACCACTGCGCGTAGACGACCGGGACGCCCAGTTCGCGCAACGTCGGCGCGTCCGGCAGCGATGCGATCCGGGCCTCGCCCCAGTGCGCGAGCACGCGCACCTTGCCGGACTTCACGTGCTGGACGATCGTCGCCGGGCCGGTCGCGATCGCGTCGACCTGGCCGCCCAGCAGTCCCACGATCGCCGGTCCGGCCCCGGTGTAGGGGACGTGGGTCATCTTCACGTTCGCGGCGAGCGCGAGCATCGCCATCGGCATGTGCATCGTGCCGTAGGTGCCCGACGAGCCGAACGTGAGCCTGGCCGGATCCGCGCGCGCCGCGGCGATGAACTCGGCGTAGGTCTTCCACGGCGACTCGGCGCGCACCGCGAGCACCGTCGGGTCGGCCGTGTAGCGCGCGACCGGCCTGAGATCGCCGAGCTGGTACTGCGGCGCGCGTCCGAGCACCTTGTCGGCCTCCGGCAGCACCGTGTACGACGAGAGCGCCATCAACACCGTGTAGCCGTCGGGCTTCGACTTCGCCGCGTGCGCCATGCCGATCGCACCGCCCGCGCCCGCCTTGTTCTCGATGACGACCGGCTGTTTCAGTTCGCGCGACAGCGCCTCGGCCACCGGCCGCGCGACCGTGTCGGCGAGTCCGCCGGGCGGGAACGGGACGACCATCGTGACCGGGCGGTCCGGATACTGCGCGACCGCGGCCGACGCGGCGAGCGTGAACGCGGCCACCGAGGCGGCGCGGGCGATCCAGGTGATGGCGGTCATGCTTCCTCCGGATGGGCGCGGCGGGGCCGGCACTGCGGCGTCAACCCTTGCCGAACACCTCGTTCAACTGCTGCGAGACGCGGACGAACGTCGTGCGCTTGGACAGCTCGCGCAAGCGCCGCGCGCCGACGTACGTGCAGGCCGAGCGGACGCCGCCCAGGATCTCCTGCGCGGTCTCCGACACCGGCCCTCGGTGCGGCACCAGCACTTCCTTGCCTTCGGCGGCACGATACCGCGCGACGCCCCCCGCGTACTTCTCCATCGCGGCGCGGCTGCTCATCCCGTAGAAGCGCTGGTACTTCACGCCGTCGCGTTCGACCGTCTCGCCGGCGCACTCGTCGTGGCCGGCGAACATCCCGCCCAGCATGACGAAATCGGCGCCGCCGCCGAACGCCTTGGCGATGTCGCCGGGCGTCGTGCAGCCGCCGTCGGCGCAGATGTGGCCTTCGAGCCCGTGGGCGGCGTCGGCGCACTCGATGATCGCCGAGAGCTGCGGGTAGCCGACGCCGGTCATCTTGCGCGTCGTGCACACCGACCCGGGCCCGATGCCGACCTTGACGATGTCGGCGCCCGACAGGATCAGCTCCTCGGTCATCTCGCCGGTCACGACGTTGCCGGCCATGATGACGAGGT
>JADZDA010000043.1 GCA_020851255.1 Burkholderiales bacterium | reverse complement strand
GTCGTCCGGCTGCGCGCCTACGGCACCTACGACTTCCGGATCGTCGACGTCCCGAGATTCCTCAAGGAGGTGGCCGGCACCGACCACCATTTCCGGCTCGACGAGTTCGCCGACACGATGCGTTCGCGGCTGGTCAGCGTGTTCTCCGATGCGCTCGCGGGTTCGAAGATCCCGGCGCTCGACGTGGCATCGCGCTACGGCGAGCTCGGCGAGGCGCTGCTGCCGCTGATCAACCCGGTCCTCGCCGAGAAGTACGGCCTGCAGATGTCGTCGTTCATCGTCGAGAACGTGTCGGTGCCGCCGGAGGTCGAGCAGGCGATCGACAAGCGCTCGAGCATGGCGGCGGTCGGCAACCTGAACGACTACGTCAAGTTCCAGATGGCGCAGGGGATGGAGAAGGGCGGCGGCGGTGCCGGCGGCATGGCCGCCGAGATGGCGATGGGCATGGCGATGGCGCAGCAGATGATGAGCCAGACCGGCGGCATCCTCGCGCAGTCGACGCCCGGCGTCGCGGCGCCGAAGCCGGCCGCCGGCGGCGCCCCCGAGCTCCTCACGCCGGCGCAGGTCGCGCAGCAACTGGGCGTGGCCGAATCCGACGTGGTCGCGAGCCTGGAATCGGGCGATCTCAAGGGCAAGCGCATCGGCACGCAGTGGCGCATCACGCGCGCGGCTGTCGACGCGTTCCTCCAGTCATGACGCCGGCGGCCTCGCGCCGGGCGGCGCTGCGCGCCACGCTCGCGCTCGCCGGGATGGTCGCGCTCGGGCTCCCGGTCTCCGGGGTGCGGGCGCAGGATCCGGCGTCCGCCGAAGCGGTGCAGGCCGCGCGGGACTGGCTCGCGCTCGCCGACGCGAACGACGCCGACGCGGCCCACCGCGAGGCCGGGACCAAGTACCGGGCCACGCTGGACGTCGAGCGCTGGCGCGAGGCGTTGAAGCTCGTCCGCGAACCGCTGGGCGCGGCGACGCAGCGCACGCTCGCCGGCTCGCAGCTCGCGTCGAAGCTCCAGGGCGTGCCGGACGGTGACTACGCGCAGGTGATGTTCCGCACGTCGTGGGTCAACAAGCCGGTCGGACGCGAATACCTGACGCTCGAGCGCGAGGCCGGCCGCTGGCGGGTGATCGGCTACGTCGTGCAATGACCGGCGAGTCCGGCGAATCGCTCGCGCTCGCCAAGCACGCCTGCCCGGCGTGCGGCGCCGAGGCGAACTGGCATCCGGGCAGGCAGAAGCTCGTCTGTCCGTTCTGCGGGACCGAGTCCGCCGCGCCGGCAGCCGGCGAGGGGCCTGCGCGCGAGCACGACCTCGCCGCGGCGCTCGCGGCCGCGGGTTCCGTGAAATCCGGTTACGCGACGGCCGCCCGCCAGGTCCGATGCCAGAGCTGCCGCGCGATCTCGGTGCTCGATGCGGCGCGCCAGGCGCAGAACTGCGAGTTCTGCGGTTCGGCGCAGCTCGTGCCTTACGAGGAGGCGTCGCCGGTGCACCGGCCGGAGAGCCTGCTCCCGTTCCGGATCGCCGAAACCGCCGCGCGCGACGCGCTGCGCGCGTGGTTCGGCCGCCTGTGGCTCGCGCCGGGCGCCCTGAAGCGCCGGGCGCTCACCGACACGGTGCGCGGCGTCTACCTGCCGTACTGGACCTTCGACGCGAAGGTCGAGGCCGACTGGCGCGCGATGGCGGGGCATTACTACTACACGACGGAGACCTATTGGGAGGGCGGCCGCCTCAAGTCCCGGCAGGTGCGCAACGTGCGCTGGGAGCCCGCGGCCGGGCACGTCTCGCACTTCTTCGACGACGACCTGATCTGCGCGTCGGTCGGCGTGCATCCGTCGCTCCTGCGGGCGATCGAGCCGTTCCCGACGACGGAACTGAGGGCCTACGACCCGGGCTACGTCGCCGGCTGGGTCGTCGAGCGCTACCAGATCGACCTGCCGCAGGCGGCCGGACACGCGCGCGAGGTGATGCGCGGCAAGCTCGAACAGTTGTGCGCGCGCCAGATACCCGGGGACACGTACCGCGACCTCGTCGTCCACGCCGACTGGTCGGGCCAGACCTACAAGCACATCCTCGCGCCGGTATGGCTGCTGACCTACGACTACGGCCGCCGGAGCTACCAGTGTGCGATCAACGGCGTCTCCGGCGCGGTCGCCGGCGAGTACCCGAAGAGCGGCTGGAAGATCGCGCTGATCGCGATCGGCATCCTGCTCCTGCTGATCCTGTTCGGCGCGGTCTCGGGGCGCTGAGCGGCGGGCGACCTGCGCCCGGCTCAGCCGGCCCTGATCGCTTCCTCGAGTTCCGACGGCGTGGCGACCAGCCGGTCCGCGCCGGCGAGTTCCTCGGCGTCGCCGTAGCCCCACAGGACGCCGATCGCGCGCAGCCCGTGCGCGCGCGCCGCGGCGAGGTCGTGGTGGCGGTCCCCGATCATCGTCGCCTTCGCGGGCTCGACGCGTTCCTCGCCGACGAGCCGGCCGAGCAGCTTGCGCTTGTCGTCGTAGGTGCCGGCGAGGTCGGCGCCGTAGACGCGCGCGAGGTGCGCGTCGAAACCGAACCGGGTCACGATCCGCGACGCGAAGACCTCGGGCTTGGACGTGCAGACGTAGAGCGTGTGGTCGCGCGCGAGCGAGGCGAGGAGCTCGCCGACTCCGGCGTAGACCACGTTCTCGCGCCAGCCGAGCTCGCGGTAGCGCTCGCGGTAATGGCCGATCGCGGTCTCGACGATCGCGGCGTCGGCGCCCGGCACGAGCCGGGCGAAGGATTCGCGCAGCGGCGGACCCACGCAGGCCCGCAGCGCGGCGTCGCCCGGGTCGGGCGCGCCCAGACGGACGAGCGCGTGACGGATCGACCCGGCGATGCCCTCGTAGTTGTCGGACAGCGTGCCGTCGAGATCGAAGACGAGCGTGCGCCCGGTCACCGCGCCGCCCCGATCGGACGCACGGCGAAGTCGATCACCGTCCCCAGCGGTCCCGCCTCCCACATCGCGCAATAGTCGTGCGCGACCGTCGCGACGTAGATCCCCGAGTCGCCGAGGCTCGCGTCGCGCGAGATCGGCATGACGACGCTCGGGCCGTCGTGGTAGTGGATGTTGAAGTGGACCGGCATGCGGCTCTCGTAGCGCCAGTCGAGTCGTTCACCGGCGGCGAGCCGGTGGCAGGCTTCGTGGATCGCATAAGGGGCGATCGAGAATCCGCGGACTTCCTGCGGGCCTTCCGGCCCGGCGGGCGTGGCGCAGCCGGCGGCGAGTGCGACGGACAGTGCCACCGACGAGGCGACCGGCAGCGCGAGCCCCGGCGCGCTGCGCCGGGCGTGGCCGGTCATCGCAGGACCCGATCGCGCCGCCCCGAGCGCCAGTCCTCGACGAGCATCGCGTAGCGAACGTGGTCGCGCCAGCGTCCGGCGACCTTGATGTAGCGGCGCGAATAGCCCTCGCGCGCGAACCCCAGCCGCTCGACCAGCGCGACCGAGCGCGTGTTGGCGGGCTGCACGTTCGCTTCGACGCGGTGGAGCTTCATCGGCCCGAACGCCTGGTCGAGTGCGAGGGCCATCGCCTCGGTCATGTAGCCCTGGCCGGCGAGCGGCGCGAAGGCGTAGTAGCCCAGGTACGCGCTCTGGAAGACGCCGCGGACGATGTTGCTGAAATTGAACACGCCCGCCGGGGTGCCGTCGTCGCGTCGCAGGGCGATCAGTCCCGCGTGCGTCGCCGCCGGATCGGCGTCGGCGTAGCGCGCGAGATAGGCGCGGAACTCGGCCGGCGTCGAGGGCGCGCGCGCCCACGCGCCATGCAGGCGGCGGCTCGCGATCGCCGCGGCGACGAACACCTGCGCGTCGGCCGGAGCCGGTGTCCGGAGCACGATGCGGGGCGCGAGGCGCCCGGCGGTGCGCGCATCGGCTCGGCGGGCGGTCCGACTGGGCATAATCGCCATGTTACCGTCCCGCATCCCTCCCATGTCGTCATGGCTCGAAGGCCGCGTCGTCGCCCGGCGCGGCTGGACCGAAACACTGGTTTCTCTGACCGTGGACGCTCCGGCGCTCACGTTCCAGGCCGGCCAGTTCGCCCGGCTCGCGTTGCCCGCCCCTGCCGGATCGCCGGAGCCCATGGTGGGCCGGCCGTATTCGTTCGTGAATCCGCCGGAGGCCCCGCAGCACGAGTTCCTGTTCGTGGTCGTGCCAGGCGGACCGCTGTCTCCGAGGCTGGCCGCGCTCGACGCCGGCGACGCGATCTGGCTCGGACCGCGCGCGAACGGCTTCTTCTGCGTCTCCGAGGTGCCCGAGGCGGGAACGCTGTGGTGCCTCTCGACCGGCACCGGCCTCGGGCCCTTCCTGTCGATCCTGCGCACCGCCGATCCCTGGAGCCGGTTCGGGCGCGTCGTCCTGGTCCACGCGGTTCGAGTCGCGGCCGAACTCGTCTACCGGGACGCGATCGACGGCGTGCTGCGCGACCGTGCGGGTGCGTTCACGTACGTGCCGGTGGTCAGCCGCGAGACGCACGCCGGCGCCCTGTCCGGCCGGATTCCCGCGCTGATCGCCGACGGACGCCTGGAGGCGCGCGCCGGCGCCGCGCTCAACGCGGCCGATGCGCACGCGATGCTGTGCGGCAACCCGGCGATGGTCGACGACGTGCAGGCGGTACTCGCGACGCGCGGAATGCGCCGGCACCGGCGTCGCGAGCCGGGACACATCACCGTCGAAACCTACTGGTAGCGGCGCGCGACCCCGGTCGCGCGGCCACGGCTACCGGGCGTCGGGCAGGCAGCGCCGCAACGCCGACACCTCGCCGTTCTGGATCCACTGCGGTTCGTTCGCCTGTGCCGGTTCGCCGCCGCGGTGCCTGAGCGCCGCCGAACCGTCGGTGTAGTAGCCGCCCGAACGGATTTCTCGGCGCTTGAGCACGCGCGCCTCGGCGCCGGCGACGCGCACGGTCGCCTCGTCGCCGGCGATCCGGATGTCGATGTCGCGACCGTTCAGGTCGCAGGCCCAGCGCCCGGGCGGGAACTCGGACTGCGCCAGACAGACGGAAGCCACCCCGGCGAGCGTGGCGACGGCGAGGAGGCGGACGAAAGGGGAACGCCGCGGAGCGGCAGGGGCGTGCAGGGGCGACATGGTCGAGTCTCCATGAAATGAACACCCCCAGTGCGACCAGCGTAGCGGGAGGACCCGTCCGGCGCGGCCCGGATGCGACCGGGCGTGCGCGACCGGCGACGACCGGTCGGCGGCGGCGACGAAACGCGCGGGCTGCCCGCGCGCGTCAGTCGTCGAGGCTGCGGCCGACGATCTCGGCGACGTCCGGCGAGAGCCTCGGCGCCGCGGCGATCCGGCGCAGCTCGATGCCCATCCGCTCGCGCCGCGGACCGGGGAAACGCTTCCACAGCTCGAACGCCGAGGCGATCCGGGCGGCGAGCTGCGGGTTCGCCGGGTCGAGCGCGAGCACCTGGTCGGCGACGAACGCGTAGCCGGAGCCGTCGGCCGCGTGGAAACGCGCGAAGTTGCGCAGCGCGAAGGCGCCGACCAGCGCGCGCACGCGGTTGGGATTGCGGGCGTTGAAGCGCGGGTGCGCGGTGAGGCGCCGCACGCGCGCGAGCGCGTCGGGACGCCGGCTGGTCGCTTCCAGCGCGAACCACTTGTCGAGCACCAGCGGCTCGTTGCGCCAGCGGGCCTCGAAGCGCGCGTACAGGTCGTCGCGTTCCGCCGACGAGCCGTCGGCGAGCGCTGCGAGCGCCGCCAGCGAGTCGGTCATGTTGTCGGCTTCGTCGTACTGCGCGACCGCGAGCGCCCGGGCCATCGAGTCGCCGCGCTCCGCCAGGAAGCGCAGGCAGAGGTTGGCGAGCCGGCGCGCCGCCGCCTGCGCCTGCGTCGGCCGGTACGGCTCCGGGACGCGGTGCGCGGCCCAGGTGCGCTCGAAGGCATCGGCATGCACGCGCGCGAGTTCGCGGACCAGGAACGCCCGCGCGCGGTCGACGCCGTCGACGTCGATCGTGGGTTCCAGCGCGGCGACGTACGCCGGATCGGGCGGCGCCAGCGCGAGCGCGGCGAGCGCCGGGTCGCTGTCACGCGCGTCGAGCAGCGCCGCGACCATCCGCGACAGCGGCGCCGGCAGAGCGAGCGGCGTCCCCGACCGGTGGTCGGCCGCGAGCGCGCGGATCGCCTGCGTGTAGACACGCTGCGCGGCGTCCCAGCGGTTGACCGGATCGCTGTCGTGCGAGGCGAGCAGCGCGAGATCCTCGTCGCCGTAGTCGAACTCGACGCGCACCGGCGCCGAGTAGCCGCGCGCGAGAGACGGCACCGGCCGGGCGTCGACGCCGGTGAACGTCCACGACCGGGAGGGCTCGCGGAGCTCGAGCATCGCGGTCCGCGAGGGCTCCCGCGCGTCGCCGTCGACGGAGAACTCGAGATCGCGCCCGTCGGGGCCGACCAGGCCGACCGCGAGGGGGATGTGGAACGGCGCCTTGTCCGGCTGGCCGGGCGTCGGTCCGGTCGCCTGTTCGACGTCGAGCGTGTAGGTGCGCCGCGCCGCGTCGTGGCGACCGCGCGCGCGGACCCGGGGCGTGCCCGCCTGCGAGTACCACCGGCCGAACTGCGCGAGGTCGACGCCCGACGCGTCGGCCATCGCCGCGACGAAATCGTCGCAGGTGACCGCCCGACCGTCGTGCCGCTCGAAGTACAGGGCGAGTCCGCGGCGGAAGCGCTCGCGTCCCAGGAGCGCGTGCTGCATGCGGATCAGCTCGGCCCCTTTCTCGTAGACGGTCGCCGTGTAGAAATTGTTGATCTCCTGGTACTGGTCGGGACGGACCGGATGCGCCATCGGGCCCGCGTCCTCGGGCATCTGCAGGCGGCGCAGGTTCTCGACGGCGCCGATGCGCTCGACGGCGCGCGAACCGGTGTCGCTCGAGAACTCCTGGTCGCGGAAGACCGTGAGTCCTTCCTTGAGCGAGAGCTGGAACCAGTCCCGGCAGGTGACCCGGTTGCCGGTCCAGTTGTGGAAGTACTCGTGGCCGACGACCGCCTCGATCGCGGCGTAATCGTCGTCGGTCGCGGTCGCCGGGTCCGCGAGCAGGAGCCGGCTGTTGAAGATGTTGAGGCCCTTGTTCTCCATCGCGCCGAAATTGAAATCGTCGGCGCAGAAGATCATGAACCGGTCGAGGTCGTACTCGAGGCCCCAGGTTTCCTCGTCCCAGCGCATCGCGCGCTTCAGGCACTCCATCGCCCACTGGCAGCGCGGCAGGTTCGCGGCCGTCGAGTGGATCGAGAGCTGCACGCGCCGGCCCGACCGCGTCGTGTAGGTGTCGTCGAGCGACTGCAGATCGCCCGCGACCAGCGCGAAGAGGTACGAGGGCTTGGGGTAGGGGTCGTGCCAGGTCGCGAAGTGGCGGCCGTCGGGCAATCCGCCGGTCGCGACGAGATTGCCGTTGGACAGCAGCACCGGGTAGCGCGCGGGATCCGCGCGCAGCGTCACCGTGTAGACCGAGAGAACGTCGGGCCGGTCCGGGAAGCAGGTGATCCGGCGGAAGCCCTCGGCTTCGCATTGGGTGCAGAAGACGCCCGACGAGACATAGAGGCCTTCGAGCGCGACGTTGTCCGCCGGCGCGATCCTCGAGCGGACGACCAGCGTCCCTGCGTCCGGTGGGCGCGGCAGTGTCACCCGGCTTCCGTCGACGATCGCCTCGGACGCGCCCAGCGCCCGGCCGTCGAGTTCCAGGCGCAGGTCGTCCTGCTGCTCGCCGTCCAGGACGAGCGGCGCGCGGCGATCCTCGGGCGCCGCATCCGGATTGCGCCGGAACGAGAGCGCGGCCCGGACCGCCGTCGACGCCGGATCGAGGTCGAATTCGAGCGCGATCCGGTCGACGAGGAACGCGGGCGGACGGTAGTCGAGCCGGCGCTTCACCGGCCGCCGGACGTCATCGGGCGCCATCGGCGCTCGCCTGTCGGCAGCGATGCATCCCCCGTTCGAGGGATGGCGGAGGCGCCGCCGCCGTGGCTGCGTCGCGGGGGGGCGGTCCGGGGGGGATCGCGCGCGTTCCGGGCGGCACGAGCGGCGGCGATGCAGTCACGGCGGTCAACGGACCTCGAGGAGTTCGACGTCGAAGACCAGCGTCGCGTTCGGCGGGATGACACCGCCGGCGCCGCGCGCGCCGTAGCCCATGTCCGCCGGGATGACGAGCGTGCGCTTGCCGCCGACCTTCATTCCCGCCACGCCTTCGTCCCAACCGCGGATCACCCGGCCTCCGCCCAGCGGGAACGAGAACGGCTCGGCGCGGTCGAGCGAACTGTCGAACTTCCGCCCCTTGCCGCCCGGCTGAGCCGGATCGTGGAGCCACCCGGTGTAATGGACAACGACCGGCCGCCCAGCCTTGGCCTCCGCGCCGCTGCCGGTCACGGTGTCGATCGTCTGCAGCGTGGTCGGGGTGGCATCCATCTTGCTGTTTCCCTTCGTAATTTGGTTTTGGTTTCGCTGCGCCGGCGCCGGCGCCTGCGCGGTCGCGCCGGTCGCGACCAGGGCGGTGAGCATCAGTAGAACGGAAATGGTGCGAATGTTTGTCATGTACAAGGTCGATGGTGGATCATGTGGATGCCGGCGTTCGCCGCGCCGGTCATCGGGTGTCCGCCCGCGGGGCGTGACGCGACGGAAAACCGTTCATTCTATCCAAACCGGATCGCGGGCCATGCGCGCGGAATTGCAAAGGTCTATAAAATCAACCTCCCTCCGGCGCCGGGCGTCGGGCGGGGGGTCGGCTCGCGCCGGCCGACAGGGCCTCCACGACTAGCCGCCACCGACCAATGTTCGGGTTCCTGACCTCGGGCAAAGATCTCGCCGATCCGCTGGCTTCCGCCAAGACGGTGTCGCTCTGGCTGCGCCAGCTTCCCGCGCTGGACGTGATCGGCCGCCAGCAGCACGTGATGCGCGCGTTCGACGCCTTGCGGCTGGGCCGCAAGGAGATCGATCCGGCGCGCGTCGGCGCGATCCAGTTCCTCGACGCGGCCCTGGGTACCGATCGGCGGCAGCTGATCCGGCAGTACGTCGAGAACGCGGAATCGAGTCCCAAGCTCGCCGAGAGGCTGTGGCAGGCGATCTACGAGCTCACGCAGAGTTTCATGACCGCCTACCAGGCGGCCCTCGAAGAGGCGCTCGCCGCCGGCAACCACGCCCGGTGGAAGCCGCTGGTCCCGCTGCTCTTCACGCGCCACACGCACTACGCCGGCACCGACGCCAAGCTGCGCGTGTTCCGCTACGAGCGCTGGATACCGGCGAAATGGGCCGAGTTGCACCGCACGTTCCTGCGAGCGACCGAACTGTCGGTCGAACGGACGCAGACGGTGCTCGCGACCGCGGGACCGAACGCCACGCACTGGACGATGGAGCAGGAGTATCTCTACACGCTGCTCGTCCACCAGCTCAATACCGGCAACATGTCCCCGGCCGAGATCGACTGGGCGTGCGCGCAGTTGCGCGCCTGGAGCCGCCGGCTGCAGCTCGACCCGGTTCCGCGATCGCCCGAGGGATTCTTCGTCGACATCGCCGGCCGCACGGGCCTGCAGCGACGCACCGGCACCGACTCGGGCTCGATGCTCCGCTACCTCGACACCTCGCCGCTCGACGACCAGCTGAACCGCGCGATCGCCGCGCTCCGGCACGCCGAGCAGACCGACCAGGGGCCGGTGGGACCGATCAACCAGATTCGCGTCGCGATCCTCGAGAAGGTCCGGCCCGCGGTCGCGCCGAGCCTGGTCTCCGATCTGCGTCGTGATCCGCGCGTGTCGTGCAAGGTCGCAGCGCGCGTGCGGATCGGGCTCGCGCGGATCAGCCGGGAGCTCGCCGCTAGGGACGTCGCCGACGCGGTGCCCGATGGACCGGGCACCGAGCAGATCGAGGTCTACGCGGTGTCCGACGCGCCACGGCGCCGTCCGGTCGCCACGCCCGACGAACACGATTCACTGGTGGCGAGCCTCGCGTCGTTCTCCGACCCGATGTGGCAGGTCAAGGACCGCAGCCTCGCGGGATTGCGGATCGCCGCGTCGGGCGGCATCGGCCAGAGTCTCGCGCTCGGAGGGCTGGTCGCCGTGCGCCAGACCGACGTGTCCGACTGGGTGCTCGGGGTCGTCCGGCGCCTGAACAAGGTGTCCACCGAGGACGTCGAGGCGGGCGTCGCGATCATCGCCGATCGCTTCGTGCCGGTCACGCTGCACGCGCGACGCGATGCGCGCGAGGACATGGGCATCGTGGTCAACGGCCTGGAAGTCGCGACGATGGGCAGCCGGTTCGACGGTCTCTATCTGCCGCCGCCGTCGCGGCCGGACAAGCCGCTCGCGGTCAAGACGCTGATCGTCCCGACGCAGGAGTACTCCGACGGTCGCAGCGTGATCCTGATGACCGGCCGTTCGATCTACACCGTCGCGCTGCGCCACCTGGTCGAACAGCGGCCCGACTGGAGCTGGGCGACGATCCAGGTCCTCGAGAAGAAGTCGAGGGTGTAACAGACCCCCCCGTAGCGGCCTCGCGGCCGCCTCCCCCCAAGGGGGCATGGCGCGCTCGAGGTGGCCCTTCGCGCGCCGACCCCCCGTAGCGGCCTCGCG
>JADZDA010000042.1 GCA_020851255.1 Burkholderiales bacterium | reverse complement strand
TGCACGTAGGCGGCCTTCCACGGTTCGGGGCCGAGCGCGCGCAGGAACGTGGCGGTGTGCGACGTGCCCGCGCCGACCTCGAGATCGTAGGGCTGCAAGAGCGCGCAGCCGTGGGAGCCCCAGTACTCCTGGAGCTTGAGGATGATCTGCTGGAACGTGAGCATCGGGGCGTCCGTCGGCGTGTGGCCGCCGGGGCGATCGGCCAAACCCGCGATTCTACCGCCCGCGAGGCGCGCCCCCGGCCGGTGTCCGGCCCGGCCGGACCTCCGGCCTACGCGGCGGCGGACGCCGCGGCCGGGCCGGTGACTGCCGGCTCCCGGGCGTGCACGACGGCGAGCCGGTCGCGATTGGGCCGCCAGTGGTCGCGATGGCGGCTGCCGCGTTCCGGGGGGCCGGCGCGGGTCACCGTCCAGTCGCAGCCGATCGCCAGTTCCTCGACGAAGATCCGCCCGAGGAAGTGCACCAGATGCGCGCCCATGCACCCGTGCGTGTAGCCGCCGAACGGCGAGTACTCGGCCCGAGAGTAGCGGCGATCGGCGAAGCGTTCGGGGAGCCACCGATCCGGTTCCTCGAACACCGACGCGTCGCGATGGCTCTCGTTCACGCACATCCGCAGGATCCAGCCGGCCGGGATCCGCCATCCGTCGATGTCGATCGGCTTCACCGTCCGCCGGTAGAGGAATTCGCTTTGCTCCATCCGCAGCGTCTCGAGGACCGCGCAGGTCGCCGGATCGACCGGCGGCAGCATGCGCACGGTCCCGGACGTGCGTCCGTGCGCGCGCACGTGGTCGAGCCAGTCCGGCCGTTCGCCCAGGAACGCGAAGATCCAGTCGAGCAGTCCGGTCACGTCGCCGATCGTCAGCCGGTAGATCAGGACCAGGTTCTCGGTGCGGGCGGGCTGGTCGAGCGAGGTCGGATCGGCCGCGAGCAGGAGGTCCAGCGCCGAGCCGCGCGCGACCCGCGGATCGCCCGATCCCAGGCCGGCGGCGACGTCGCGCACGACCGACGCCATGCCTTCGACGCCGGCGCGCAGCTCACGCTTCCAGATCGGACCTCCGGCGCGACCGGTCTTCACGAGAGGAACGAACCGCAGGAGCCGCGCGACCCGCTCGTCGTCCGGCGCGAGACCGAAGAACACGCGCGCGTGGGCCGCGGCGACCCAGCGCTCGAAGTCGGATCGCGCGTTCACTCCGCCGGCCGTCGCCCGGGAACGCGCGATGAGGCCGGCGAGCGACGTGCGCAGCGACGCGCGGAACGCCTCCTCGGCGCCATCGAGGTCCATCTGCGCGAACGCCGCCCGGAAGAGCGGGGATTCGCGCTTGTGCGCATCGGCGGCCATGTAGCGGAGCTGTCCGCTGGCGAGCAGCCGGTTGTAGGGCAGCGCGGCCGGTGCGAGCGCGTCGACGCGGTCGGTGAGGAGCGCGCGCGCGCGTTCGTGCCCGACGACGCAGGCGGTCGGGCGACCGAACTGCGACATCTTGAAGACCGGGCCGTGGCGCGCGGCCTGGTCGCGGTAGTGGCGCCGGTCGCCGATCGCATCGAGCGATCGCGCGAGTCCGAGCGAACCGGGGGGCCAGCGCCGCCCCGCACCGTACGCCGACCTGGCGCGCCAGGCGAGGGCGAGCATCGTCGCGAGCGCCAGCGCTGCCGTGGCATGCCTCGCCCAGGGCCACGCGGCGATCGCCCAGGCGAGCGCGATCCCTCCGCCGCCGAGGACGAGCGCGGTCGCGACCGCGAGCCCCGGATGCGCGGCCGCGTCCTGCCGCAGCGGAGGTTTCGCGGCGAGGTGCAGGGTCGCGATCACCGCGGCGGCGATCACCGCGTACTCGGCTGCGGCGAACAATGGCGTGTCGATGACGACTCCCGGGTCCGGTGCGCGGCGGGGCGGTTCGCGACCAGGCGCGACAGCGCGCGATCGAAACACCGCCCGGCGCGGGCGCGCCTATTCTGGGGTCGGGTTCGACGCGACGCAATCGCGTTCCCGGCCGGCCCGACGCGGCGATGTCACCGGCCCGGTTGCCGCGACGGCGCGATGACTACAATGGCGCGATGAACACCGACGATCGAGGGCATCCGGCGGCTGTGCCCCGCGACGCCGGGCCGACGGCGCCAGCCGGAGCCGGTCGGGAGGTGGCGCCGTCGGTGGTCATGCCGGCCTACAACGGCGAAGAGGTGCTCGCGCGCAGCCTGCCGCCGCTCGCCGCGCTCGCCGCCCGGGGCGAGATCCGCGAGATCCTCGTCGTCGACGACGGTTCGACCGACGCCACCGCTCGGATCGCGTCGTCCTTCGGCGCGCGCGTCGTGCCTTCCGGCGGGCGGCTCGGTCCCGGCGGCGCACGCAACGTCGGCGCGCGGCACGCCACCGGCGCGATCCTCTGGTTCGTCGACGCGGACGGCGTCGTCCACGACGACGCGGCGCGCGTGCTCTCCCGCGCGTTCGAGAGACCGGAGGTCGTCGCGGTCTTCGGCGCCTACGACGACCGGCCGGCGGCGCCGAATTTCCTTTCGCAGTACAAGAATCTCGCGCACCGCCACCACCACGTGCGCGCGGCGGGCGAGGCCGAGACGTTCTGGGCCGGGTGCGGTGCGGTGCGCGCGGGCGCGTACGCCGCGGTCGGCGGCTTCGACGCCGGACGCTATCCGCAGCCGTCGATCGAGGACATCGAACTCGGCGTGCGGCTGCGCGAGCGGGGCGGCGTCATCGTGCTCGACCCCGCGCTGCAGGGTACCCACCTCAAGGTCTGGCGGCTGCCGGGGCTCCTGCGCACCGATGTCCTGATGCGCGCGGTGCCGTGGACCCGGCTCATCCGCGAGCGACCGGCGTGCGCGTCGATGAACGCGAGCTGGCCCGAGCGGCTGCGGGCGGCCTGGGCATGGGGGCTCGCGATGTCGCCGGTCGCCTCGATCGCCGGATGGGTGCCGCCGTGGACGCCGCTCGCCGGCTTCGCGGCCGCGATCGCCATCAACACCGCGCTCTGGAGCGAATTCGCGCGGGCGCGCGGGTACGCCTTCGCGCTGGCCGCGATGGCGTTCCACCAGTTCCACGACCTCTACGCGTCGGCCGCCTTCGTCGCCTGCGCGCTGGGCTGGTCGCCGGCGGGCGCACCCGGGTCGAGCAGCAGCACGAGCGTGTAGAACACGAGCGTGGGCATGAGGTGCAGGATGAAGCGGTTGCCGAGCGTTTCGTCGGCGACGCCGAACGCCGCCGAGCTGAAGAAGAACACCACGACGACCAGGCCGAGTGCGCAGAAGACGGTGAGCGTCGCGGGCGCGTGCCGCGGTGCGAGGAGCACGCGCCAGCGCCAGGCCGCGACCGCGACGAACGCGTACGCCGCGAGATGCCAGTGGTCGAGCGTGTAGACCTGCAGGATCAGCGTCGGCAGCACGTTGACCGGCCGGTTGCGCAGCACGTAGCCCAGCATCGGCTGGCGTTCGGGCCCGAGCGCGAGATAGGCCGCGAACGCGGCGACCGCCGCTCCGACGAGGATCAGGCCGGCGCGCCGGTGGAGGGCGACGACGACCGCCGGCACGAGCGTCGCCATCCACAGCAGGCCCTCGATCTTGATCCAGGCGCCGGCCGCGACCGACAGCGCCGCGACCAGCGCCATGCCCGGCTCGCGCGTCACCGACCAGCGCCACACCGCCATCGCCGCCATCGCGTAGGCGGCACCCATGAAGAGGTCGGCCGCGCCCGACTGCGCGACGTGCTGGCCCAGCACCGGCATCGAGACGACGAGCCACGTCGCGACCATCGCGAGGGAGGCGCGCGCGCCGGCGGCGCGCGCCTGCGCGTAGAAGGCGAGTGCGAAAGCGACGACCATCGCGAGCCATGGCGCGTTGACCATCGGCTCGTTCCAGCCGCCGGTGTGGCGGGCGACCCACACCTGCAGCAGCGGCAGCGTGCCCGGATGGCTCGGATTGGAATCGGTGTACAGCCCCGGATCGCCCTGCGCGAGCCACGTGCCGCCGGAGACGAACGGAACGAGGCGGCCCGCCTCGAGCCAGACGCGGGCCTTGGTGCTCCAGTGGCCCCAGGCGTCGTAGGCGCGCAGCGGACTGACCGCGACCTCGATCGCGAGGCCCAGGATCCGGACGGCGAGTAGCGCCAGGGCGGCGGCGAACAGCCACCGGTACGGCGCGGTTTCTCCGGCGAGCGACCCGGCCACAGGGTCGCCCGCCGGCGCCGACGCGCGCGCGCGGAACGCGACCGTGCCGGCGATCGTGGCGATCGCGACCATCGCCGCGTCGAGCAGCATCGGATGCCAGGGCGATCCGGCGAACGAAGCCGCGCGCAGCACGAGCGTCGCGGCGAGGACGCCGATCAGGAATCCGTAGCCGGCGGCGAGCGGCAGCTCGTGCCGCCCGGCCGCGCCTCGCAGCGCGACCACGGTCGCGGCCCCGGCGATCCAGGGCAGCGCGATGCTCGCGAGGAGTCCTGCCCAGGCGCTCATCGGGGCGCGTCCACGCGAACCATGGCGAGCGCCGGTCCCTCGACCAGGATCGGGGTCGCCGCGCGCGTACGTCCGTCCTGCCAGACCAGCGCCTGGCGGGCCGGATCCCAGGTGATCGCCTCGTAGAGCACGAGCACCACCTGATCACCGGTCCGCAACTGGTCGGGCGCCACGGCGGGGCGGCGGGCGTTGGAGCGCGCGCCGTGCCACACGTTCTCCGGATAGCAGAACCAGGCGATCCGCGTGGCGAGGTGCGTGTTGTCGGACAGCACGAGCACGCGCGCGGGCCGCTCGCGCGTCGCGTCGCGAAGCTTGCGCGCGGTCTCGAAGAGGCGCCCGTCGGGGCTCGCCGCGGACCGGTCGTCGCCGGACTTGCCGGTGTAGATGGCCAGGTTCGCCGCGTGCTGACGCGCGAAATGCCATTGCGTCCGCAGGTCCACCACCAGCCAGCCCGCGATGAACACGCCGATCGCCGCGCCCAGCGGGAACCGCGCTCCGCGCCGCCGGGCCCGCCACCCGAGCGCCGCGATGGCGATACCCACGGCGCCGGCCACCACCGGTACCAGCGGTGCGATGGCCGCGCGCTCACCGTCCAGCGAACTGAAGCCGCCCGGCGCGAAGACGAGCGCCCGGTCGCGCCAGTCGGAGAGCGTGTCGACGAGCGTGACACTCCACGCTGCGGATCGCAGCCTCACCCCGCCGACCGGCAGCGGCGCCGCGATGCGGCCGCGTATCGCGAGCGAGATCTCCTGGATGGTTCCCGACCAGTCGGGATGCCCGTTGAGATCGATGTAGGCCGGGCCGCGCGACCATTCGACCGCTTCGCTGTACAGGCGGCCCGGCGCATCGCGACGCCGCCAGGCGATGTTGACCTGCAGGCCCGACGGCACGTCCCAGGGAAGATGCCAGGTGATGCGCGGGTAGTCGGCCGCGGCGAACGAGACGCCCCCCGCGGCCAGCAGGACGATCCCCTCGGCGTCGGCGGCGTCGACGACGTAGCGCGCGGGTTCCGCGTGTCCGCGGCCCCGGACGGCGACGAGCGCCGACGCGGGCACCTCGACGGTCGGCTGCGCCACGCTGAAGCGCGGACCGCCGTTCCAGGCGACGACCGCCAGAACGGCGACGAGCAGGGCGACCGCGAAATGGAACCCCACGCGTCCGACGAATCGGACGGGCGTGGAGTCGGCGGGGACGTCGAGGGCGTCGTGCACGGCCTGGCGTTCGGGACCTGCGCGGACGGGCGCGTCGCGTCGACCCGCGGCCTGGAACCCTATCTTACAATCATGCACGCGCGCGTGATGGTGAGACAGGGGTCTGGCACCGCGGCGGGTGCGGCGTCACCTGGCGGCGCGGATCGTGCAGGCGCCGCGCGCCGGCCCGATATACTGCACGCCGCGATCGGGACGCCGCCTGACGCGCCTGTGCCTGTGGCGTGGTTCGGCCAGGATCGCAGCGCGCCCGGTCCGCGAGCGGCACCGGTGCCGGGCGACGCCCCCGACGATGACAACCACCCCCCCTGTCGCGCTGATCCTCGGCGCCGGCCCCGCCGGACTCACGGCGGCGCTCGAACTGCTGCGCCGCACCGGCGTGAAGCCGATCGTCGTCGAGGCGTCGGAGGCGTTCGGCGGGCTGTCCCGGACCGTCGTCCACCGCGGGTTCCGCATGGACCTGGGCGGCCACCGGTTCTTCTCAAAGTCGGACTGGGTGATGGACTGGTGGCAGGAGGTCCTCCCGATCGACACGACGACGCTGCCGGCCGACGGCGGCATGACGCTGACCTACCAGGCGCGCCAGCGCAACCTGCGGGTACCCGGCGACGTTGCGCCTCCGGCGGATCCGGAACGCGTCCTGCTCGTGCGCGACCGGCTGTCGCGGATATTCCATCGCGGCCGCTTCTTCGACTACCCGATCCGGCTGGACTTCAACACCGTCCGCAACCTGGGTTTCCTGCGGTCGATGCGCGCCGGGCTGAGCTACGTCGCCGCCCACGCCGTGCCCCGGCGTCCCGAGGTCACGCTCGAGGATTTCCTGATCAACCGGTTCGGCCGCGAGCTCTACCGCGAGTTCTTCGAGTCCTACACCGAGAAGGTCTGGGGCGTGCCCTGCACGCAGATCTCCGCCGACTGGGGCGCGCAGCGGATCAAGGGACTGTCGCTCAAGCGCGCGATCGCGCACGCGTTGCGCAGCGGCCTCGACAGCGCGCTCGGACGCACGACCGAGTCGAAGCACACGAGCCTGATCGAGCGCTTCCTCTATCCGCGGCTGGGCCCCGGGCAGATGTGGGAGGAGGTCGCGCGCCGTGTCCGCGAGGCCGGCGGGACGATCGTGACCGGCGCGCGCGCCGAGCGGCTGCGGCTTTGCGACGGGCGCGTGACCGGCGTCGACGTACGCCTCGCGGACGGAACGACCCGGACTTGCGACTGCGACTACGCGATTTCGTCGATCCCGGTCCGGGAACTCGTCGCCAACGCGCAGCCGGCGGCCCCCGCGGAAGTGCGCGACGTGGCCGAGCGCCTGCCGTACCGGGATTTCATCACCGTCGGGCTCGCGGTGCGCGACACGCTGATCGGCGCGCGCGCGCCCGGGACCGCGGGCCCGAGGCTGCCGCCCGACAACTGGATCTACGTGCAGGAGCCCGACGTCCGCATCGGCCGCATCCAGGTGTTCAACAACTGGAGTCCCGCGCTCGTCCCCGACCCGTCGGTCGTGTGGCTCGGCCTGGAGTACTTCTGCGCCGAGGGCGACGACCTGTGGTCGATGCCGGATGCCGACGTCGTCGCGTTCGGCGTGCGCGAGCTCGCGAAGATCGGCATCGTCGATCCGGCCGACGTCGTCGACGGCACCGTCGTGCGCGTGCCCAAGGCCTACCCGGCCTACACCGGCGCCTACGAGCGCTTCGACGTCGTGCGGGAGTGGCTCGACGCGATCCCGAACCTGTTCCTGATCGGTCGCAACGGGATGCACCGGTACAACAACCAGGACCACTCGATGCTCACCGCGAAGGCGGCGGTCGACAACATCGCTTCCGGCCGCAGCGACAAGTCGAACCTCTGGAGCATCAACGTCGACGACGACTATCTCGAGGAGAAGTAGCGCCCTCGCCCGAGGACGAACGCGGTCGCGAACAGGCCGGTCGCGCAGGCCACGGCCAGCGCGTTGCCCAGGCGCAGGAACGGCGTGTCCCCCTCGCGGCCCGCGACGCTGGCTTCGAGGACGTCTCGTGTGAACCACGGCAGCTCGGCGCGGACGACGCCGTCCGCGTCGATGACGCTCGTGACGCCGGTGTTGGTCGCGCGGAGCATCGGTCTCCCGGTCTCCTTCGCGCGCATCGCGGCGATCTGGTTGTGCTGCCGCGCGGCGATCGACCGGCCGTACCAGGCGTCGTTGGTCACGTTCACGAGGATCGTGGCTTCGCGCGCCGGCGCCGCGAGCTCGGCGCCGAACGCGTCCTCGTAGCAGATGTTGACCGCGAGGCGCTCGCCGGCCAGCGCGAACGGCCGCTGGTCGTCGGGCCCCGGCGTCTGGTCCGAGAGCGGGATGTCGAGCACGCGGTCGATGAACCATCCGACCAGCGGCTTCGCCGGGATAGACTCGCCGAACGGCACGAGATGGCGCTTGCGGTAGAGCTGCGTGTCGGTGACGCCCAGCGTGACGACGCTGTTGTGGATGCGCGGCGCGGTCTCGCCGGGAGCGGGCCTCTGCGCGACGAACAGGCCGACGAGCGCGTCGCCGCCGCGTTCGCGCAGGGTCCGCGCGATCGCCGCGGCCGTCGCCTCGGGGACCTCGTGGGCGAATACCGGGAACGCGCTCTCGGGGAGCACCACGACCTTCCCGCGGCTCCCGGCGACGAGCGCTTCATAGACCGCGTACGCGCGATGCTTGAGCTCGGGATCGAACTTCTGCTCCTGCGGCACGTTGCCCTGCACGAGCGTGACGGGGATCGGCGCGCGCGGCGTGTGCGTCCACTCGATGCGGTCGAGCAGCGCGCCCGCCGCGAGGATCGCGACCGCCGCCGCCACGGCTGCCAGGACCCGCCGCGGCGCGGGCCGGGCGAGCGCCTCGATCGTGCCGGCGGCGGCCGCGGCGACCAGCGCGACGCCGAGCGACACCAGGAACACGCCGCCGACCGGCGCGTACCCGGCGAGCGGGCTGCCCGGCAGTTGCGCGTGGCCGACGGCGAGCCAGGGGAAGCCGGTGAGCACGAATCCGCGCAGCCATTCGGCGAGCGTCCAGGCGCCGGCGGCGGCGAACAGCCGCGCGGCGGACCCCGCCGGCGCGACGCGGGCGCACGCCCATCCGGCGAGCGCCGGCCACAGCGCGAGGTACGCGCAGAAGCCGGCGATGCCGATCGCGGCGAGCGGCGCCGGCATGCCGCCGTAGGTCGCGAGCGCGATGGCGATCCACGGCACCCCGGCGCCGAAGAGCCCCAGCCCGAAGGCGAAACCGACCGCCGCGGCGCGCCCGGGCGTCGCCGCGTCGCGCCACAGCAGGAACAGGACCGCGAGCGTGGCGACCGGGAGCAGCGCGACGCCGTACGGCGCGTATCCGAGGACGGTCAGCGCGCCGGCGAGCGACGCGGCGGCGGACGGGAAGAGCGCGCCGCGCACGACGCCCCGAATCCTACGCGCCGGCGGCGTCCGCCGCGGCGGCGATCTTCTCGACCTGCAGCGTGTAGACGCGCCGGCTGTCGGCGCGGACGACCCGGACGCGGAACCCGCCGAGCGTCACCGTCTCGCCGCGCTTGGGCAGCCGCCCGAACGCCCGCACGACCAGGCCGCCGACGGTGTCGACCGAATCGCCGGCGAGGCGGCTGCCGAACTTCGCGTTGAAATCGCCGACCTCGGTCTGCGCCTTCACGCGGTAGCGGCCGTGGCCCTCGGCGATGATGTTGTCCACGGTCTCGTCGAAATCGTACTCGTCCTCGATGTCGCCGACGATCTGCTCGAGCACGTCCTCGATCGTGACCAGCCCCGAGACGCCGCCGTATTCGTCGACGACGATCGCGATGTGGTTGCGGTTGCTGCGGAACTCGCGCAGCAGGACGTTGAGCCGCTTCGACTCGGGCACGAAGACGGCCGGCCGCAGCGTGTCGCGCACCGAGAACGTCTCCGGACTCTGGTAGTAGGCGAGCAGCTCCTTCGCGAGCAGGATGCCGACGACCTCGTCCTTGCTCTCGCCGATCACCGGGAACCGCGAGTGCTTGGTCTCGAGCACGAGGGGGATGAACGCCGGCGGCTCGTCGTCGATCGAAACGCAATCCATCTGCGAGCGCGGGATCATGATGTCGCGCACCGTCATCTCCGACACCTGCAGGACGCCCTCGATCATCGACAGCGCGTCGGCGTCGAACAGCCGTCGTTCGAACGCGCCGCGCAGCAGGTCGAGGAGCTCGTCGCGGTCCTCGGGCTCGCGCGTGAGGAACGCGGTCAGGCGTTCGAGCAGCGACGGGCGCGGTTCTTCGCGCTCGTCGGGGTCGGGGACCGGGACGCTCATCGGTTGGCGTCGTCAGCGCGCGGCGTAGGGGTCGGCGATGCCGAGATGCGCCAGGATCGCGGTTTCCCGCGATTCCATGGCGCGCGCCTCGCGCGGCGAGGCATGGTCGTGGCCTTGCAGATGCAGCATGCCGTGCACGACGAGGTGCGCGCAGTGCGCGCGGAGCGTCCGCCCGCCTGCGCGCGCCTCGCGCCGGAGCACCGGGGCGCAGAGCACGACGTCGCCGGCGAGCGGGACCGCGTCATCGTACACGAACGTCAGGACGTTGGTCGCGTAGTCCTTCCCGCGGTAGAGCGCGTTGAGGGTCCGCCCCTCCTTCGCGCCCACGAAGCGGATCGTCACCCGCGCGCCGCCGTCGAGCGCCGCGCCGGCCCACCGGCGCAGCGACGCCGCCGCCGGCAGCCCGCTCCGGCCGACCGCGTACTGGACGTCGAGCGCGAGCGCCGGCGTTGCGGCGCGCCGGCGCGGGGGTGTCCTGCCCGTGTCAGCGCTTGTCGCGCTCGTAGGCATCGATGATCTTCTGCACCAGCGGGTGGCGGACGACGTCGGCGCTGGTGAACCGGCAGAACGCGATTCCGCGCACATCCCGGAGGATCCGGTCGGCTTCGATCAATCCGCTCTTCTGGCCGCGCGCGAGGTCGATCTGCGTCACGTCGCCGGTGATCACCGCGCGCGTGCCGAACCCGATCCGCGTCAGGAACATCTTCATCTGCTCGGGCGTCGTGTTCTGCGCCTCGTCGAGGATGATGAAGCTGTGGTTGAGCGTGCGTCCCCGCATGTAGGCGAGCGGCGCGACCTCGATGGTCTGCCGCTCGAAGAGCTTGGAGACCTTGTCGAAGCCCATCAGGTCGTAGAGCGCGTCGTACAGCGGTCGCAGGTAGGGATCGACCTTCTGCGCGAGATCCCCGGGGAGGAAGCCCAGCCGCTCGCCGGCCTCGACGGCCGGGCGCACGAGCACGAGGCGTTTGACCGAGTCGCGCTCGAGCGCGTCGACCGCGCAGGCGACCGCGAGATAGGTCTTGCCGGTGCCCGCCGGGCCGATGCCGAACGTGATGTCGTGCGAGCCGATCGCCGAGAGGTAGCCGACCTGGTTGGGCGTGCGGCCGTGCAGGTCGGCCCGGCGCGTGCGCAGGAGCGGCGTGTCGTCGCCGGACTCGCCGGCGGCGGCCGGTCGCAGGCCGCGCGTCGCGATCTCGACCAGGCCCAGCTGGATGTCGTCGACCGACAGCGGCTTCTCGGCGGCCGCGTAGAACCGCTCGAGCGCCGCGCGCGCCTGCTCGGTCCGCTGCGCGTCGCCGGCGATCGTGAAAGTGCCGCCGCGGTGCGTGACCGTGACGTCGCAGGCCGCCTCGATCTGGCGCAGGTTCGCGTCCAGCGGTCCGCACAGGTTCGCGAGCGCCCGGTTGTCGAGCGGCGAGAGCGTTACCGTCGCCTGCGAACGCCGGGCGGCCATGGGGAGGATCCTAGACCGCCGAGCGGACCAGCGGCGCCTTCAGCGCCTCGTCGAGCGTCGCCAGCGATTCGGCGAGGTGCGCGGACGCGGCCGCGGACCAGCCGGGCCGTGCGGCGACCGCCGCGATGTCGGCGCGCAGCGACTTCGCGTTCACGCGCAGCAGCGCCTTGGCGTCGGCCGGCATCGAGCTCGCGGGGCGCAGCAGCGCCTGCGCGACCCGGGTCGCGTGTTCGCGTTGCAGGTTGCGGCGGATCAGCGGGATGTCGCGGCCGCCCTTCAACTCGCTCCAGACCGCCCTCTGGATGGTCGCGTAGACCTCCGCGAGCGTGAGCGCCTCGGCCGGATCGTCGACCTTGCCCTCGGCGTCCAGCAGCCGCTGCGCCACCGGTTCGCTCATCAGGCGGTCGAGCACCGCCTTCTGCGACGCCAGCACCTGCACCGGCAGCGAGTAGTCGAATCCGCCCGGCGCGATGGCGACGTCGAAGGCGTCGGCCCGGTCGGCGAAGTCGACCGACACGCTCCGCAGGAACTCGGGCTTGAAGCGGAAGCTGTCCGCCGAGAAGACGCCGGTCTCGACCAGACGCAGCGCGTCGCGCTGGCGGGCCATCGACACCGGGTTCATCGGCGTGCGCCCCGAGCCGGCGGCGTCGCGCAGCACGCTGATGCCGCCGACGTGACGCGCCGCGATGAGCCCGCTCTCGCGCACCTGCGTGATCCCGCGGGTGATGTTGCGGCGGAGCGCGGCGAGCGACTCGCCGGGCTTGAGCGGGCGGGCCTCCCAGCGCTCCCAGATCTCTTTCGCGAGCGCGAGTCGGCGCGCGGCGAACACCAGCGGATCGCTGCCCAGGTCGCTGATGTTCGCATCGGGATCGAGCCCGGCGTAGGTCTCGTCGTCGTAGGCGTAGGCGAGTTCGCGTTCGGTCGAACGGGCGGCGATCCGCGCGAGTTCCTCGGCTTCGCGTTCCGGCGGGATCGGCCGGTACGCGTAATCGATCGCCCAGTAGTCGTAGACGCCCAGAGTCGTCATCGAGTACTCGCCTTGCGGCTCGCCCTTGAGCGCCAGGTTGATCGGCGTGTACTCCATCACCGACCCCGACACGCCGTTCCTGCGCGTGAACTCGCGGTCGGAGAGCTGCGCCTGCGTGTAGATCGTCGAGGCCCGGAAGTTGTGCGTGAGGCCGAGTGCGTGGCCGACCTCGTGCATCACGACCTCCTTCAGGTCCGACAGGACGAACTCCTCGGCCTGCGGACTGTCGGGCTCGACGACGCCGCGCGCCTCCAGCAGGTCCATCGCGAATCCGCGGTCCTCGGCGATGAAGTCGGCGATCACGCACTGGGTCGCCTGCTCGGGCACGAGCCCCCACGCGGTGGACGCGCTCGTGGCCGGCCGCGCCCCCGTCGGCGCGGACGCCGACGACGAGTCGGCGAGTCGGTAGCGGGCGAAGCGCAACCGCACCGGATCGATGCCGACGTCGGCGTCGAGGATCTCGCCGGTGCGCGGATCGGATTGCGACGGGCCGACGCCGCCGAACGCGGGGCGCGCCGTGGTCATCCAGCGGATCGACGCGTGCCGCGCGTCCACCGTGTCGAAGTCGGCGTCGTCGGGCTGCACCTTCGCCTGGACCGCGTCCTTGAACCCGATCCGCTCGAACGCCTTGTTCCACTCGAGGACGCCGGCGATCACCGTGTCCCGGTAGCGTGACGGGATGTTGCGGTCGAGCCAGAAGACGATCGGCTGCTTCGGCTCGGACAGCGCGGCCCCGGCGTCCTTTTTCTCGAGCCGCCAGCGCTTCACGTAGTTCACCATCGGCGAGAGCTTGGCGTCGGACGAATAATCGAAGCGCGAGACGGTGAAGTGGCCGACGCGCGGATCGGCGATGCGCGGGCGCATCGGCTCGGCCGGGAGCCGCGCGAAGTTGTACTGGAAGCCGAGGAAGAGGCTGCGCGCGTCCGGCAGCGTCGACGGGATGCTCGGTACCGGCGCGCCGGGCGACGGGTTGGGCGGCGGCTGGACCAGCCGCTGCACCGCGTAGTGCGCGTTGACGGTGACGCCGACCGAATCGTCGGTCGTGCGCGCGCGGACGATCGACGAGTTCCTCGCGTCGAACGCGTAGGGCTGGCGGTAGGCGCGATCGAGCGCCGCGTAGGCGCCGGGGATGTCGGCGACCAACAGCGTGTTCAACTCGACCAGCACCGATTTCCTCTCCGGGTGCGGCTGCGACGCGGCCGGCGCGGCGGCGAGCAGGCTGTCGGAGAACGCCTCGGCGATCGCGTGCGCCTCCGGTGTCGACGGCCTCGCGAAATAGCGCTCGTTACGCGCGACGAGCTGCACCGTCGTGCCGATCTTGCGGAACTCGACCAGGTGCGAGCGCCCCATCAGTCCGCCGAACAGGAAGCCCTCTCCCAGCCCGGCCGCGAGGTTCGCCGAGAAGAACATCGGCTTGTCGAACTGGTCGGCACCGATTTCGAGCCAGACCTTCTCGTCCTTCTGCCAGAGCGCGAACAGGCCCTTGGTCTCCTTCGCGTCCTTGACGACCTCGGCGAACGGCTTCGCCTGCGATGCCGCGGCGGCCGCCGCCCCCGCGCCGCC
>JADZDA010000041.1 GCA_020851255.1 Burkholderiales bacterium | reverse complement strand
TCCAAGGAAGAATGGAAGGGCATGGCGGAGACGAACAAGATTCTCGATCAGAAGCCCGCGATTCCCGTGGATGGCTTCTGCGTGCGCATCGGCGCGATGCGCTGCCATTCGCAGGCGCTCACGATCAAGCTCCGGCGCGACCTGCCGCTCGCCGAGATCGAGTCGATGCTCTCCGGGGCGAATCCCTGGGTCCGGCTCGTGCCGAACACGCGCGACGAGAGCATCCGCCGGCTGACACCGGCCGCGGTCACCGGCACGCTCGACATCCCGATCGGGCGCGTCCGCAAGCTCGCGATGGGGCCGGAATACCTGGGCGCATTCACCGTCGGCGACCAGCTGCTCTGGGGCGCCGCCGAGCCGCTGCGCCGGATGCTTCGCATCGTCCTCGGACGCTAAGCTTCGATTCTTGCGTTTATGCGCCGCCGCGCCCCCGTGGCGGCCGAACGCGCTCACGCACGAATGCAACAGCGGGCGGACCGGACCCCCGCCGTCCCTGCTACACAACATCTTGTGCCTCGGAGCGACCGCGATCCCACCGCTAGAGGGCGATTCGAGCACAACGGCATAAAACACGTCGCCGGACACCGGGGGCTGCGGGAAAAAAGCAAGCTAATACCGGGGTTTAGCTTGCGAAGCTAAACCCATGATGTTATGTTCGCTTCAGCCTAACGCATCCTGCGAGGGGATGGCATGCGTGGAAAACCGGGGTTCCAACTTTCGCTGCTCGCGGCCGCTCTCGCCGCCGCCGGCAGCGTCCATGCACTGGGCCTGGGGCGCCTGACCGTCGAATCCGGACTGGGTCAGCCGCTGCTCGCGAGCATCGAGCTCACCTCGGCGTCGCGCGAGGAGCTGGACTCGCTGTCGGCCCGCGTCGCCGATCCTTCGCTGTACCGTCAGAACAACCTCGCCTACCAGGCGGCGCTCGCCCGGACCCGGGTCAGCGTCGAGCAGGGGCCGAACGGCCCGGTCCTGCGCGTGAGTTCGCCCGCGTCGGTCAACGAGCCCTATCTCGACCTGATGGTCGAAGTGAACTGGTCGGCGGGTCGGGTCGTGCGGAGCTACACCTTCCTGCTCGATCCGCCCGGCGTCGTCGCCCAGGCGCCGATCGATCCGGTCGCGCCGGTGCGCTCCGGTTCGACGAGGACCACGCCGGTCACGCCGTCCGTCGCGCCTGCCGGTGCTCCGCAGCCGGCGGCGCAAGCCGGTGCGACGGTCACCGTGAAGCGCGGCGACACGCTGTCGAAGATCGCGAGCGAGGTCAAGCCGGCGACGGTCACGCTCGACCAGATGCTGGTGGCGCTGTTCAAGAGCAACGCGGACGCGTTCGACGGCGCCAACATGAACCGGCTGCGTTCCGGCGCGATCGTGACCGTGCCGTCGGCGGCCGATGCGCAGGCGGCGTCACCGCAGGAGGCGACCCAGGTCGTCCGGGTGCAGGCGTCGGACTGGCGCGCGTACCGCGATCGGATCGCAGGTGCCGCCGCGCCGGCCGAAGGCGCCGCCGGGCGGACGTCGACCGGCCGGATCGCGACCGCGGTCGAGGAGAAGACGCCCGCCGCGCCCAAGGGCGGCGACCAGCTCCGCGTATCGAAGGACGCCGCGCCGGCGAAGGGCGGGGCGGCCGGCGCCGAGGACGCCGTCGCCCGCGACAAGCAGTTGCGCGAGGCGCAGGTCCGCATCGCGGCCCTCGAGAAGACCATCGCCGACATGCAGAAGGCGATGGAACTGAAGAGCGGCGCGATGGTGCAGGTGCAGTCGCAGGCCGATGCGTCCAAGGGCAAGGCCGCAACGGCGCCCGCCGCACCGGCCAAGGTCGAGCCGCCCAAGGCGATCACGCCGGCGCCGGCTGCCAAGGCCGAGCCGCCGAAGGCCGAACCCCCGAAGGCCGAGCCGCCGAAGGCCGCCACGCCGGCTCCGGCTGCGAAGGTCGAACCGCCGAAGGTCGAACCGCCGAAGGCGGAGCCGCCCAAGGCCGAGCCGCCGAAGGCGGCCGAGCCCGCGAAGAGCGCTCCGAAGGCCGCGCCGGCGAAGGCGCCCGAACCCAAGCCGCAGCCCGGCTTCTTCGAGGACCTGCTCGCGAACACGCCGACCTGGGCGATCGGCGGTGGCGCGCTCGCGATCCTGGGCGGCATCGCCGCGATCGTCGCGATGCGCCGTCGCAAGACGACCAAGTTCGAGGACAGCATCATCTCGGGCACCGACATCAAGACCAACACGGTGTTCGGGTCGACCGGCGGCGGCGTCGTGAACACCGGCGACAATTCGCTCGCGAGCGACTTCAGCCGCGAGGGCCTGGGCAACATCGACACCGACGAAGTCGATCCGATCGCCGAAGCCGAGGTCTATCTCGCCTACGGCCGCGACGCGCAGGCCGAGGAGATCCTGAAGGAGGCGCTCAAGAAGGATCCGCAGCGCCAGGAGATCCACCTCAAGCTGCTCGAGATCCACGCGCAGCACAACAAGCCGTCGGCGTTCGAGACGGTCGCGTCCGAGCTCTACGCCGTGTCGCAGGGCCAGGGCGAGGTCTGGCACAAGGCGGTGCAGCTCGGTCGCCAGATCGATCCGTCGAATCCGATGTTCGCCGACGGCGGCGCGCCGGGCGCGAAGACCGGCACCGCGCCGCTCGATACGTTCACGGTGGGCGGCGACTACAAGCCGGCGGCGCCGGCCACGGACAGGTCGGCCGATGTCGACCTCGAGGAGGAGATCTCGCTCGCCCCGACCTCGGGTGCCACCGGGAGGCCGGTCGAAGCGTTCACCGGCGAGGAGACGTTGATCCGTCCGGCGTCGATCGCGCCCAAGGCGGCGGCAGCGGCGGCCGCGGCGACAGCCGCCGCCGGCGGCGCCGTCGCGGCGAGTTCGTCGGTCGCGCAGGGCTCGGGCGACTTCCTGCGCGGACTGGGCGAGAAGGCGGAGGCGGCGAAGGACGCCGCAGCCGGCAATGTCCAGGCCGCCGCGTCGAAATTCGATCTCGATTTCCACCTGGACGATGCCGAGAAGCCCGCGCCCCTGCAGGCCCGGACCCGACCCGAGCCCGAGCTCGCGACCGCGGGCGCGGCCGGCGGGGCGGCCGAGAAGCTCGCGCGTCCGGCGGCCGCGCTCGAACTCGACAACCTCGATCTCGCGTTCGACCCGGACAAGGCGCCGTTCGAGGATCCGACGCCCTCGGTGCTCGACGGGCAGTGGCACGACGCGGCGACCAAACTCGACCTCGCGAAGGCCTACCAGGAAATGGGCGACGTCGAGGGCGCGCGCGAGATCCTGCAGGACGTGATGCACGAAGGCGACGACGAGCAGAAGAAGGAAGCCCAGGCGATACTCTCCAAGCTCGGTTGCCGCTCCACGGGTCCGGTCGACGGCGGGTCGCTCGCGCGCCCGCCGTCTTCTTTTTTTCCGCGGCACGTCGCGATTGATCGGGGATCCCCGGTGCGCATCGCGCTCTCGCTCGAATACGACGGTTCCGGCTTCTGCGGCTTCCAGTCGCAGAAGGCCGGTTGCGGCGTCCAGGACGCGCTCGAGGACGCGCTCGCGGCGATCGCCGGTTGCGCGGTTCGCGTCGCGCCGGCCGGACGCACCGACGCGGGCGTGCACGCGACAGCGCAGATCGTGCACGCCGACGTGCCGGCGGATCGGCCGGTGACCGCCTGGGTCCGCGGCGTCAACGCGCATCTGCCCGAGCCGGTCGCGATCCGCTGGGCGCACCCGGTCCCCGACCGGTTCCATGCGCGCTACTCGGCGTCGGCCCGGCACTACACCTATCTGCTGCTCGCGAGGCCGGAACGACCCGGCCTCATCGCGCGGCGCGCCGGTTGGTATCATCGGCCGCTCGACCTGCCGGCGATGCGGCAGGCGGCCGGGCTGCTGGTCGGCGAGCACGACTTCTCGTCGTTCCGCGCCGCCGGATGCCAGGCACGCTCGCCGGTGAAGACGCTCGCGCGGCTCGATGTCTCGCGGACCGGCGAGATCTTCCGGCTCGATTTCTCGGCGAACGCTTTCCTCCACCACATGGTCCGCAACCTCGTCGGCGCGCTCGTCGTCGTCGGCGCCGGCAAGGCGCCGCCCCACTGGATCGCGGAGCTCCTGGCCGCGCGCGACCGCGCGCGCGCCGCGCCGACGTTCGCGCCCGACGGGCTCTATTTCGTCGGTGCGGACTACCCGGACGAATTCGGGCTGCCGGCGACGCGGCGCGATCCGACGCTGGTGTTCGCATGAGCAGCGCCGTACGCCGCACGCGGGTCAAGATCTGCGGCATTACGCGGGTCGAGGACGCGCTGACGGCGGCGCACGCCGGCGCCGACGCCATCGGGCTGAACTTCTGGCGCGGCACCCCGCGTCGCATCGATCCTCGGCGCGCGCGCACGATCGTCGCGGCCATGCCACCGTTCGTGACCACCGTCGGGCTGTTCGTCGATCCCGACCCCGGCGAGGTCGCCGCGGTCCTGGCCGAGGTCGCTCTCGACGTCCTCCAGTTCCACGGGGCCGAGCCGGCGGCCCTGTGCCGGTCGTTCGGCCGCCCGTATCTCAAGGCGTTCGCGGTGGGTGGCGGGACCGATTTGCTAGAATCACTGTCGTCGTACGGCGACGCGGCGGGGGTGCTCCTCGACGCGACCCCGTCCGGCGGGTTGCCGGGGGGTACCGGCCGGACGTTCGACTGGGGCCGCGTGCCGGCGGCGCTGCCGCGGCCGCTGGTGCTGTCCGGGGGGCTCGACGCCGCGAATGTCGGCGAGGCGATCCGCCGGCTCGCACCCTGGGCGGTGGACGTGGCCAGCGGCGTCGAGGCGCTCGCACCCGACGGCACCGTGAACAAAGGCATCAAGGACGCGGCGCGCATCGCCGCGTTCATCGCCGAGGTACGCCATGCGGATGGAATTGCCCGACCTGCCTGACGCGCGCGGCCATTTCGGGCCGTACGGCGGGGTCTTCGTCGCCGAGACGCTGATCCGGGCGCTCGACGAGCTCAAGGTGCAGTACGAATCCGCGCGCCACGACCCCGCGTTCCACGCCGAGTTCGAGCGCGAGCTCGCGCACTACGTCGGGCGGCCGTCCCCGGTCTACCACGCCGAGCGCTGGTCGCGCGAACTGGGCGGTGCGCAGATCTGGCTCAAGCGCGAGGACCTGAACCACACCGGCGCGCACAAGATCAACAACTGCATCGGCCAGGCGCTGCTCGCGCGGCGCCTCGGGAAGCCGCGGGTGATCGCCGAGACCGGCGCGGGCCAGCATGGCGTCGCGTCGGCGACGGTCGCGGCGCGCTACGGCCTGGAGTGCGTCGTCTACATGGGCAGCGAGGACGTGAAGCGCCAGGCGCAGAACGTCTTCCGGATGAAGCTCCTCGGTGCGACCGTCGTGCCGGTCGAGTCCGGCTCGAAGACGCTCAAGGACGCGCTCAACGAGGC
>JADZDA010000040.1 GCA_020851255.1 Burkholderiales bacterium | reverse complement strand
GGCTGTGGGCGAAGATCGTGAAGGAGCGCTACGGCGCGACCCGGCCCGGTTCGATGTGGCTGCGGATGATCGCCGGCGGCGGCGGCGGCGGGCTCACGTTCGAGCAGCCGGAACTCAACATCGTGCGCGGCGCCTACTACGCGCTGATCTCGGCGCTCTCGGGCGCGCAGACGATGGCGCTGTGCTGCTACGACGAGGCGTATACGATCCCCTCCGAGTACGCGCAGCGGATCTCGCTGCGCACGATGCAGCTCCTGATCGAGGAGATGGGGCTCACCGACACCGTCGACCCGATGGGCGGCTCCTACTACATCGAGACGCTGACCAACCAGATGCGCACGCAGATGGAGGACATCATCGCCGACGTCGACCGGCGCGGCGGCATCGTCCCGCTGATCGCGTCGGGGGCGATCCAGTCGCAGGTGTCGGCGCAGGCGTACCGGCGGCAGCTCGACATCGAGGCCGGGCGGTTCCGCAAGGTCGGCGTCAACTGCTACCGGACCGAGGGCGAGGAGCCCGACGTCGAGTTCCATCCGTACGACGAGGCGGGAACGCGCGAGCAGGTCGCGCGGCTCGTCGAGGTGCGCCGCGACCGCGACAACGCCGCGGTCGGGCGGGCGCTGGGCGGCGTGCGCGCGGCGCTGCAGGGCGGCACGAACGCGATGCCGTCGATCGTCGAGGCGGTCAAGGCCTACGCGACCGTCGGCGAGATCACCGCGGCGATCGTCTCGGTCGTCGGCCGCTATCGCGAACCCGTCCGCTTCGAGGACTGAGACGATGAGTGTCGAACACTACTGGGCGCCCGCGACGCTGCACGAGGCGCTCGACCACCTGCGCGGTGGCGGGGTCACGATCCTCGCCGGCGGCACCGACCTGATGCCGCAGAAGAACGCCGGGCGCGTGAAACTCGGGCGCGGGCTGCTGAACGTGCGCCGGATCGCCGACCTCCACCGCGTCGAGCGGGACGCCGACGACCTGCGCATCGGCGCGCTGATGACCATCGGCGAGCTGATGCGCGACCCGCAGGTGCGCGAGCGGGCGGCGGTGCTGGTCGAGGCGTGCGACCACTTCGCGAGCGACCAGCTCCGCAACGCCGCGACGATCGGCGGCAACGTGTGCAACGCCTCGCCGGCCGGCGACACGCTCGTTCCGCTGCTCGTGCTGGACGCGATGGCCGAACTCGCGTCGAAGCCGAACGGCGCGGTGACCACGCGCCGGGTGCCGCTGTCCGAGTTCTTCACCGGTCCGGGCAGGACCGTGCGCCGGGCCGACGAGCTCCTCGCGGCGATCCGCCTTCCCCGGCCGAGGCCCGGTTTCGTCGGTCGCTTCACCAAGTTCGGAACACGGCCCGCGCTGGACATCTCGGCGATCTCGATCGGCATCGGGGCGGTGCGGGACGGGCGGGTGCTGCGCGACGTCCGGGTCGGGTACGGCGCGGTGGCGCCGGTGCCGATGCGCGCGCCGGCGACCGAGGCGGTGCTCGAAGGCGCGGTGCTCGACCGCCGCACGATCGAGCGAGCGGCCGCGACCGCCCGCGACGAGGTCCGCCCGATCGACGACGTGCGCGCCACCGCCTGGTACCGGCGGGAGCTCGTCTTCAACCTGACGCAGAGGATGCTCGACGAGGTCGCTCAAGCGTGAAATCGCCTTCGTGCTGAACGGCGTGCGGACCCGGGTCACGGTCGCGGTGGACATGAGCGCGCTCGCGATGCTGCGCGACGTCGCCGGCCTGACCGGCACCAAGTACGCGTGCGGCGAGGGCGAGTGCGGCGCCTGCACGATCGTCGTCGACGGCGTGTCGGTCTGCTCGTGCCTGATGTTCGCCGTCGACTGCGAGGACCGGACGGTCACGACCATCGAGGGTGCGTCGAAGGACCCGGTCGGCGCCCGCGTCGAGCAGGCGCTCGTCGACTGCGGCGGCGTGCAGTGCGGATTCTGCACGCCGGGCCTGGTCATGCAGGCGACCAATTTCCTGCATCGCCATGAGCATCCGACGCGCGACGAGATCAAGCGCGGCATCGAGGGCAACCTGTGCCGATGCACCGGCTACGTGAAGATCGTCGAGGCGATCGACCTGGCCGCGCGGGGCCGGGACGCGGAGGGACGGCGATGAAAGTCATCGAGAAGGACTCGCTGATCGGCAGGCGGATCGCCAAGCTCGACGCGCCGGAGAAGGCGAGCGGGCAGACCCGCTACATCCACGACCTCGACCTCCCCGGCCAGCTCCACGCGAAGATCCTGCGCTCGAAGCGCGTGCACGCGCGCATCCGCCGGATCGACACGTCGAGGGCGCGCGCGCTGCCCGGCGTCCACGCGGTCGTCACGGCGGCGGACGTGCCCTGGCAGAGGCCGCTGGGCGTGGGCAAGGACCAGCTGCCGCTCAAGGGCGACAAGGTGCGCAGCCTGCGCGACGAGATCGCGGCGGTGGCGGCCGAGACCGAGGCGATCGCGACCGAGGCGCTCGCGCTGATCGACGTCGAGTACGACGACCTTCCGATCCTCACCGATCCGGCCAGGGCGCTGGAACCGGGCGCGCCGGTCATCCACGGCGAGAAGCTGCCGCCGCCGGCGCCGCACGACGCCCTCAAGCCCGGGGATCCCGGCGACGCCGACGCGCATCGCCACAACGTGGCGATGACCTTCGACTACGCGCAGGGCGACGTCGCGACCGGCGAGGCGGAGTCCGATGTCGTCGTCGACGGCTGGTTCCGCCTGCATTACGTGACCCATTGCTGCATGGGTGTGTCCGGCGTGATCGCCGAATTCGACCGCTCGGGCAACCTCACGCTGCACTCGAACACGCAGGTGCCGTTCCTGCACAAGCGCGAGTTCGCCGAGATCCTCGGCATGGATCCCGGCCGTATCCGCATCATCCAGCCGCCGATCGGCGGCGGCTTCGGCTCCAAGCTCGACATCTACCCGTTCGAGCCGATCTGCGTGTTCCTCGCGAAGATCACCGGACGTCCGGTGAAGCTCGTCTTCACGCGCGAGGAGGAGTTCATCGCCTCGCCGACGCGCCAGCCGGTGCTGCTCAGGCTGCGTAGCGGCGCGAAGAAGGACGGCACGCTGACCTTCCGCGTCTGCGAGACGCTGCACGACAACGGCGCCTACACGTCCTGGGGCGCGACGACGCCGTTCGTGATGATGCAGACGATCAGCTCGCTCTACCGCGTTCCGCACTGCAAGTACCACACGACCGCGGCGTATACCAACAATCCCTACGCGGGCTCGTTCCGAGGCTACGGCAACCTGCAGGCGACTTTCGGGTCGAGCAGCAGATGGACGAGATGGCCGAGAAGCTGGGCATCGATCCGCTCGCGTTCCGGTTGAAGAACGCCCAGGAGCCGGGGGAGGTCACGCCGCAGGGGATGCACTTCAGTTCCTGCGGACTGAAGGAGTGCCTGACGACGGCGGCGCGGGCGTCGGATTTCCTGGCGAAGCACCGCGAAGCCGCCGCGGCGCGGAAGGCGCCTTCGCGGATCAGGCGCGGCGTCGGCATGGCGTCGATGCTGCACGTCGGCGGCGGCGCCAAAATCTATCCGTCCGACGG
>JADZDA010000039.1 GCA_020851255.1 Burkholderiales bacterium | reverse complement strand
GCGAGGATCACCGGGAACTTGGCGGAGGCGAGGAGCGCCGCCGCCTCGTCGAGGCTCCTCTCGCCGCCCGCGCCGCGCTCGACGACGACCGGCGCCGGGATCTCGCACTCGACGTCGCCGTAGAAGAAGTCGCGCGGGATGTTGAGCTGCGTCGGACCCAGCTCGAGCATCGCGCGGTCGAACGCGCGGCCGGTCAGCTCGGCCATCCGGGCCCGGTTGTTGACGTGCGCCTGGTACTTGGTGATCCGGGAGAAGATCGGGAGTTGATCCGTCTCCTGGAAGCCGCCCAGGCCCAGCGTTCCCGAACCGGTCTCCGGCGTGATGACGACCACCGGCGAGTGCGCCCAGAACGCCGCGGCGGTCGACGTGACGAAGTTCGTGATCCCCGGCCCGTTCTGAGCGATGCAGACGCCGTGGCGACCGGACACGCGCGCGTAGCCGTCCGCCATGTGGCCGCCGCCCTGCTCGTGCGCGACCGAGATGAAGCGGATGCCGGCGAGCGGGAACAGGTCGAGCGCGTCCATGTACGCGGAGCCGACGATGCCGAACACCTCCCTGACACCCTGGGCGACCAGCGTTTCGACGAACGCCTCGGAGGGCGTCATCTTCAACCGGCCGGTGACGGCCTCACGGATCTCGACGGGCTTGTTCATGGCGGACTCCTGGCGGCGTAGGGCTCGCGGGGAACGCAGCGCGCGCCCTGGGGACGGTCGCGGGGAGCGGACGCGTGGCGGCGGCTCCCGGGTGACCGGATGTCCGGCAGTGTTCCACAAGCCCGGGCGATATGGCAATATTGCGGATCGAAATTTGATTATTCGAGTTCCATTTTCCGAACTTTCTCTTACATGCCGACCAAACGCGATCGACTCCCGCCCCTGATGCGGGCCTTCGGGCTGCTGGAGCACATCGTGCGCTCCGAAGGTCCGGTCGCCCTGCAATCGCTGACGCTCGAAGCCGGTCTGCCCAAGCCGACCGTCTACCGGATGCTCGCGATGCTCGAGGAGTCCGGACTCGTGTCGCGCGAACCGGACGGCCGTCGCGTCACCGTGGGCCCGCGCCTGCTGCGCTTCGCGCTCGACACGCAGCTCACCGCGTCGGTGCGCGCGCCGCGCCACGCGATCCTCAAGCGCCTGGCCGACGAGCTGGGCGAGACCGTCAACCTGACGATGCTCGACGGCAGCGAGGTGGTCTACCTGGACCGTGTCGAGACCGCCTGGCCGCTGCGGATGACGCTGCAGCCCGGTTCGCACGTGCCGCTGCATTGCACGGCCAGCGGCAAGCTGCTGCTCGCGCAGCTGCCGGCCGCCCGGCGCCGGCGGATCGTCGCCGACCTGCAGCTCGTCCGCTACACCGAGAACACGATCACCGATCCGCAGGCGCTCGAGCGCGAGCTCGCGCGCCTCCGGCGCGAAGGGCTCTCGACCGACAACGAGGAGTACCTCCAGGGCCTGGTCTGCGTCGCGGTGCCGGTCAACGCGCGCGACGGACGCACGGTCGCCTGCGTGGCCGTCCACGCACCGGTCGCACGGATGCCGCTCGAACGCGCGCTCGTGCACCTGCCCGCGCTGGTCCGCGCCGCCGAGTCGCTCGCCCGGACCTTCGGCGCCGACGCCTCCGCGCGGAGCAGCACGTCCGCACGGGCCGGTGCTTGACGGCCTTCGGCGCCGCAGGCTCGACGGCCGCCGGAGGCGAGCGCGAGGTCGTGATCGCGACCCGGTCGGGGGAACGCCGCGACGGTCACGGTCCTGACGAACACCACCGGCGCGAGCTCGCTCGCCGGGATCGTCGTCACGTCGAGCTCTCGAAGTCCCGGCCGCCGACAGGTTATCGGAAAACGAAACGCCCGAACTCGTTTCGAGCGAATTGTGTTGTGATTGTCGCCGGGAATGTCTACATTTCGCCGACGCGCGACCACGGCCCGGCAGAGGTCGACCGCGTCGCCCGCCGCGTCCCGGCGGAACCACCGAAGGAGGCTCCATGATTCGTCGAGAATTCGCGCGAGCGGTCGTCGCCGCGTCCGCGCTCCTCATCGCGTCGTCGACGGCGATCGCGCAGACCGCGCAGCAGCCGGCGCGCATGCGGATCCAGACGGCGGTGCCGTCGGCCAGCATCTACTTCGAACTGCTGAAGAAGATGGGCGACCGCATCGACCGGATGTCGGGCGGCCGGGTCAAGATGGAAATGCTGCCCGACGGCGCCGTGGTGCCCGCGTTCGAGATCCTCGACGCGGTCGACAAGGGCATCGTCGAAGGCGGGTACGCGTGGACGCACTACTGGTCCGGCAAGAACCCGGCGGCGGGCCTCTTCAGCAACCCGATGGCGGGCGCCGGCGTCGGACTCGACCAGCTTTCGCACGTGGCCTGGATCTTCGAAGGCGGCGGCTACGACCTCTACCGCAAGCTCTACAGCGACATCCTCAAGGTCAACGTCGAGCCGCTGTTCGTCCAGCCGATGGGCCCCGATCCGCTGGGCTGGTTCAAGTCACCGATCAATTCGACCG
>JADZDA010000038.1 GCA_020851255.1 Burkholderiales bacterium | reverse complement strand
GAGATCCCCGGCTACTACCTGAAGATCACCGATTACGCCGAGGAATTGCTCACCGCGCTCGACCGGATGGACGGCTGGCCCGAGCGTGTGAAGACGATGCAGGCGAACTGGATCGGCAGGAGCCAGGGGGTCCGGTTCGCGTTCCCGCACGACATCCGCGGCGAGGACGGGCAGCCCGTCGGCGGCGGGCGTCTGTACGTGTTCACCACGCGCGCCGACACGATCATGGGCGTGACCTTCGTCGCGGTGGCGCCCGAGCACCCGCTGGCCGCGCTCGCCGCCGCGAAGTCGCCGGCGGTGCGCGAGTTCGTCGAGCGCGCGCGCCGCGGCTCGGTCATCGAAGCCGACCTGGCGACGATGGAGAAGGAAGGCGTCCCCACCGGTCTCTTCGTCGACCACCCGCTGACCGGCGAACGGGTCGAAGTCTGGGTCGGTAACTACGTGCTGATGGCCTACGGCGACGGCGCGGTCATGGGCGTGCCCGCGCACGACGAGCGCGACTTCGCGTTCGCGCGCAAGTACGGACTGGCGATCCGGCCGGTGATCGCCATCGACGGCGGTTTCTTCACCGACACGAACTGGCAGCCGTGGTACGAGTACAAGGCGCGCGGGCGCTGCGTGCACTCGGGCAAGTACGACGGAATGTCGCACGACGCCGCGGTCGACGCGATCGCCGCCGACCTCGCCGCGAAAGGGCTGGGCGAGAAGAAGGTCACCTACCGCCTGCGCGACTGGGGCGTCTCGCGCCAGCGCTACTGGGGCACGCCGATCCCGATCATCCACTGCGCGTCTTGCGGCCCGGTGCCGGTGCCGGAGCGCGACCTGCCGGTCGTGCTGCCCGAGGACTGCATCCCCGACGGCAGCGGCAATCCGCTCGCGAAGCGCGAGGACTTCCTCGCGGTCGCCTGTCCGGCTTGCGGCAAGCCCGCCCGCCGCGAGACCGACACGATGGACACGTTCGTCGACTCGTCCTGGTACTACATGCGCTACGCGTGTCCGGACGCCCCGACGATGGTCGACGCGCGCAACGACTACTGGATGCCGATGGACCAGTACATCGGCGGCATCGAGCACGCGATCCTGCATCTCCTCTACGCGCGTTTCTGGACACGCGTGATGCGCGACCTGGGTCTCGTGCGGTTCGACGAGCCGTTCACCCGCCTGCTCACGCAGGGCATGGTGCTGAACCACAGCTGGTACTCGCGCAACGACCGGGGCGGCAAGGAATACCACCCGCCCGCCGAGGTGACGCCCGCGCTCGGCGAAGACGGCCGGATCGCCGGCGGTACGCTCGCCGACGGCACACGCGTCGAGTACGGCGGCGTTTCGAAGATGTCGAAGTCCGAGAGGAACGGCGTCGATCCCGAGGAACTGATCGACCGTTACGGCGCCGACACCGCGCGCCACTTCGTGATGTTCGCCTCGCCGCCGGAAGCGACGCTCGAATGGTCCGATGCCGGCGTCCAGGGCAGCTACCGGTTCCTGAAGCGGCTGTGGGACTACGGCACCGGCAAGGCGCTCGCCGTGCAGTCGGCGGCCGGCGCGGCGCCGGGCTCGGGCGCCGGCGACGCCGCGAGGGCCGCGCGCCGCGAAGTCCACCTCGCGCTGCGCCAGGCGAACTACGACTACGAGCGCATCCAGTACAACACGGTCGTGTCCGCCGGCTACAAGATGCTGAACGCGCTCGACGCGCTCGGCGCCGACGCGCCGGGCGCCGGCGCGGTCGTGCGCGAAGGCCTGTCGATCCTGCTGCGCGTGCTTTACCCGGTCGTGCCGCACACCGCCTGGGCGCTGTGGCGCGACCTGGGCTACGCGGCCGAATTCGGCGACCTGCTCGACGCCCGCTGGCCGGAGGTCGACGATGCCGCGCTCGTGCAGGACTCGGTCGAACTGGTGCTGCAGGTCAACGGCAAGGTGCGCGGCAAGCTGGTCGTGCCGGCCACCGCCGACCGCGCCGCGATCGAGGCGGCCGCGCGCGGGTCGCCCGATGTCGCGAAATTCTCTTCCGGCGAACCGGCGAAGAAGGTCATCGTCGTCCCCGGGCGGCTGGTCAACGTCGTCGTCTGAGCGCGGAGGAGCCGGAATGCGCGGACTCGCGCTCGTCGTGACCTTCGCCGCCGCCGCGCTCGGCGCCGGTTGCGGCTTCCACCTGCGCGGCAGCGCAACCTACGCGGTCTCGTCGATCCACGTCGCTTCGCCGCCGACCTTGCCGTTCACGCAGGAATTGAAGCGTGCGCTCACCGACGCCGGCCCCGCCCGCGTGCTCGACCTGCCGCAGGGCGCCGAGGTGATCCTCGACATCGTCGCGATCAGCGACGACAAGTCGGTGCTGTCGCTGTCGCCGGGCGGACGCGCGCGCGAGTTCCTGCTCGCGAGGCGCGTCACGTTCGTGCTGCGCTCGCCGGAGGGCGCGGTCTGGCTGCCACAGGACCAGATCGAGATCCGGCGCAGCTACCTCTACGACGACACCGAGCGGCTCGCGCGCGAGATCCAGGAACAACGGCTGCTGAAGGAAATGCAATCGGACGCGATCGCGCAGATCGTGCGCCGGCTGCAGTCCGCGCGCCGGCCCTGACCGACGCGGGCGGACCGGCGAGTCCCGAACCTCCGCGACCGCGCGCCGTGCCGTCGATCAAGCCCGCCGACCTGGATCGCCATCTCGAGCGCTCGCTCGCGCCGGTCTATGTCGTCCACGGCGACGAACCGCTGCTCGCCCTCGAATCGGCCGACGCGATACGGGCGGCGGCACGCCGCGCCGGCTGCGAGGAACGCGAGACCTTCGTCGTCGAGGCCGGATTCCGATGGGACGCGCTGGTCGCGAACAGCGCGAACCTGGGCCTGTTCGGCGGACGGCGGCTGATCGACCTGCGCATCCCGACCGGCAAGCCCGGCATCGAGGGCGCGCGCGCGCTCGAATCGATGGCGGGCTCGCCGTCTCCCGACGACGTGCTGCTGGTCACGCTGCCGCGGCTGGACAAGGCCACGCAGGGTTCCGGGTGGTTCCAGGCGCTCGCGCGCGCCGGCGCCGAGATCGTCGTGTGGCCGGTCGAGCGCGAGGAAATGCCGCGCTGGATCGCGCAGCGCCTCGCCCGCCAGCAGCAGAAGGCGGGGCCCGACACGCTCGCGTTCCTCGCCGACCACGGCGAGGGCAACCTTCTCGCCGCGAAGCAGGAGATCGAGAAGCTCGCGCTCCTCATGCCGCCGGGCGAGCTCGACCACGACGCGGTCGTCGCGGCGGTCGCGGACGTCGCGCGCTACGACGTGCAGGGACTGTCCGAAGCCTGGCTCTCCGGCGACGCCGCGCGAGCGCTGCGGATCCTGTCGGTGTTGCGCGACGAGGGCGAGGCGCCGACGCTCGCCGTCTGGCAGCTCGCCGAGGACGTCCACGCGCTCGCGGCCGTTCAGTCGTACACGACGAAGGGGACGCCCGCGAAGGACGCCGTCCGGCAGGCGCGCGTCTGGGGACGGCGCGCGATCGCGATGGAACGCGCCGCGCAGCGCGTCGCACGCGACCTGCCCGGCCGGCTGGTGCCGGCGCTCGCCCGTCTGGACGCGCTGTCGAAGGGCATCGGCCGCCTCGATCCCTGGGACGAGCTCGCCGCCGCCGCACTGGTGCTCGCCGGGAAGCCGATCCGCACGCCGGCGACCGTGTCGCTCGTCTGAGCGCCGCCGCGGTCAGCGCAATCCGCCCCCTGACGAGAGCACGACCGAGAGCGCCGCGACGCAGGCGGTGTCGGCGCGCAGGATGCGCGGACCGATCGAGGCCGCGATGAAACCGTAGTGGCCCAGCGCGCGCGTCTCCTCGGGAGTCCACCCGCCCTCGGGGCCGATCGCGAGGTCGAGCGCGCGATCGACGGCGATTTCTCCCAGCGGTTTCGCCGCGCCGGGCACGAGCGCGATGCCGGCCCGTGGTTGCGCGCGCGCGCCCAGCCACTCGGAGAGCGGCACCGGATCCGCGATCGGCGGAATCCGGTTGCGGCCGCACTGCTCGCATGCGGCGATCGCGATCCGCCGCCAGTGTTCGGCGCGCTTCGCCCCCTGCGTAGCCCCCTGCGAGCGTGCCGCCACGACCGGCGCGATCGCGGCGGCGCCCAGTTCGACCGCCTTGCGCACCGCCGAGTCCATGGCGTCGGACGCGATCCGCGCGAGCGCGAGCGTCACCGCCAGCGGCGCCTCCCGCTCGACCGGATCGTGCGCTTCGATCCGCGCGTGCGCGTCACGCCGTCCAGCGACCACGAGCGAGGCGCGCCATTCGCCGCCGCGACCGTCGAAGAGCGTCACCGCGTCGCCGTCACGCATCCGCAGCGCGCGCAGCGCGTGGTGCGCGCAGCCGTCGGGCAGCGCGATCGTCCGGCCGGCGGCGAGCGCGCCCTCGGGCAGATCGACGTGGAGTCGGGCGGTCACGCCGGAACGAAGCGCAGGTCGACCGCATCGGCCAGCGGCCGGTAGCCGATCCGCGCGTAGATCGCGTTGGACGTCGGGTTCGCGATGTCGGTGACGAGGAAAAGCCGCGCCGCGCCGCGCGCGAGCCGTTCGCGCGACGCCTCGGCGACGAGCGCGGTCGCGTAGCCACGGCGGCGGAGCGCGCGCGGTGTCCATACCGGTCCGATCCGCGCCGCGTCACCGACCGGATTGGCGCCGCAGAACGATACCGGTCCGCCGTCGTCCCAGATCCGGAACCGGTCGTCGGCGAGCCGTTCGGATACGAGTCGCGCGGCACCCTGCGGCGGCGGCGGGATGCGCGCCTCCGTCTCGAACGCCGCCAGCGCCTCGACGAGCCAGTCGAAATCGTCGCGTGTCGCCGGCCGCATCGCGCCGGGTGCTTCGGCCGTCGCCTCGACGCGATCGAGCAGGTGATGGCGCAGGCGCGCGTGCACGACCGGACGCGTAGCCGTAAGGGCGCACCAGACGCCGGCGAACGCCTCGCACGCGGGCTCGCCGCCCAGCACTCCCGGCACGTCCCAGCGGCGCGCGACCAGCGCCCTCGCGATTTCGGCGGCGGCGCCCGGGTCGCTGGCCTCGAGCAGCACCGGGTTGGGCCCGTGCTGCATCGCCAGCGCGCGCTCGGCGCCGACGGTCGCTGTAGCGAACAGCAGCGGGACGCCGGGCGCCGGCGGGTGGCGCTCGAGTCCCGCGCACCACGCCGCGACGAAGACCTCCGAGGCCGGCGAGCGCGATGTCACCTCGCGTGCCGCGGCGGCGAATTCGGCGGGCGTGTCGTGGAAACGGACGGTCATGGCGTTCCAGGCCGCACGCACGGTCGCGCACAGGGTGCGGGTGCTACGATTCTGCCACGACAGCGCGCAGGGAGTCTCCGCCATGGCCAGCCTCACCACACCCGCACCGTCGACCGGGGCGCCCGCGGTCGACTTCGAACTGCCCGGCGTCGACGGACGCCGCCACACGCTCGGGTCGGTCAGCGGGCCGAACGGGCTGGTCGTGATGTTCATCTGCAACCACTGCCCGTATGTCCAGGCGATCGTCGACAAGCTGCCACGCGACATGAAGGAACTCTCGGCGGCCGGCGTCGGCGCGGTCGCGATCATGAGCAACGATCCGGCGCTGTACCCGGAGGACTCGTTCGAGAACATGGCCCTCGTCGCGAAGCGCCACGCCTTCGGATTCCCCTATGTGATGGACGCCACGCAATCGGTCGCGAAGGCCTACGGGGCGGTGTGCACGCCGGACTTCTTCGGCTACGACCGGAACCTGCGGCTCGTCTACCGGGGGCGGCTCGACGACGCCGGTCGTTCGCCCAAGGTGGGCAATCGCCGCGAGCTGGTCGAGGCGATGCTCGCGATCGCGCGCGGCGGCGCCGCGCCGGCGGTCCAGCACGCGTCGATCGGCTGCTCGATCAAGTGGCGCGTGTAGCGGCCGATCGAGCTCAGGACGCCGGTCCGACGAGATCGACGTAGGCGTGCCAGGTCGCGTGCCCGATCAGCGGCACGGCGACGACGAGCCCGACGAAGTACGCCGCGAACCCGGCGGCGACGACGGCCACGATCAGCGCTCCCCAGACCGCGATCGGCAGCGGGTTGGCCGCGAACACCTTCGCGCTGGTCAGCACCGCGACCACACCGTCGGTGCCGCGGTCGAGCATCATCGGCACCGACACCGCGCTGATCGCGAGCACGAGCAGCGCGAAGAACCCGCCCACGCACGCGTAGGCGACGAGGAACTCGAGGTTCGACGGCTTGAGGACCTGCGCCAGGAAGCCGTCCACCGTCGGCATCTCGCTCGTGTAGAACAGCGCGAACACGACCAGCGACGCGCGCGCCCAGACGAGCAGGATCACCGCGAGCACGATCGCGAACACGCCGATCGCGCCGACGTTCGGGCGCCACGCATCGAGTGTCGGCGCGAGGCGGACCGGTTCGCCGCGCGCGCGGGCGCGCGACAGCGCGTAGAGCCCGGTCGCGAGGAACGGCCCGACGAGGAAGAACCCGGTGACCAGCGACGAGACGTAGGCGGTCGCCTGCTCGAACACGACGACCACCAGCCAGCCCATGACCGCGAAGCAGGCGCCGTAGAAGAAACTCGGCAATGGATGCTCGCGCAAATCCGCCGCGCCGGCGGCGAGCCAGCGCAGCGGGGCGAGCGCGCCGACCCCGCGGACCGGCGGGGTCAGCGACGTCTGTGCCGAAGGATCGTCGGTCACGGTCCCGGCGCGGTCAGGCGCTGCGCAAGAACGCCCGCAGCGCGTCGAGCACCGCGTCCGGCTGCTCGGCCATCATCGCGTGGCCGCAGTCGGGCAGGTTCACGATCTCGACGCCGGCCAGCGCGCCGATCAGGTCCTTCGCGCCGCGCGGCGGCGCCATCAGGTCGCGCGCGCCCAGCACGACCAGCGACGGGCAGCGCACCGCCGCCGCCGCGGCGAGCCCACCCTGCCAGTCGTTGCACGCGGCCAGGTCGGTGTGGAGCACGCCCGGCGGTGTGCGCTCCATCAGCCGTATCGTCCCGCCGAGGAGCCACATGCCCGGCACGGTGTTACCGCCCAGTTGCTTGCCCGCGCTCACCGACCAGCCGTTGATGAGCTCGTAGGCGAGATGGTCGTCCGCTTTCGCTGCGGCGAGCAACGCCTCGCTCACCGGCATCGGCACCGCCGGTCCGACGAGCGCGATCGCGGCGACGCGCGCAGGGTGCCGCGCCGCGCACGACAGTGCCGTGAGCGAGCCCAGCGAGTGACCGACCAGCGTCGCGCGCGCGAGTCCGGCCGAGTCGAGCAGCCGCGCGATCCAGTCGCCGATCGCCTCGACCGACGCGAGCGCGGGGCCGCCGCTGCGTCCGTGGCCGGGCAGGTCGACCGCGAGCACGCCGTGCCCGTGGTGCGCGAAATAGCGCGACTGCAAAGCCCAGACCGAATGATCGTTCGCCGCGCCGTGGACGAACACGATCGCCGGCGCGGCCGGATCGACCGGGCGCGTGCCGGTGTACGCGTAGACCTCGTGCCCGTCGACGGAGAGCCGCATCAACCCTTGCCCGCGGCGTGGAGGGCGCGCGAGAGATCCTCGATCAGGTCGTCGGCATCTTCGAGGCCGATCGACAGCCGGATCGTGCCCTCGGTGATGCCGGCGCGCACGAGATCGGCGGCCGACATCCGGAAATGCGTCGTCGACGCCGGATGGATGACCAGCGATTTGGCATCGCCGACGTTGGCGAGGTGCGAGAAGAGCTTCAGCGTCTCGATGAACCGGCGCCCCTGATCACGCGTCGCCTTCAGGTCGACGGCGAACACCGCGCCGCAACCGCGCGGCAGGAGTTTTCGCGCGAGCGCGTGGTCGGGATGGTCGGGCAACTCCGGATAGCCGACGCCGGCGACCATCGGATGCTCGCGCAGGAATGCGACGACACGCCGGGCGTTCGCCACGTGCTTCTCCATCCGGATCGGCAGCGTCTCGATGCCTTGCAGGATCTGCCAGGCGGTCATCGGCGCCATGCACGCGCCGAAGTCGCGCAGTCCCTCGCGCCGCGCGCGCAGCAGGAACGCCGCGGTCGTCGACTCCTCGGTGAAGGTCATCGAGTGGAACCCGGCGTACGGCTCCGCGAGCGTGGGGACCCTGCCGGCGGCGGCCGGGCTCGCGTCGCGTCCCTCCCAGTCGAACGTGCCGGCGTCGACCAGCAGCCCGCCGATGACCACGCCGTGCCCCGACAGGAATTTGGTCGCCGAGTGGAACACGAGGTCGGCGCCATGCTCGAACGGGCGGACGAGCCAGGGTGTGGTGAACGTCGAGTCGACGAGCAGCGGCACGCCGTGCTCGTGCGCGATCGCGGAAACCGTCGGGATGTCGAGGACGTCGAGCCCCGGATTGCCGAGCGTCTCGCCGAAAAAGAGGCGCGTCTGCGGACGCACCGCCGCGCGCCACGCGTCGGGATCGCGCGGATCGACGAAGGTCGTGGCGATGCCGAAGCGCGGCAGCGTGTAGTCGAGCAGGTTGTGCGAACCGCCGTAGAGCGCGCGCGAGGCGACGATGTGCGCGCCCGCGCCCATCAGCGTGACGATCGCGAGGTGCAGCGCCGCCTGTCCGCTCGCGGTCGCGATCGCGCCGACGCCGCCTTCGAGCGCGGCGATCCGCTCCTCGAGCACCGCGCAGGTCGGATTGCTGATCCGCGAGTAGACGTGGCCGGCGCGCTCCATGTTGAAGAGCGCGGCCGCGTGGTCGCTGTCGGGAAAGACGAACGACGCCGACTGGTAGATCGGCGTCGCGCGCGCACCGGTGGCCGGATCGGGACGCGCGCCCGCGTGCAGCGAGAGCGTGTCGAACCGGTGGGTCTTGGGTCGGCTCACGGGCGTCGTCGGAGGCGCGGGCGGCGTCGGCGGTCGGGCGGATCGAACGATCGTTCGATCCGGTGCATAATGGTAACGCAAGCCCGGCTGTCCCCGTCACCCCCGACCAAGCGATGCCCCGGCGCGACTCCCACCCCTCCGCTCCGGCGACCGAGGCCCGGACCGGGCCGCCGCTCGACGCCGGAGCGCACGCCTCGACGCACGGCGCGCGGCGCGGACGCGGGGCGACCTACAACCCGGACAACCGTTACCACGCCGAACGCCGCGAGGCCTTCGACGACGGCTGGGCCGCAGCGCCGCGGGATCCTCGGCCCGACACGGCGGGCGACAGCGCCGCCGTCGCGGTGTGTCCGGACACCGCGGACGCCGGCCGCCAGGTCCGCACGACCGTCACGATCCAGCCCGCCCGCACGATCGTCACGCGCAACGCTTCGCCCGACATCCCGTTCACGCAGTCGATCAATCCCTACCAGGGCTGCGAGCACGGCTGTGTCTATTGCTACGCCCGGCCGTCGCATGCGTATCTCGATCACTCGCCCGGCCTCGACTTCGAGACCAAGCTCTACGCGAAACCCGACGCCGCGAAGCTGCTGCGCGACGAACTCTCCCGCCCGGGCTACGCCTGCGATCCGATCGCGCTGGGCACGAACACCGACCCGTACCAGCCGATCGAGCGCGACTGGCGGATCACCCGCTCGATCCTCGAGGTGTTCGCCGAGACCTCGCACCCGTACTCGATCGTCACCAAGAACGCGCTGGTGCTGCGCGATCTCGACCTGATCGCGCCGATGGCGCGGCGCGGGCTCGCGCGCGTCTGCCTGTCGGTGACGACGCTGGACGCCGATCTCGCCCGGCGGATGGAGCCGCGGGCGAGCGCGCCGGCGCGGCGGATAGCGGCGCTGCGCGAACTCGCCCGCTCGGGCGTGCCCGCCGGTGTGATGGTCGCGCCGGTCATCCCCCAGCTCAACGATCGCGAGATCGAGTCGATCCTCGAGGCGGCCGGCGCCGCGGGCGCGACGAGCGCGGGCTGGATCATGCTGCGCCTGCCGCGCGAGGTCGCGCCGCTGTTCCGCGACTGGCTCGAGACCCACTACCGCGACCGGGCCGGTCATGTGATGAACATCGTGCACGACCTGCGCGACGGACGCGACTACCGCGCACGGTTCGGCGAGCGGATGCGCGGCCTAGGTCCGTACGCCGATCTCATCGCGCGCCGGTTCGAGCTCGCGTGCGCGCGGCTCGGCTTGAAAGGCGACCGGGAGCGAGAGCCGCTCGACCGTTCGCAGTTCCGTCCACCGGCGCGCGACGGCGGCCGGCAGGCGTCGCTGTTCTGATCCGTCTGGGAGTGCGGCCCTCACCCCATCCCTCTCCCCGCGAGCGGGGAGAGGGGGCCGAACCCGGCCGGTCAGAAGAACTTGTAGCCGACCGACGCGTACCAGAACGCGCCACGCGGATCGGCGTACGACGGGTCGTAGCCGTTCTGGAACGTGAACGTCTGGTTGGTGAACGGCGGCGCGCGGTCGAACAGGTTCTTGATGCCGAGCGAGACGGTCAGGTTCTTGATGCCGGTGTAGCGACCCTGCAGGTCGTAGATGTCGTAATTGCCGACGCGACGCGGATTGCCGTCGACGTCGGGATTGGCGTCGGTGTAGCCCAGCATGAACGTCTGACCCAGCGTCGCGCCCCAGGGTCCGTATTCCCAGTCGAGCGACGCGTAATGCCGCCAGCGATTGATCGCACCGCCGATGCCCGAATACAGGCCGACCTGTCCGGCGAAGGTCCCGTCGATCTGCTGGATGTCGTACTTCCTGTAGTACGTGCCCTGCAGACCCAGGCGGAAGCGGCCGACCTTGGTCGCCGGGGTCCGGTAACGCGCGTCGATGTCGATGCCTTCGATGCGCGTCTCGCCGAGATTCGTGTAGACGGTCGTGATCGCGGTGATCGGTCCGGGCAACGTCGGGAATTCCGGCTGCGTCGGACCGCGCGTGACGAACTGGCCGAACTGGTCGAGATCGCCCAGGATCGCCGCGGAATTGAGCAGCCCGATCTGGTCCTTGAGCTTGATGTTGAACCAGTCGACGCCCAGCGAGAGCCCATCGAGCGGCTCGACGACCGCCCCGATCGACCACTGCTTCGACTCCTCGGGCTTCAGGTTCGGATTGCCGCCCTGGATGCTGGTGAACTGGGTGACGCAGTCGTTGACCTGGTCGTTGGTGATCGGACAGCGCACCGGGTCGGAGAGTCCCGGCTGGGTGTTGGTCGTCACCTGGGGCTGATACAGCTCGGGCAAGGCCGGCGCCCGGAACCCGGTGCCGTAGGACGCGCGCACCAGCGCGTTCTTGGTCGGCTGCCAGCGCAGCGAGACCTTCGGATTGGTCGACGACCCGAAATCGCTGTAGTTGTCGTAACGGACCGCGGCGTTCAATTCCAGCGTCTTGACGATCGGCACGATCGCCTCGGCGAAGAACGCGTAGACCTTGCGGTTGCCCGAGACCGTCGGGCTCGACGTCCCGTAGCCGACGATGTCGCCGGACGACAGGATCTCCGCCGACACCGAGTCGTACTTCTCCTTGCGCCACTCGCCGCCGATCGCCACCGCGACCGGTCCGGCAGGCAGGTTGAACACCTCGTTGGACACCTTGGCGTCGAACGCGTTGACCGTCGACTTGGACGAGCGCGCGTCCGCCTGGATCGCGGTCGCGCGGAGCTGCGAGACGATCTCCGGCGTGTTCGGCGCGAACGGATTGACCAGCCCGCTGCTCAGCAGCGGCAGCAGTTGCGACTGCGACAGGTAGCCGCCGTTCAGGTGGTCGACGTCCTTGCTCTCGTTGAAGCTGTACGCCGCCTCGTAGTCCCAGCCCTTCACGTTGCCCTTCGCACCGGCGACGATGCGCGTCTGCTCGGCGGTCGTCGTGGACGAGCGGAATCCCGCGTCGAACGCGCGCCACTGGATGTTGAGCGGCTGGCCGTCGAGCCCGTACTGCGCGGCGAATTCGTGCGGGTAGTACGGCGAGGTCGGCGGCAGGAAGAAGCCCGGCGCGTCCGGTCCCGCCGACGGGAACAGCGTGCCCTGGCTGATCGGCACCGGCTGCAGGTTGAAGACGTACTCGTTCTTCGCGTAGAGCGCCTCGGCGAAGAGCTGGTGGTCCTTATGGAGCTGGAACGCGCCGCGCGCGACGACGTTGAAGCGCTCGGACTCGGGCAGCGAGCCCAGGAACGGATTGGGATCGAACCGGCACTGGCCCGGATAGACGTCCGGATCCGCGGCGAGCGAGGGCGCGCAGTTCGGGTAGAACGGATTGCGGTTGCCCACGCCGGGTATGAAGACGTTCGCCGGGAACGAACGGCCCGACGTCGAGTCCAGGCCCTCCGCGGGGATATAGGACGACCGCGACCAGGGACGCTGGCCGCCCAGCAGCTCCTCCTGCTTCATGTACTGGAACGAGACGAACGCGTTCCAGCGGTCCTTGGCGAGGTCTCCGAAGCCCAGCGTCGCCGTCACGCTCTTCTCGCGTGCGCCGCCGTCGAACGTGTCGCCGTAGTTGACGCTCGCCTCGGCCCCCCGATAGTCGGTGCGCGTGATGAAGTTGATGACGCCGCCGATCGCGTCGGTGCCGTAGATCGCGGACGCGCCGTCCTTCAGGATCTCGACGCGCTCGATCGCCGGCAGCGGAATCGTATTGAGGTCGACCGCGGTGCCGTCGTGCGCGTAGTTGGCGATCCGCCGCCCGTTGAGGAGGATCAGCGTGTACTTGAACCCCAGTCCGCGCAACGACGCGCCGGAGAACCCGATGCGCGCGCTGTCGCCGAACGCGTTGCCCAGCGTGTAGTTGCCGACCGGGCTGTTGACGGCGATCCGGTCGAGCAGCTCCATCGCCGTGGTCGCGCCGGTGTTGGCGATCTCCTCGCGCGTGACCACCTGCAGCGGCTGGCCGGTCTCCCCTTCGACCCGCTTGATGTTCGAGCCGGTGACGTCGACCTTCAGGTCGGCCGACCGGGCGGCGGGCGCGACCAGCGCCGCCAGACCGAACGCGAGCGCGATCGAGCGCGTCGCCTCCTTGAGTGCGAATGGCATCTTTGAATCCCCCGAAGATCTCGTGAACGAACGAATCCGGTGGGCGAGTCGGTGAGGCCGCCTCGCGACCGGCATGCCCGCGAGAGTGCGGCGAGCCGCGAACCGATCGCAACGGTGAGTTGGCCAACCGGAGAAGCGCGCACGCGTTCCGCGGACCGGCTCCGGCGAACCGGGCGGGACGCCCGACCGACCCGATGCCGGATGACCGTTGCGTCGGCGGGCGCGCCGCGCTAGGCTACGCCCGGCCATCCCTTGCATATGCAAGTTTCCCCGGAATGCCCCGCCGACCTGCCGCTCCGCGACCGTCCCGAGCCCCCCGGAACCCCGGGACCGCTGCGCCGCCCCGCCCGGTGCCCGGGCCGAGCCGCGCGGACGACCTGGCCGCGACCGCGCGGCGTTTGGGAGTCGTCGGCATGCCGGACTGGCTCGCCTACGTCCCGAGGGGTCGCCGGGAGTGCGCGTACGCCAACGTCCGGCTCGCGAGCCGGGTGATCGGGACGATCTACGACGATGCGCTCAAGCCGGTCGGCCTGCGTGCGGCCCAGCTCGCGCTGCTCTGGGCGATCGTGGCGATGGAGCCGGTCGACATGACCTCGCTGGGCCGCGAGACCGCCACCGACCAGACGACGTTGTCGCGCACGGTCGAGAATCTCCGTCGGGCGAAGCTCGTCAGCGTGCAGGCGGGCGAGGACCGCCGCGTGAAGGTGATCCGCCTGACGGCGAGCGGCCGTCTTCGCTTCGCGGCGGCGATGCCCTACTGGGAGCGCGCGCAGGCCGAGGCGGCGAAGTTGCTGTCGCTCGAGGCGCTCCAGGGGATGGGTCGCAGCATCCGGCGCGCCCGTCGCAGCACCGCGACCGAGGCCGCGTAGCGACGAGCCCCGGCTGGCGGCCCCGGCGCCGTCCGGCGCACCCATCGGAAAGCGTGCGGAGCCGCCGGATGTCTCCGAGGCGACTGGGGGTCCCCGCCGGCAGTCTTCACGGCGGCCCCGCACGAACCGATGGTCACGCGGATCGTCCGCCTCCGGTGCGGAAATCCGCGGATCGGCGCGCGCCGGGGGTCAATCGACACCTCGCGCGGGCCAACCGCGATCCTGTCGACACGCGCGACGTTTCGTCGCACCCCACTTGCGCCCGGCGAACCGCTGCGCTAACGTGGAACCGTTACAGTTGTATGTGCATGTAATTGACCTGCCATCGGCGCGACGACCGGAATCCGGCGCCGCAGGGATCAGCAACGCAGTCGAGACCGGGTCGTGCCGGCAGCGGCGCAACGGCCACGAGGCCCGCGCCGGACCGCACGGTCGGTGAGCCGCGAACATGGAAGAACCTTCGATGCTCTCGCTACCCCCGTTGCGCCCGACCGAACCGGTCGGCGACGAACCGTTCGTCCTCCAGGCCGGAACGCGCGGCCCGGCGACCCCGGCGACGCGCATCCCGGTGCGATCGGTCAACCGGATCGTCATCGTGCCGGTCGAGTCGATCGTGCGGCTCGAGGCCGAGGACAACTACGTGCGCATCTGGGCCGAACGGCCGTACCTGCACAAGGAGACGCTGACCTCGCTGGTGTCGCGCCTCGACCCGACGGTCTTCCTGCGCGTGCACCGCTCGCACGCGGTCAACCTGACGCTGGTCCGCGAGCTCAGGCCGCAGCTCCACGGCGAGTACACGATCCTGCTCACCGATGGCACGACGATCGTCTCCGGGCGCAGCTACCGCGCGCGCATCCAGCAGGCGTTCGGACTGGGACGCGGCGAGCCGGACTGATCGGCGTCCGGCTGGTGGCCACGATCGGCACCGCGCCGCCGCGGCGGCGTTCGGCCGTTGCGTGGGCCGGTTGCGGGCGCGCGGGCGTCGGCGTAGCGTGTGCGGCGCCGGCGCGTGGACCGGCACAGGCGATTCCACCGTCCCCGGCGCATCGACCGGGGCGGGAAACCCGGGAGGCAACCATGAACGGCAAGACCATCCTGGCCGTCGTCGTCGCGGCCGTCGTCTACTTCGTGATCGGCGCGATCTGGTACGGGCAGTTCTCCACCGCGTGGCTCGCCGGCATCGGCAAGACGATGGCCCAGCTCGAAGCCGAGAACGGCGCGAGCGCGCGACCCTACATCGTCGGCTTCCTGTCGGTGCTCGCCGCCTGCGCGACGCTGGGCTGGCTGATCGGCAGGACAAGGACGTCCGGATGGGCTGGGGGAGCGAGCCTCGGCGCCTGCCTCGCGCTCGGGCTGATCGGCGCGCAGCTCGCGCTCAACTACGGGTTCGAGGGGCGCAGCGTCTCTCTGTGGCTGATCAACGCCGGCTACGCGGTGGTCGGCCTCACGATCGGCGGCGCGATCATCGGCGCCTGGTCGGGGCCGCGCGCGTCCGCGTAGCGGCCCGGTTCCGGCGCAAGCCGCGTCCGCCCGACGTGTCGGCACCGGGCGTGCCGGCGTCGGACGGGCGTGGGCGAAACGCCGCGTGGGGAGGGCGAACGGGCGCGGGGCGTCCGCGGGCCGATCTGCTACGCTAGGGTGCATGAAACTCGCCATCCTGCCCGTCACGCCCTACCAGCAGAACTGTTCGCTCGTCGTCTGCCCCGATACGAACCGCGCAGCGCTGATCGATCCCGGCGGCGAGGTCGACCGCCTGATCGACGCGGTCGCGAAAAGCGGCGCGACGCTCGAGAAAGTGCTCGTCACCCACGGCCACGTCGACCACTGCGGTGGCGCGGCCGAGGTGCGCGAGCGCACCGGCGTGCCGATCGAAGGCCCGCAGCGTGAGGACGCCTTCTGGATCGACGGGATGGAGAAGAAGGGCGCGGCGTTCGGCATGCCAGGCGTGCGCGGCTTCACGCCGGACCGCTGGCTCGAAGGCGGCGACACCGTGAGCGTGGGCTCGATCCGGATGGACGTGCGCCACTGCCCCGGCCACACGCCGGGTCACGTCGTGTTCGCGGCGCGCGACCACGGCATCGCGTTCGTCGGCGACGTGCTGTTCGCCGGCTCGATCGGGCGCACCGACTTCCCGCGCGGCGACCTCGATACCCTGATCCGCTCGATCACCGGCGAACTCTGGCCGTTGGGCGACGACATGCAGTTCGTCCCCGGACACGGGCCGATGTCGACGTTCGGTGACGAACGCCGCACCAACCCCTACGTCGGCGACGACGCGCTCGCCGGCTGGCGTCCGCGGGTGCCGACATCCGGCGCCGGCGCGCCGTGAGACCGGCACAGGTGCGCCTCGACCTGCGCCCGGACGGCCCCCGATGAGCGACATGCTGGTCAAGCTCTGGGAGCTTCCGCCGCTCGACGCCGCGGTCGAGGCGGCGCGTGCCCGCGGCGTGGCGATCCGCCGCGCGCTCGCGCCGGAGAAGCCGGTGGTGCTGGAGTTCGTGCACTCGCACTGGCCGGCGTGGGTCGCCGAGGTCGACGTCGCCTGCGCGCGCCTGCCGGTCGCGTGTTTCATCGCGGTCCGCGACGGCGCGCTGCTGGGATTCGCCTGCCACGACGCGATCGCGCCGGACTACTTCGGCCCGACCGCGGTGGTCGAATCCGCGCGGCGCCAGGGCATCGGCGCGACGCTCGCGCTCGCGGCGATGCACGCGCTGAAGGCGCAGGGCTACGCCTACGCGATCGTCGGCGGCGTCGGCCCGGCGGCGTTCTACGCGAAGGCGTTCGGCGCGGTCGAGATCCCCGGGTCGACGCCCGGGGTCTACGCCGGCCTGCTGAAGCGGTAGCGGGCCGCGCCGGCGGCCGGACGTCCGGCGTCAGATCCCGAGCAGCCTCGCGATGATCGACTTGGCGATGAAGCCGATCATCCCGAACGCCAGCACGAAGAACAGGACGAAAGTGCCGAGCTTGCCGGCCTTCGATTTCTTCGCGAGATCATAAATGATGAACAGCATGTAGGCCATGAAGGCCCCGATGCCGAACGTCATCCCGAATTCGGTGATCTGCTCCTCGGAGAAGCCGAACATGGTCCGCCGCTCCGGGCTCCGGGCCTATTCCCGGCGCGGCGCGGACGACGCGTCGACCGTCGCCCGGTAGGCGTGCCAGCTCGCGTGGCCGAGCACCGGGATCGAGAACGCGAAGCCGACCATCGCGGTGGCCATCGACAGCGCGGTCAGCACCATGATGATCGTCGCCCAGATCGCCATCGCACCCGGATTCGCGCCGACGGCGCGCAGGCTGGTCAGCACCGCCGCGTGCAGTTCGACGCGGCGATCGAGCAGCAGCGGCACCGAGATCACGGTCGCGGCGAAGACGAGCGCCGCGCCCATCCCGCCCATCAGCACCCAGACGCCGAAGAGGTTCGAGCCCTGTCCGACGACGACGTGGCGGAGGACCCCCGCGAGCCCGACGATCGGCTCCTTGACGAACAGCGCGACCAGCACCGACGAGACCAGCACCCACGCGGTCGCCGCGATCGCGAGCGCGACGCCCATCCAGACGAGCGGCCTCGTGCCGCGGATCCACGCGTCGATCGCCTGCGCGAGCGTCGGCCGCTCGCCCCTCTCGATCCTGCGCGACAGCTCGTAGAGGCCGGTCGCGAGGATCGGCGCGATCAGCACGAAGCCGGAGAACGCGCCGGGCAGCACCGGCCAGAAACGCAGCGCCAGCACCGCGATCGCGAGCCCCGCGATCATGACGACCAGTCCGTGGAAGAGGCTCGGACCGAACGCACGCGCGAAGTCGCGCAACCCGGCCGAGAGCCACGCGAACGGCGCGGTGAGCGCGACCACGCGGACCGGCAGTCCGTCGGCGGCGGAGGCCCCGGCGGCAGGGGCGTCGTCCGGCGGCGTCATGCCAGCGGCACCTCGAGCAGGCAGCCGAATTCGCGCGGAAAATCGACCGACACGCGCGCGTGCACCGCGCCCTGCTGGTCGAAAAAGCGCTGGGCGCCCGCGACGGTGAACACGCCCTCGTGCCAGACGTCGGCGTGGATGTAGAGTCCGCGCGAGCCGTCGAAGCGGAAGGCAACGAAGTCCGCGGGCTTGACATCGTCACCGGGCAATGCGAGCGGCACGACGAAGGGCGCGCGGTCGAGCGGGAAGAAGAGCTGCCCGCCGTCCGGATGATAATTCGCGTGCCAGAGCAGCATGCGCGAGGGCGGGCGCGCGTGATCCTCGCGCGCGTCGGCGGGCTCGTCGCCGTAGGCCAGGATGTAGTGACCGCCGACCGCCTCGTTGCGGCCGTAGAGCACGTCGCCGCGCCATTCCGAGCGGAACACGCCCTCTGTCGTGCCGCCTTCGTCGCCGGAATCCTCGTCGACCGGCCGCCAGCCCGCCGCCGGCCAGCGCGTGATCGCGACCTTCACCGACGCCGGGTCGTCGACGAGCCGGCCGTAGCCTGCGAGATTCCCTTCGGTCGCGTCGACGACCGGCAGCCGCACCCGCGCGAGGCCGCGCGGGACCGCGGGATTGAGATAGTCGGGGGCGTTCATCGGGAGACTCGGGATTCCGGGCCGGGCCCGGCATTCTCGCCCCGCATTCTCGCCCGAGCGGCTGCGCCTGAGAAGCGGCCGGGCGGATCCCGCCGGGTCCGCTATGATGCGGCGCACGCGAGCCTCCATGCTGATCGCCCAGATCTCCGACCCGCACGTGCGCGCCGACGGTGGCGGCGCCGCCGGCATCGACGGCGGCGAGCGTCTCGCGCGCGCGCTCGCGCGGGCCGCCGCCCGGGCACCGCGCCCCGCGGCGATCGTGCTCTCCGGCGACCTGGTCGAGCGCGGCGAGCACGCCGAGTACGAGCGTCTCGCCGCCATCGTGCGCGCCTGTCCGCTGCCGATCTGGCCGATGACCGGCAATCACGACGACCGCGACGCGATGGCCGCCGTGTTCCCCCGCGTCGCTCGCGCCGACGACGGACGCTGGCGCTACGCGGTCGTCGTCGGAGGTGTGCGCCTGATCGTCACCGACTCGCTCGAACCGGGCCGCGCGTCGGGACGCCTGGGCGACGCGCAGCTCGGCTGGCTGGACGCGACGCTCGCCAGCGATGCCGGCACGCCGGCGATCGTCTTCGTCCACCATCCGCCGCCGTCGACCGGGTTCACGCACATCGACCGCTCGGCACTGGTCGACGCGGACGCACTCGCCCAAGTGATCCGGCGGCACCGTTGCGTGGTCCGCGTCGCCTGCGGACACCTGCACGTGCCGCTGACAATGAACTGGGCCGGCACGACGCTCACCGCCTGCCCGAGCGTGGCGCACCGGTTCGCGCTCGATCTGCGCGCCGGCGGCCGGATCGCCGCGCGCAGTGCGCCGGGCGCGTTCCAGCTCCACCGCTGGCACGACGGCGCGCTCCACACCTACACTGTCTCGCTCGACGAGGAGGAACCGACATGACCCGCCTTGATCCCACGCTGGCACGACTCGCCGCGATCGCGCTCTGCGTGCTCGGCATCGTCGCCGTCCATCCCGCGGCCGCGCAGTCCTGGCCGTCGCGGCCGGTACGCATGGTCGTTCCGTTCGCGCCCGGCGGCGCCACCGACATCATCGCGCGCCATGTCGCGCAGAAGCTCTCGGAGCGCTGGGGCCAGAGCGTCGTCGTCGAGAACAAGCCGGGCGCGGGCACCACGATCGGCAACGCCGAGGTCGCGAAGGCGAAGCCCGACGGCTACACGTTCCTGTTCGCGCCGACGCCGTTCGTGATCTCGCAGGTCGTCTACCCGACGCTGCCCTACGACGCGCAGAAGGACTTCGCGCCGGTGTCGCTGCTCGCGACCTCGCCGTTCATCCTGGTGGTGAACGCCGCGTTCGCGCCGAAGAGCGTCGCGGAACTGGTCGCGCTCGCGAAGGCGAAGCCCGGCTCGATCGCCTTCGCCTCCGCCGGCAACGGCACGGTGCCGCACCTGTCCGGCGAGCTCTTCAAGCTGCGCGCCGGCGTCGATCTCACGCACGTCCCGTACAAGGGCGGCGGCCCGGCGATCGTCGATCTCGTCTCCGGCCAGGTGCCGATGATGTTCGCCACGCCGATCGAGGTGAACCAGCACGTCCAGTCGGGGAAGCTGCGCGTGCTCGGAACGACCTCGCTCGAACGGCTCGCCGCGTTCCCGGACGTGCCGACGCTCTCGGAGAGCGGTTACCCGAACTTCGAGGTGCTGTCGTTCTTCGGCGTGCTCGCGCCGGCCGGAACGCCGCCGGAGATCGTCGCCAAGGCCGCCGCCGACCTGGGCGCGGTGATGGAACTGGCCGACGTGCGCGAGCGCTTCGCGCAGCAGAGCGCGCAGGCGCGCGTGCTCGGGCCCGGTCCGTTCGGCGAGTTCCTCTCGCGCGAGCGCGAGAAGTGGGCCGACATCGTCAAGCGGTCGGGGGCGAAGGTCGACTAGGGACGGGCTGTCGCGAGCGACCCCCGTCCGGAGCGGCGGGCGGTCGGCGGTCGGTACGATCGCCCTCTCCACCCCGGACGCGGACGCTGCGAAGAAGGCGCGCCTTCTCGAGGCCGCGCAGCCATCAGGCCGCGCTCGGCCAGCGGATCCGGATGCGCCGGTTCTGCGCCAGGCAGTCGCGCAGATAGAGGTTGATGAGGCTCTGGTAGGGGATGCCCGCCTCCGCCGCCATCGCCTTGAAGTACTCGACCACGTCCTCCGACAGGCGCATGGTCACGGACTTCTTGAGCTTGGACGCGTAGGGGTTCCTGCGCGCCTTCATCTTCGAAAAATCGTATTCAGCCTTCATTCCAGCCATCTCGATAGAACGTCGCCTCGCGGCGAGTCGCCTTTCGCGCCGAGATGATGCGGATAACCTCCCCGCGCGAGCGTTCGCAATGACAGACGACCAGTAGTCGGACCTTCTCGCTCATTCCGAGCAGGATGAACCGCGCCTCGCTCCCCGCGTGCTCGTCGTCGAGGAACTGCACGGCGAAGTCGTCGTAGAAGACGATCCTGGCCTCCTCGAACGATACGCCATGCTTCCTGGCGCTCGAGGCGGCCTTGCCGGGGTCCCACTCGAATCGCATCCATACATTGTATGGCATCTTTAGCCGGACGCCCAGCCCGCCGGCCGCGCTCCGCCCTGTCGCCGGGCGAAACAGCGCCGGTTGCGGGGCGAATGGAAGGTGGGCACGAGGCGACCCGACAACGCACCATCCGGTGTGCGCGCAAACGAGGCTGCGGCTGCCGAACGAGTGGGAGCATCCGGTGTTCTTGCCGCCCGCTAGGGTGACTCATGTCCAGCCTCCGGCGATCCCGGCAGCCGGGCGCCGGGTGCGCCCCGGTCCCCCGAGTCCGGATACCGGCCGCCGACGGCGTCAGCGGAAGCGCCAGACGACACTCGCACTGACGAGGTCGACGTGGTCGAACTCGCCGTTGCCGGTCGTCGTGAGCGCGAAGCGCTCGCCGACCTTCTCGACGCGTTGCCATTCGATGCGCGCCGACAACGACGGCGTGATGTTCACCGAGCCGCCCAAGCCCCACGCGAAGCGGACCGAGTTGTCGTCGGCGGAGAACGACGTCGGAGTCCCGAACTGGTCAACGCCGCTCTCCGAGTACTCGAGTTTCGAGGCGAGCGCACCGGCCTTCGCGAACACCGCCGCCCGATCGCCGACCGGCGCGATCGCGACGAGCGACAGCTCGACGCCGGACAACCGATACATGCCGTCGCGGATCGCGTACGGTCCGTGTTTCACCGAACGGGTCTGGCGCTACCTCGTCATCGATCCGGGCAGCGACCGGGTCGCCGTCGAGTACGTCAACGCGGCGCGTCAGCACGACTTCACCACCGCGCTCGCCAACGAGATCGCCGCGCCCGACGCCGGCGTCTTCGCCGGCTGGGCGCGGACCGGCGAGTCGATGCGCGTGCTCGCCGCCGGCAACGCGGGCGTCGGCACGTTGCCGCCTTGAACGCGTACGAATGTCACTCTGCAGACTCGGCGCTCGCCCGGACACGCGGGACCGGAGGCGAGTGCGTCAGTGTGGCAACGCCGCGTTCGAAGCGCGTTGATGGCCGGCGATCGGGGGCTACCCGGGGTCGCTGCTGCGCCGGACGGCTGAGCGCTACGGGAACGAAGCTCGTTGATCCCGCTACCGCGGCACTCGTCCGTGCGGCGCAATGCCGGCGCGGCCGGCGTCAGTTCGGCGCGTGCACGCTGCCGCCGCCGTCGTCGTGCTGGCGGTCGACGACGCGCGGGTCGATCGGCGCGCCGCCGATCAGCGACGAGTAGCCGAGCGTCTTCGGCGTCACCTGCTGGCGGATCGCGCCGGCGAACGGCGTCGAGGTCGCGTTCCCGCCGAACGGATCGGTGTAGAAGACCTCGGTGCCGCCGCCGTGCGCGAGCGTGCCCGGCTGGAAGTACATGCCGCGGTGCAGTCCGCGGAAGGCGCTCCTCGGATCGTTCCAGCCGATGCCGGTGATCGCGCCGTAGTTCGTCGCCCAGTCGCAGGGGCCGCCGCGGTAGCGACGGCCCTGCGAGGCGAGCGAGACGTCGTAGCAGAGGTCCATCGCGTAGCCCAGGTTCGTGCCCGCGAGCTCGGGCCGCTGCGTCGAGTAGCCGCGCAGCGCCTTGGTCGCCTCCGGGTAGAAATAGCGCGCGGCGTCCTCGACGTCGAACAGGAGGTTGATGCCAGACACGATCGGCGTGCCGTCGGCGCGCCGCAGTGCGAGGCTCGCCGGCCAGGCCTCGTACAGATTGCCCGACCACTGTCCCTGCGGCACCAGGAATCCGGTCTCGATGCAGTCGCGCGTGATGATCTCGCGGTCGCCGGGACCGTCGGGGAGATCGCTCATCAGCGGGTCGACGCCCAGGTTCACGAAGTCGCGCGGGTCACCGCGCCGCTCGACGCCGCACATCGGCATGAACCGGGTGAAGCCGCCGCCGCGGCCGAACGGCTGCATGACCGAGACCGACAGTCGCGAGTTCATCGGGTGCGCGTCCGGACAGGTCGACAGGTCCGACGGGTTCGCGCAGCGGGCGAGGTCGGTGACGTGTCGGCAATCGGCGAAATACAGCACCTCGTGCACATGGTGCGTGAACGCGTCGGGCGTGTTCGTCCCCTGGTGCGGCTTGCCGAGGAAATAGCAGCGCATGCCGGTGTCGGCGGCGACCACGCCGTTGCCCAGCCGCCCGATCCACACGCCGCCGTCGGGCGCGCTCGACATGCCGTGCGTCGCGATGTCCGGTTCGCCGTTCGCCCAGTCGATCTTGTGGCCGACGTGGTCCTCGTGGCGCATCACCTTGCGGCCGGTCGCGACCGCGTACGCCTCGAGTTGCTCGGCCGCGTAGCCGAACGGAACGCCGGTCACCGCCTCCTCGGCCGGATCCATGACGCCGTTGCCGTTGGCGTCGAAGTAGAAGTGGCGCTGGACCTGCCTGGTCTTCCAAAGCTGCGAACGTTTCGGATCACGGCCGTGCTCGTGGCCGAACGTGCAGGTACGTCCGGTCGCCGGGTCGACGACGACCGGCGGGTGCCAGGTCGGGTAGCGCTTGCCATCGGGGCCGATCACGGAGTAACTGTCGTGCAGCACCTTCGTGCAGGTGTCGTGCGGCGCGGTCGGCGTCCAGCGCCCCATCGCGCGCGACCAGCCGGCCGGCTGGACCGGCGGCAGGCCGTGGTCCTCGTCGAACACGACGGTCAGCGTCGGCGCCGCGGCGCCGGTCGTCATGAAGGTGTGCCGGCCGGCGGCTGCCCCGCTCGCCGCCGCGATCAGCGCGAGGGACGATCGCGGCCCCTGCGCGAATGCGGCGCGAACCGCGTTGGTCACGTCGAAGCGCTGCATCGCGCCGCGCGGCCAGGACGGCGCGGAGATCGAGGACGCAGCGGCGAAGGTCGGGCGCGAGGCGATGTTCGCCGCCGGCCCGAACGGCAGCGGCACCGGGTTCAATTCGGCGCGAACCTCGCCGGCCACCGGACCGCGGCCGCGCAGCGCGGTGATCGTCAGCGTCGCGCTGACGATCGAGAGCGGCCGGATCTCAGGTCCCGCGAACGCGAGGCCGAGCAGCGTCGTCGCGTCGGGGGCGTCGCGGCCGAGCCAGCGGATGCCGTCGACCTGAACCGTCGAGCCAACCTGATTCGCGGCGCGACCCGCGGCCGGCGCGAGCGACCAGACGGTGGTGGCGGTGTGTGCGGCGACCGTCGGCGCGCCGAGCGCCGCCACGCAGGTGACGACGGCGAGCACGCGAGACACGGGACGCTGGGCCATGGCGGGACCGGCCGGCAAACCTGTCGGCACCGGCGGATGACAAATATGACATTGTCATTGTGGCGCGGTTGCCGCCGGCGCGCAAGTCCGCGATCCCCGCGCCGGGGCCGCCCCGCGGAGCGCGTCAGTGACTCGGCCTGCCCACCGCCGCCCCGGACGCGCCGACGAGGAAATCGCAGTCGACGCCCTGGTCGGCCTGCTGGACGGTGTCGCAGTAGAGCTTGACCCAGCCGCGGTCGGCGTGGGGCTTGGGCGCCTTCCACTTCGCGCGGCGCGCGGCGAGTTCGTCGTCGGAGACGTGCAGCACCAGCCGGCGCCTGGCGACGTCGAGCTCGATCGTGTCGCCGGTCTGCACCAGCGCGAGCGGCCCGCCGACCGCGGCCTCGGGCGCGGTGTGCAGCACGACGGTGCCGTAGGCGGTGCCGGACATCCGCGCATCGGAGATGCGCACCATGTCGGTGACGCCGGCCTTGAGGAGCTTCGCCGGCAGCGCGAAGTTGCCGACCTCGGGGAAGCCGGGATAGCCCTTGGGCCCGCAGTTCTGCAGCACCAGCACGTCGTCGGCCTTCACGTCGAGCTTCGGGTCGTCGATGCGCGCGTGCAGGTCGTCGATGTCCTTGAAGACGACCGCGCGGCCCTTGTGCTTCATCAACTTCGGCGTCGCGGCCGAGGGCTTGAGCACCGCGCCGTTCGGCGCGAGATTGCCGCGCAGCACCGCGATGCCGCCCTGCCGCTTGAACGGCTTGCCGACCGGCGTGATCACCTTCGCGTCGTAGTTGACCGCGTCCTTGCAGTTCTCCCAGATCGACCGGCCGTTCACGGTCAGCGCGTCCTTGTGCAGGTGCTCGCCGATCTCGCGGATCACCACGGGCAGGCCGCCCGCGTAGTAGAAATCCTCCATCAGGTACTTCCCCGACGGCATCAGGTTGACCAGGCAGGGGATCTCGCGCCCGAGGCGGTCCCAGTCGTCGAGCGTGAGCTTCACGCCGAGCCGCCCGGCGATCGCGAGCAGGTGGACGACCGCGTTGGTCGATCCGCCGATCGCGCCGTTGACCATGATCGCGTTCTCGAACGCGGCCTTGGTCAGGATCCTGGAGATGCGCAGGTCCTCGCGCACCATCTCGACGATCCGGCGGCCGACCATCCGGCAGAGGACCTTGCGGCGCGAATCGACGGCCGGGATCGCGGCGTGGGTCGGCAGGCCCATGCCCAGCGCCTCGACCATCGACGCCATCGTCGACGCGGTGCCCATGGTCATGCAATGGCCGGCGGAGCGCGACTGGCACGCCTCCGCCTCGATCATGTCCTCTTCCTTGAACTCGCCGGTCTTGAGCTTCGCGGTCAACTGCCAGGTCAGCGTGCCCGATCCGACGTCCTCGCCGCGGAACTTGCCGTTGAGCATCGGGCCGCCGGAGATGCCGATCGTCGGCAGGTCGCAGGACGCGGCGCCCATCAGGAGCGCCGGCGTCGTCTTGTCGCAGCCCATCATCAGCACGACGCCGTCGAACGGGTTCGCGCGGATCGATTCCTCGACGTCCATCGCGACCTGGTTGCGGAACAGCATCGTCGTCGGCCGCATCACCGGCTCGCCCAGGCTCATCACCGGGAACTCGAGCGGGAAGCCGCCGGCCTCGAGCACGCCGGCCTTGACGTGCTCGGCGAGTTCGCGGAAGTGCGCGTTGCAGGGCGTCACCTCGGACCAGGTGTTGCAGATGCCGATCACCGGCTTCCCGATGAAGAGGTCGTGGGGGAATCCCTGGTTCTTCATCCACGAGCGGTGGACGAAATCGTCGCGGCCACCGCTATCGAACCAGCCTGCGGAACGGAGCTTGCGCGGCTTGGCGCGCGCGCGGATCGGTTGCTTCGGCTTCGTCATGTCGTCGTCGACTCCGGGGATTCGGTGACCGGGAACGATCGCCCGGCTACATCACGGCGCCCAGTTGCCAGGGCCCGAATTCGTTCTGGCCGTAGCCGTGCGTTTCGCTCTTGGTGCGATCGCCGGACGCGGTCGCGAGCAGGAGATCGAACAGCCGGCGACCGACCTGATCGACGGTCGCGCTGCCGTCGGCGATCTCCCCGCAGTTCAAGTCGATGTCCTCCTCCTGCTTCGCCCACAGCGCGGAGTTGGTCGCGAGCTTGAGCGAAGGCGCCGGCGCGCAGCCGTACGCGGAACCGCGCCCGGTGGTGAAGCAGATCAGGTTCGCGCCGCCGGCGACCTGCCCGGTCGCCGACACCGGATCGTAGCCGGGCGTGTCCATGTAGACGAACCCCTTCGCGGTCACGGCCTGCGCGTACTCGTAGACGTCGACCAGGTTGGTCGTCCCGCCCTTGGCGACCGCGCCCAGGCTCTTCTCGAGGATCGTCGTGAGTCCGCCGGCCTTGTTGCCCGGCGACGGGTTGTTGTTCATCTCGCCTTCTTCACGCCTGGTGTACGTCTCCCACCAGCGGATGCGCGCGACCAGCTTCTCGCCGACCGCGCGCGACACCGCGCGGCGCGTGAGCAGGTGCTCGGCGCCGTAGATCTCCGGGGTCTCCGACAGGATCGCGGTGCCGCCGTGGCGCACCAGCAGGTCGACCGCGGCACCGAGCGCCGGGTTCGCGGTGATCCCCGAGTAGCCGTCGGAGCCGCCGCATTGCAGGCCGACGACGATGTGCGCGGCCGGCACCGGCTCGCGCTCGACAGCGTTCGCGTGCGGCAGCATCTCCTCGATCATCGCCACTCCGCGCGCGACCGTCTTCGCGGAGCCGCCGGTGTCCTCGATGCTGAACGTGCGCAGGAGCGGCCCTTCGGCGAGCGACTCCGCGCCGAGCAGCGACGAAACCTGGTTCGCCTCGCAGCCCAGGCCCACGATCAGCACGCCGGCGAAGTTCGCGTGCCGCGCGTAACCGCCGAGCGTCCGGCGCAGTAGCGTCATGCCCTCGCCGTGCGTGTCCATCCCGCAGCCCGAGCCGTGCGTCAGCGCGACGACGCCGTCGACGTTGGGGTAGCGCCCGAGCGCACCGGACGCGGTGACGCGATCGGCGATCGCCTGGGCGACCGTCGCCGAGCAGTTCACCGTCGACAGGATGCCGAGGTAGTTGCGCGTGGCGACTCGACCGTCGGCGCGGACGATGCCCCGGAACGTCGCCGGCTGCGGGACGTACGCCGTCGGCTTCGCGTCGGCGCCGTACGCGTAGTCGCGCTCGAAGCTCCCCATCGCGAGGTTATTGAGGTGCACGTGCTCGCCGGGCGCGATGTCGCGCGACGCGAAGCCGATGATCTGGTCGTAGCGGCGCACCGGCTGGCCGGCACGGATGGCGCGCGTGGCGATCTTGTGGCCCGGGGGGACGAGGCCGGCGACCGTGACGTTCTCCCCGGCGATCCGCGTGCCGGAGACGAGCTGCGTGCGCGCGATGACGACATCGTCGTTCGGATGGAGCCGGATGGTGAGGGAAGCGCGGGTCAGCATGGCGTGTCTCCGGATCGGCGGTCAGCGGCGCAGCGCCGCGCGCGCGACCGCCCGCCGCTCGATCGCGGCGTAGTCCCAGTCGATGCCGAGCCCGGGCGTGTCCGGCGGCACCGCGCAGCCGTCCTGCACGACCAGGCGCGACGTCGTCAGCTCGTCGAGCTGCGGGATGTACTCGACCCAGGCGCCGTTGGGCACGGCGGCGGCGAGCGAGACGTGCAATTCCATCAGGAAGTGCGGGCAGACCGCGACGCCGAAGCTCTCGGCGAGGTGCGCGACCTTGAGCCAGGGCGTGATCCCGCCGATCCGCGCGCAGTCGACCTGGACGATCGAACACGCGTCGCGTTCCAGGTATTCGCGGAAATGCTGGATCGAGTAGATCGACTCGCCGACGGCGAGCGGCATCGGCGCCTCGCGCGCGAGTTCGACGTGGCCGCCCAGGTCCTCGGCGGGCAGCGGCTCCTCGAGCCAGGCGAGTCCGAACGGATCGTACGCGTGGGCGCGCCGGATCGCCTCGGACACGGTGAATCCCTGGTTCGCGTCGACCATCAGCTCGAAGACGCCGCCGACCGCGGCGCGCACTGCCGCGAGCCGCTCGACGTCCTCCGACACGTGCGGCTTGCCGACCTTGATCTTGGCGCCGCGGAAACCCGCCCGCTTGGCCTCGACCGCCTGCCCGACGAGTTCCGGCGTCGAAAGCTGCAGCCAGCCGCCCTCGGTCGTGTACGTCGGCACGCGTGCATGGGCCCCGCCGGCGGCCCTCCACAGCGGCAGCCCGGCGCGTCGGCAGCGCAGGTCCCACAACGCGGTGTCGATCGCCGCCAGCGCGAGACTGGTGATCGCGCCGACCGCGGTCGCGTGCGTGTGGAAATAGAGATCCTTCCAGACCGCCTCGATCCGATCCGCGTCCTGGCCGAGGAGCCGCGGCGCGAGATGGTCGCGCAGCAGCGAGAAGACCGACGAACCCCCGGTTCCGATCGTGTAGGTGTAGCCCACGCCCTGCGCGCCGTCGTCGCAGGTGATCCGCACGATCGGCGTCTCCTGGCGGACGAACGCCTGGATCGCGTCGGTCCGGACGACCTTCGGTTCGAGGTCGACCTGGTAGATCTCGACGCCCGCGATCCGGCTCACTTGGGGAACAGCACCGACGGCAGCCAGAGCACACCCGACGGCCAGTAGGTAACGATCGCCAGCGTGACCAGCAGAGGCAACATCCACGGCAGGATCGCCTTGACCGTCGCCTCGAACGAGATCCGGGCGACCTTCTGCAGCACGAACAGAACCATCCCCACCGGCGGCGTGAGCAGGCCGATCATCAGGTTCAGCACCATGACCAGGCCGAAGTGCACCGGATCGATGCCGAGCTTGGCGATGATCGGCATGAACACCGGCACGAGGATCGTGATCGCGGCGATCGTCTCCATGAAACAGCCGACGAACAGCAGGAACAGGTTCGCGAGCAGCAGGAAGACGAACGGGTTGTCCGAGATCGACAGGACCCAGGCGCCGATCGCGTCGGTCACGCGAGTCGTCGTCAGCACCCAGGCGAAGATCGAGGCGGACGCGACGATGAACAGGACCACCGCGGTCGTCTCGATCGTGTCCATCGAGACCTTGACGAACATCCGCCACGAAAGCGTCCGGTACCAGACGAACCCGAGGAACAGCGCCCAGGCCACCGCGGCGACCGCGGCCTCGGTCGGCGTGAACAGGCCGCTCGCCATGCCGCCGATCAGGATCACCGGCGTGAGCAGCGCCATGAAGGCGTCGAACTTGAAGACCCGGTCGGCGACGCACACCGCGATCAGCGGGACGCCGAAGCGGACGAAGCCGCCCATCGATTCGGCCTCGGCCGACCAGAGGAAGTAGAGCGCGAGCGTCGTCAGCGCGACGAACCCCAGCTCGAAGAACGCGCCGCCCATCCGCCGCCAGGAGAACGCGATGTCGGCGCCGTACTTCCGCGCGTGCGCGTAGTACGCGACCATCAGCATCATGAACAGCGCCATCATCGCGCCGGGCAGGAAGCCGGCGGCGAACAGCTTGCCGATCGACGTGTTGGCCTGCACGCCGTAGATCACCATCGGCAGGGACGGCGGGATGATCGGTCCCAGCGTCGACGAGGCGGCGGTGATGCCGACGGCGAATTCGGCGGGGTAGCCGTGGTCCTTCATCGCCTTGATCTCGATCGTGCCCAGTCCGCCCGCGTCGGCGACCGCGGTGCCGGACATGCCGGCGAACACGACGCTGCCCACGACGTTGACGTGGCCCAGGCCGCCCTTGAGCCAACCGACCAGCGCCAGCGCGAAGTTGTAGATCCGGTTCGTGATCCCGGCCGAGTTCATCAGGTTGCCGGCGAGGATGAAGAACGGCACCGCGAGCAGCGGGAAGCTGTCGACGCCGCCGACCATCCGGTGGACGACCGTCAGCGGCGGGATCGACCCCGACGCCCAGATGTAGAGCAGCGACGCGATGCACATCGCGATCGCGATCGGCACGCCGGTCATCATGACCGCGAGGAAGCCGCCGAGCAGCAGGCTGTTCACGGCGGCCTCCGCACGATGGCGTGGACCGGCAGCCCGCGCGAGGACGTCGCGATCACGCTTCCGACTCCCCGGGACGCTCGAGCACGCTCCAGCCGCGGCGCCAGTGCCGGATCGCCACCTGGACCGCGCGGAAGGTCATCAGCGCGAACCCGGCCATCACGAACGAGTAGATCACGCTCATCGGCACGTCGATGACCGTCATCTTGAGGTTGTTCATCTTCGGGATGAGCAGGCTCGTCAGGTACGTGGCGTAGCCGAGGAACGCGACGCGGACCCCGTCGACCGCGGTGGACATCGCGCGCCCGGCCTTCGCGGGCAGGTAGCGGTAGAGGAATTCGACGTGGATGTGCGTATTGCGCCGCACGCCCATGGACGCGCCGATGAACACGACGACGATCAGCAGATAGCGCGCGATCTCCTCGGTCCACGCCGCCGAGTCGGCGAGCACGTAGCGCGTGAAGAACTGGTAGAACACGTCGAGCGCGAGCAGCCAGAACACGCCGAAGGCGAACCAGTCCTCGAACCGGTACTGCGAGACGTCGATCGGCGCGTCGGTCGCGTGGAAATGACCGGACGCGTCGAGGACCGGAGCTCCGGCGGCCGATTCAGCGGGGGGGGCGGCTCCGGTCATCGGCGTCGGGGGGATCAGGGTCGGGAAATCGGGATGGAGACAATTGGGGTCAGACTCGAATTTCCAGCGCGCCGGCGGGTCCGCCGCCCTGCCGGGAATTCGAGTCTGACCCCAATTGCGTTACTTGATCGCGACGATCCGATCGTAGTCGGCGCGCGAGAAACCCATCGACTCGGGCGTCGTGCCCTTGAGCACCGCGTCGACGAAGCTCTGCCGGTTCACCTGCAGGACCTGGAGTCCCTTCTTGCGGAACTCGTCGGCCAGTTCGGCTTCGCGCTTCTTGATCTTGTCGGTCGCCCGCGCCGCGGCTTCACGGGTCACATCGGTGAACATCTGCTTCTCGGCGTCGCTCAGCTTGTTCCAGACGTGCGGAGCGATCTGCGTGGTCAGTCCGTCGACGATGTGCGAAGTCATCATGATCGCCTTCTGCACTTCGTAGAACTTCTTCGCCTCGATGGTCGTCAGCGGGTTCTCCTGCGCCTCGACCGTGCCGTTCTGCAGCGCGAGGTAAACCTCGGCGAAGGCGATCGGCGTCGGATTGGCCCCGCAGGCCTTGGGCGTCGCCGTGTAGGCCGGCACGTCGGGCACCCGGATCTTCAGGCCCTTCATGCCGGCGCAGTCGGTGAACGCCCGGTTCGAAGTGGTGTGCCGCGCGCCGTAGTACGTGTAGGCGGTCATCACGATGCCGGTCTTCTTCTGGTACTCGGCGGCGAGCTCCCTGAAGACCGGGCTCTTCGCGTAGGCCGCCTGGTGCGCCGCATCGCGGAAGATGAACGGATAGTAGGCGACGCCGATGCGCGGGAAGCTGCGGGCCGCGAACGACGGGCCGCTGATGATCATGTCGACGGTGCCCAGGGTCATGCCCTGGTTGATGTCGGTCTCCTTGCCGAGCGAGGAGGCCGGGAACACCTGGATGTCGAACTTGCCGTTCGTGCGCTTCTTGATCTCCTCGGCCGCCCACACCGACTCCGTGTGGTAGGGCTCCGAGACCTCGTAGACGTGCGCCCACTTGAGCTTGGTCTGGGCCAGGGCGGGCGCGGCCGGCAGCGCGAGCGCGGCGGCCGCGGTCAGGATCGTCGCGAACAGCTTCATGGGTCTCCTCCGGAAGTCGGGGTGGTGCGGGACGGGTGACGGGGAACGGACGGGCCCGGACTCAGGCGCCGGGGCCGAGCTGGACCTTCATGCTGACGGTCTTGTCGCGGGCCAGCGTGATCGCGCGGACCGCGTCGGTGAGCGGATGCACGCCGGACAGCACCGGCCGCACGTCGACGCGGCGCTCGGCGATCGAGCGCACCGAGTGCTCGAACACGTCCGCGAACCGGAACGAGCCGCGCACGTCGAGCTCGCGGGCCATGATCAGGTTGGCGTTCAGGTGCACGCCTTCCGGCGGCAGCGTGCCGACCTGCACGACGATGCCGCCCCGGCGCACGGTCTCGAGGCACGCGGCCAGCGCGGACGGCGCGCCCGAGACCTCGAAGGCGACGTCCGGCTCGCCGACCACGTCGGACAGGCGGCCGTCGCCGGGCAGCAGGTCGGTGCGCACGGTGGCGTCGGCCCCCACCTGCCGCGCGACCGCGAGCGGATGGTCGACGACGTCGGTGATCGCGACGTGCGCGGCGCCGCCGAGCTTCGCGGCGAGCGTCATCATGCAGCCGATCGTGCCGGAGCCGGTGATCAGCACGCGCCTGCCGAGCAGGTTGCCGGCGCGGTGGGCCGAGTGCAGCGCGATCGAGAAGGGCTCGGACATCGCGATCTCGGCGAGCGACACGTCGGTGGCGACCGGCACGCACTGCGACTCGGGCATCAGGAAGAACTCGCGGAACGTGCCGTGCATGTGCGGGAACACGCTCGCGCTGCCGAGGAAGCGCATGTTCGCGCACAGGTTCTCGCGCCCCTCGCGGCAGCCGGCGCAGCGGCCGCAGGGCCTCGAGGGGTTGACCGCGACGCGGTCGCCGGCCTTCACGCGGGTGACGCCGGCCCCGGTGGCCGCGACGGTCGCCGACGCCTCGTGGCCGGGCACCAGCGGCTCGCGGATCACGAAGCTGCCGTTGCGGCCGTGGAAGTAGTAGTGCATGTCCGAGCCGCAGATGCCGGCGGCGCCGAGCCGCAGCAGCACCTCGCCGGGACCCGGCTGGGGCGTGGGCACGTCGACCACACGCAGGTCTTGCGCGCCGTGGACCTGGCACTCGAGCATCGGTCTCCTCCTGGTGCGTCCGGTTCCGGAACGCGAGCGGGCAACGGTACCGCAAGTCGCCCCGGACGGGTAGGCGGGCCGGCCCCCGAACCTGTACACTAGTATACATGTCCCGCACCCCGCGTGGTCCGGGTCTCGTGCAGCGCGAGCCCTCGCTGGTGCCTTCGCTGTACCGCGACCTGCGCGACCGCATCGTCTCCACGACGCTGCGGCCCGGCGAGGCGCTGTCCGAGGTGCGGCTCGGGGAGGCCTACGGCGTGTCGCGAACGCCCGTGCGCGAGGCGTTCAAGCGCCTGGCCGAGGAGGGCCTGCTCGAGGTGGTGCCGCAGGTCGGCACCTTCGTCGCGCGGATCGACCTGCGCGTCGTGCGCGACAACCACTTCGTGCGCGAGACCCTGGAGTGCCGGATCGTCGAGCTCGCGGCCGCGCGGCTCGACGCCGCGGCCCGCGTCCGGATCCGCGACAACCTGTCCGCGCAGCGCCGCGCGATCGCCGCACGCGACGCCGCCGGGTTCTTCCGCGTCGACGAGGCGCTCCACGAGCTGCTCGCCGAGTGCGCGGGGCACGCGAGCGCCTGGCAGGTGATCCACTCCGCCAAGGCCCAGCTCGACCGGGTGCGGCGGCTGTCGCTCGAGAGCCCGGCGCGCTCGAGGCTGCGGATGAACGAGCACCGGGCGATCGCCGACCGGGTGCTCGAGGGCGACGGCGCGGGCGCCGCGCAGGCGATGCGGGCGCACCTCGGCACGGTGTTCGAGTCGATCGCGAACATCGCCGAGGAGAACGCCCACTACTTCATCGACACCGACGCCGCGCCGCCGGCGGCCCGCCGCGCCTGAGCGCGGCGCCCCGACCGAGGAGACCCGCATGACCCGCATCGCCCGCATCCGCGCGACCCCCGTCACGGTGCCCCTCGAGGCGCCGCTGCGTCACAGCAACGGTGCGCACTGGGGGCGCTTCGTGCGGACGCTGGTCGAGGTCGAGACCGACGACGGCTACGTCGGGCTCGGCGAGTTCGGCGGCGGCGGCGAGAGCGCGACGGCCGCGGTCGAAGGGCTGCTGCCGCTGCTGAAGGGGCACGACGTGTTCCGTCTCGAGGCGATGCGCTACGCGATCTGCAACCCGACGGCGAGCCTCTACAACAACCGCACCCAGATGCATGCGGCGCTCGAGTTCGCGTGCCTGGACATCATCGGGCGCAAGCTCGGCGTCCCGGTGTGCGACCTGCTCGGCGGCCGCGTCCGCGACGCGGTGGACTTCGCGAGCTACCTGTTCTTCCGCTATCCGGACCCCGGGACCGGCGAGGGCGAGGTCCGCACGCCCGAGCAGCTGGTCGCGCACGCGCGGGCGCTGAAGGCGGAGCACGGCTTTCGCTCGCACAAGATCAAGGGCGGGGTGTTCCCCCCGATGCACGAGCTCGAGTGCTACCGCGCACTGGCGGCGGCGATGCCCGGCGACGCGCTGCGGCACGACCCGAACTGCGCATGGTCGCTCGCCGACGCGATCGCGTTCGGCCGCGGCATCGAAGGGCTGAACAACGACTTCTTCGAGGACCCGGTCTGGGGGATGCCGCAGCTGTCCCGCCTGCGCGAGTTCGTCCGGATCCCGACGGCGACCAACACCGTCGTGGTCAACTTCGAGCAGCTCGCGGCCAACGTCGCGCAGCGAGCGGTCGACGTGATCCTGCTGGACACCACGTTCTGGGGCGGCATCCGGCCGTGCATCAAGGCGGCGGGCGTGTGCGAGACCTTCGGGCTGGGCGTCGCGGTGCACTCGTCGGGCGAGCTCGGCGTGCAGCTCGCGACGATGCTGCACCTCGGCGCGGTCGTGCCGAACCTCGGCTATTCGGCCGACGCGCACTACCACCACCTGCGGGACGACGTGATCGTCGGGGGCAAGATGCGCTACGTCGACGGGCGCATCGAGGTGCCGCGCGCGCCCGGGCTGGGGGTGGAGCTCGACCGGGACAAGCTCGCGCAGGACCACGAGCTGTACCGCTCGCTCGGCGGCTACCCGTACGACCGCGACCCGGGGCGTCCGGGCTGGTACCCGCTGGTGCCGAACCAGTCCTGGGGCGATCCGGCCGCGGCGCTGCGGCCGGCGCTGCGCTGACGTCGCGCCGTGCGCGCCGAGACGGTCCGCCTGTCCGACGCGACGCTGGCGTCGCTGCCCGCGGACGTCGCGCGTCCGGCCTACGACCGCGCGCGGGCGACGGTCGGCGTCGTCCACCTGGGCGTGGGCAACTTCCACCGCGCGCACCAGGCGGTCGCCTTCGACGATCTGCTGGGCGCCGGCGATCCGCGCTGGGGGGTGTGCGGCGTGAGCCTGGTCCGGCCGGCGATGCGCGACGCGCTGGCGCCGCAGCACGGGCTGTACGCGCTCCTGGTGCGCGACGGCGCGGGCACCCGGGTGCGGGTGGTCGGGGCCCTGAGGCGGATGCTGGTCGCGCCCGAGTCGCCCGCGGCCGTCGTCGCGCGGATCGCCTCGTCGGACACCCGGCTGGTCACGCTGACCATCACCGAGAAGGGCTACGAGGACGCCGGTCCGGGTGGCGCGGTCGCGCTGCTGCTCGCCGGCCT